>JAGNYR010000026.1 GCA_017984835.1 Flavobacterium sp. | reverse complement strand
TGGTTTAACTACTAAAGCTGCAGGAGACTGGGGTGGGTTAGTAATCTGTGGTAGAGCGCCAATCAATACAGTATCAGGTGGTACAAGTACAGCACAATCAGAAGTAGCTGACTTAACTTACGGTGGTGCTATTGCTAACGATAATTCAGGTTCTATCCGTTACTTAAGAGTTGAGTATGCTGGAGCTGCATTTAGCGCAGTAAAAGAATTCAACGGTGTTTCTTTATTCGGAGTAGGTTCTGGAACAATATTCGAATATGTTGAAACATACCACGGTGCAGATGACGGTTTCGAATTTTTCGGTGGAACAGTAAACACAAAAGGTTTGGTTTCTTACGGAAACGAAGACGATGCATTCGACTGGACAGAAGGTTGGAATGGAACAAATACGGATTGGTATGGTAAATCTGCTTTCGGAAAAGGAAACAGAGGGATTGAAGCAGACAACTATGAGTTTGGTTTTGCTAATACACCTATTGCTAACCCATCAATCACTAATTTATCATTAGTAGGTCCTGGTAGTACAGTAAGTTCTACAACATATCCAGAAAACGACGCGTTAAAATTAAGAAGAGGAACTAAAGGTATCTTCGCTAACTTACACTTAACAGGATACGCTAAAGGATTCAATGTTGAGCACGATGAAACCATTGCTTTCGTTGGAACAGCTTTGAAAGCTACAAATGTATCTTATGCAGATGTTACTACTAAAACAGCTGGTAAAAATTCAGCAGTTCCAGCCCAAGCAGTTGACGTGTCTGCAGTAGCTACAGAAACTACAACAGCTACAGGAGCAGGAGCAGGAGCAGCAGCACCATCTTGGTCTACAGGTTGGACAGTTTTACAATAAGCAAACAACTCAAAATAGTAAAAAATCCCTCCAAAAGAGGGATTTTTTTATTTTTGGTACAAAATTTGAAATGCTTTTATTATATTTGTTTCAATGAATATGTCTACAACCACTTTATAATTTGTGAATATGCCAAAAAATTACTTTTATATTTTACTTTTATTTCTTTGTTTTTCAGCTGCTTCAGCTGTAGCACAAGAATCAAAATCAACTTCAAGAGTTCAACCGAACTCAATTGAAGGACTTAGCTTTTACCCTAATCCTGTTAGTACAGGAAAAATTTATATTACTTCCAACTCTTCAGATGATAAAGAAATCATCATTTTTGACGTACTCGGGAAAAAAGTACTTCAAACGGTTCTTTCAGGTAGAGAATTGAACATAGGGAATTTATCTCCAGGGGTTTACATCATCAAATTCAAAGAAGGAGAAGCTTCAGAAACCAGAAAATTAATTGTAAAATAACATCTTTTTTAATTGATAATTAATTTACATTGAGTTATTTAAGTTGTAAAATATTTATTTACCTTTGTGAACTAATTAAAAATTAAATTATGAAAAAACTTTACACTTTATTTGCTATTATTGCTATTTCAGCATCAAATGCTCAAACCAATTTAATTCCAAATGGAAGTTTTGAAACTTGGACTGCAGGTGTTCCAGATTCTTGGTTCACTACGGGTTCAACAGTAACTCAAAGCACAACAAATTTTTACGCTGGAACAAGCTCTTTAGGTTTAACATCTCCTGCTTCAAGTAGTAAAACAATTAGCCCAACTACAGATACTCCTGTGACTCAAGGTGCAACTTATGTATTTTCTGGTTGGTATTTAGATAATGATGCAAACGCAAGATTTAGATTTTGGAATCAATTTCGAACTGTTGCTGGAACTAGTGGCTCTGATACAGGAGCGAATGCTTTACAGCAAACAGATTACTCTGTAAACTCACCTTCTTGGCAGTTTTTCACTGCTGAAGCAATGCCTAGTGCAACATCAACAGTTGCAAGACCAGGATTAAGAGTTTACCCTGAAACAGGTACTACTGGTGGTGGTGTTATCTATTTTGACGATATTAAGTTTTACGATAAAGCAACAATGGCAGTAGATAAAGTTGATTTTGATAGCCAAATTAAAATGGCAACAGTAATTACTGATGCCTTAACAATTCAAATGCCAACAAGAGCAACTGTAAATATATATTCAATGGATGGTAAATTATTCAGTTCTAATAGAGTTGATAGTAATGAAGCAATTAATACACAGTCTTTATCTGAAGGAGTATATATTGTTACTATTCAAAATGAATATGCCAAAACAAGTCGTAAAGTTGTAAAAAAATAATTTTATTAACAACATACTCCAAGCACCAACGAAAGTTGGTGCTTTTTTTGTGTTATTATTTTCAAAGAATGCTCTTTTTCTTTCCTATTTTTGCACCATGATTTCAAAAGAAGAAATATTCCAAATCGGTTCCAAAAAAGAATTTGAAAAAATGGCTCTAAAGGTGTTTCGGCACCAATTTGACCATAATGGAGTATACCAACAATTTTGTAATTTACTAAGCAAAGATAAAACCAACGTAAAATCGTTGAACGAAATCCCTTTTTTACCGATTCAGTTTTTTAAAACCCATCAAGTGCTTAGTTCTTCGCAGCCCATACAACAAACGTTTACCAGTAGTGGTACAACCGGAATGACGACCAGCCAACACCTTGTTACAGATACTTCTTGGTACGAGGAAAGTTATCAAAAGGCTTTTGCGCAATTCTATGGTGCTATTGAGGATTATGCCATTCTTGCCTTGTTGCCATCCTATTTGGAGCGCGAAGGTTCTTCTCTTATCTATATGGTAAACGATTTAATGGAACGTTCCAACCATCCTGAAAGTGGCTTCTATTTAAACAATTACGAGGAATTTGCCGCAAAGCTAATCGAACTAGATCAAGCGGGACAAAATGTACTTGTCATAGGGGTAACTTATGCTTTATTGGATGTCATTGAACATCAAAAATTCCGCTTAAAAAATACCATCATCATGGAAACAGGTGGAATGAAAGGGAAAAGAAAAGAAATGATTCGTGAGGAATTGCATGCCGAACTTTGTGAAGGATTTGGGGTGTCTACGATCCATTCAGAATATGGGATGACCGAATTGTTATCGCAAGCCTATTCGCTAGGCGAGGGTATTTTTGAATGTCCAAATTGGATGCAAATTCTTATTCGTGATACGGAGGATGCCTTGTCTTATGTAGAGACACAAAAAACAGGCGGCATCAATGTGATAGACTTGGCAAATTACAATTCGTGTTCGTTCATTGCTACTCAAGATTTGGGAAAAAAATATCCCAATAATTCGTTCGAAGTATTGGGACGTTTTGATCATTCCGATATAAGAGGGTGCAACCTAATGGTTATTTAACGCGCACCACAAAATAATTCTTTTTACCACTTTGCAACAAGATAAATTGGTCGTTGATTAAGTCGGCCGAACTAATATTGTACGTTTCAGTAATTTTTGTTTTATTGACCGCAATCGAGTTGGCACTCAACGCACGTCTGGCTTCCCCATTCGATTTTAAGAAACCTGTTTGTTCGTTTAGTACATCTACAATATTCAATTCATTTTCTACCAATTCACGCGCTATAGTTGCTTGGGGTACCCCGTCAAATATTTCTAAAAATGTAGCTTCATCCAATTGTTTTAAATCTTCTGAAGTGGCGTTACCAAACAAAATGGCCGACGCTGCAATGGCTTTTTCTAATTCTGCTGTGCCATGTACAAAAGTCGTAACTTCTTCTGCTAATTTTTTCTGAAGTACACGTAAGTGAGGCGCTTCATGATGGGTTGCAATCAATTCATTTACCGTTTCTTGGTCTAGAAATGTAAAGATTTTAATGTATTTTTCGGCATCAACATCGGTCGTGTTCAACCAAAATTGGTAAAATTTATAAACTGAAGTTTTGTCTGCTGTTAACCATACATTTCCACCTTCCGATTTCCCAAATTTTGAACCATCTGCTTTGGTAATCA
This sequence comes from Flavobacterium sp., assembly GCA_017984835.1. Taxonomy (GTDB): domain Bacteria; phylum Bacteroidota; class Bacteroidia; order Flavobacteriales; family Flavobacteriaceae; genus Flavobacterium. The sequence continues at coordinate 18,765 of JAGNYR010000026.1, read as the reverse complement.
AAGGACAAGTCATGGCGAAAGCTTTTGCACCTTCTCCGTTGATACGGCGAACCAATTCGGTACCTGTTGTAATATTTCCCCATTGGTCTGAACCTCCCATTTGCAATAAGCAATGGTGAGTTTTGTATAAATGGTGGAAATCATATCCCTGAATCAGCTGGTAGGTAAATTCAGTAAAGCTCATTCCTTCCCCTTCGGCGCCCAAACGTTTTTTAACGGAATCCTTTGCCATCATGTAGTTTACGGTAATACGCTTACCAACATCACGTGCAAAATTGATGAATGAAAAATCTTTCATCCAATCGTAATTATTCACCAATAAAGGTGCGTTTACTGCGGCCGAATTAAAATCTAAAAAGCGAGATAAAACCGATTTTATCCCGGCTACATTTTTCTCTAAAGTGGCTTCATCCAATAAGTTACGCTCATCTGATTTTCCAGATGGGTCGCCAATCATTCCAGTAGCACCGCCAACCAAAGCAATAGGTTTGTGGCCAAATTTTTCCAAATGAACCAACAAAATAATAGGCACCAAACTTCCAATATGAAGGGAATCACTGGTTGGGTCAAATCCAATATAAGTCGTTGTCATTTCTTTAACCAATTGTTCTTCGGTACCGGGCATCATATCGTGAATCAATCCACGCCACTGCAATTCTGCTACTAAATTCTTCATCTTACTCAATATATTTCTGCAAATATAACAATTGTACCCCGCTTTTACAATCTGAGCTTTTTATTATTTGGAATATAAACTTTAAAATTTACGTCTTTAATATATGTCAGTTTGCAAGTGTTTTTAGGATAATTTAAAGATTCGGCACTTTCAACAATTCCATTTTCATTTAAATCCACATCTTCACGATATTCAAATAGATGTAAATGACTGAAGCGGAAAATCGGGAAAAGATTATATTTAATTTTTTTTACTTTAATAAGGGTAATGGAAGTATCGGATTTTTTCTTTTTCTTTTTTACACAGGTCATTCGAATGGTTTTATAGATAGAATCTTCCTGTATTGTTTCAAATTCAAAATAATTGTCATTGGTTAGCGCAACTTGTTCCACTGGTGTGGTTTTATTATAGCTAAATTCGAAGGATGTTTCACCATCAACCATTTCTTTAACATACGACATATAATGGTTTTTCGAATTTTTAATGTCAACTAAATAGGCCACATTTTTATCTGAATTATTCGCGATTGACATAAAATAGGTTTGGTTATCGGTATTTGAAAAAACGATCCTATCTGTAGAAATTCCTTCTCTGCTGTTTGTATAAATCGTTACAAGATTGAAATCATATGTTTGAGCAAATCCAATATTTGAAATGAAAGCGAACAGAAGCCATAATTTTTGTATCATTTTTTTCAAGTTTACGAATGTTTTACACATATCTGTGTAGGACTTTGTTTTCAGATGTCTTTATTTATTTTAGAAGGATATTTATGCATTAATTACTCAAATGTAAATAATATTTTGTCAACATGATGAATAAAATAACATAGGTGCAAGGTTGGGTTGCATGAGGGATGGAAGCGGCATCCTTTTGTGCAGCAAAGCAATACAAAAGATAAAGAGGACAGCCCGACCCGAAGGGACATGCCGAAAAGTTGAACGAAATTTTTTTCTGAAACGGTGAATAGTGTACCTTTGTTATATGATATTAGTTACAGGAGCTACTGGTTTGGTTGGGTCACATTTATTGCTGCATTTGTTTCAAAACGATGGGAAAAACGTGCGTGCGTTGTACAGAAATGAAGCGCAGATTGACATCGTTAAAGCACTTTTTGAAAGCAGAGGTCTGTTGGATTTATTTGATGCCATTGAATGGACTTTTGGCGATATTTTGGATGTTCCAAGCCTCGAAATAGCTTTTCAAGAGGTCTCGCATGTGTATCATTGTGCTGGATTGATTTCGTTTGATCCAAGCGATGAGGTAGCCTTGCGTAAAACCAACATTGAAGGTACTGCTAATATTGTGAATTTCTGTATTGATAGACAGGTTAAAAAGCTCTGTCATGTTTCGTCGATTGCTGCTTTAGGTGATTTAGAAGCGAATGAAACGGTTGTTAGCGAAACGACCCAATGGAATCCGGAGCGTTTGCATAGTGATTATGCGATTTCAAAATATGGCGCCGAAATGGAAGTTTGGCGAGGTCATCAAGAGGGCTTACAAGTTGTGATTGTGAATCCGGGTGTCATTCTGGGTGTTGGTTCTTGGACCCAAGGAAGCGGTCTATTATTCAATCGCGTTTGGAATGGACTTTCTTATTATACCAAAGGAATTACCGGTTATGTAGCCGTTGAAGATGTGGTGCGCATCATGAGTACTTTGATGCAAAGCGAGGTAGAAGGGGAACGCTATGTTGTACTTTCTGAGAACCTTAGTTATGAAACCATTATCGCTAAAATTGCCCAAAGAATGGGGGTGAAGTCTCCTTCAAAATTAGCTACTTCATGGATGTTGCAGTGGGCGTGGCGTATCGATTGGGTATTGTCATGGTTTGGCAAGAAACGATTTTTGACACACCAAGGTGCAGAAAGCCTTCAGAACAGGGATTTGATTTCGAACGAAAAAAGCAAGATGGACCTACCATTTGAATATGAATCCATCGATAGTTGTTTGGATAGAGTAGTACCTGTTTTTTTGAAAGACAAGTGATGATTATAGCAACGATTTTATTCTTTTAATTTCTTCCACATCGGCCATTTCGCTTGTATCTGTGATGGCAGACGAATGGTACCAATTGGCTTGTACCTTTTGATGTAATTCGGAAATATTGGTAGCACGTAATCCGCCACCGGGCATGATTTGGATGCGGTTATCAGCTTGCAGCACTAATTTCTTAAGAATTTCTTTTCCTTCCATCACATTCGCGAAAGTGCCAGACGTGAGTACTGTAGAAAATCCACATGAAATAACCTCTTCTAATCCTTGATGATGATCCAAAATTTCGTCAAAAGCCCTATGAAAAGTACAAGGAACGGGGTGCGCTAGGTCGACTAAAATTTTGTTTTGTTCTATGTTTATTTTTCGGTCTTTGTGTAGTATTCCAAATACAAATCCGTTGACTCCAAGTTTTTTGAATGTCAATAGATCTGCTTTCATTTGCTCCCATTCTGAATCGGAATAGACGAAGTCACCTCCTCTAGGTCGAATCATGACAAAACAATCAATGGTTAATTTTGCTCGAGCATCTTGTATCATTTCGATATGGGGCGTGGTACCTCCCGCCAAAATTCCAGCACATAATTCGACTCGGTCGGCACCTCCTTTTTGAGCGATGATTGCCGACTCAAGATTGAAACAAGCTATTTCTAGTTGAGCCATTATTCTTTTAAATAGTAATTAGCATCAATGAGTTGGTTTCCAGATTGGTCCGTCACGGCATAATTGAATCCTCCTTGCACGCAAAAGGATCCATATTCTCCTTTTTTATTCAGAGCAATGAATCCGACTTGGATGTCTTTGAGTTCTTTTCCTCTATTTTGAGTTAACTTAACAATACGCATTACGGCTTCTTCACACGCTTTTTGAGGAGATAAACCTTGACGCATCAATTCGACAACCAAATGACATCCCGAAATCCGAACCACCTCTTCTCCGTGACCCGTCGCAGTGGCAGCGCCAATTTCATTATCTACATACAATCCGGCTCCAATGATGGGTGAATCACCTACGCGTCCATGCATTTTATAGGCCATACCACTGGTGGTACAAGCTCCTGATAAATTGCCTTGAGCATCCAATGCAATCATTCCAATCGTATCGTGGTTTTCAATGTTTGCAATGGGTTTGTATTGGCTGGTTTTTAACCATTCTTTCCATTCTTTTTCAGAAGCTTCGACCAGCAAATTTTCTTTTTTAAATCCTTGTGAAAGTGCAAATTGCAAGGCCCCTTGGCCTACCAACATTACGTGGGGTGTTTTTTCCATGACAGCTCTGGCCACTGAAATTGGGTGTTTGATGTGTTCTAAGCAGGCTACCGATCCAATATTTGATTGTTCATCCATAATACACGCGTCAAGGGTCACTTTCCCATCTCTATCGGGCCTACCGCCATAACCCACGCTGCGTTCATTTGGATCACCTTCGGGTATTTTTACACCTGCTTCTACTGCATCCAGTGCGCGACCATTTTTTTTCAGAACTTCCCATGCGGCGGCATTTGCTTGTACGCCAAAATTCCATGTTGAAAGGACAATGGGTTTGTTAATTGCGGCAGATTCGTGTTTGATTTTGGTATTTTTTTCCAGAGGAAAGGATAATCCGATTCCGCCAATGGTTGCTATTTTAATAAAATGTCTTCGAGTTGATTTCATTATTCAATTTTTATTTCGTCAATAAATAACCAGGCAGGTTCTCCAGCTCCCGGATTTCCTTCTTCAATTATACCGTGATGCATTGCTTTTACTTTAATAAATAGCGCCTGTTGATTCTGTAGATCTAGGATTACTTTTCCGTGTGAATTTTCAATTTCGTCTTTTGTAATTTCAATTTCCTTCGAATAAGTTACACCGTCTAATGATATTGCAACCGTTATTTGTCTGGGATAATATATCCAACTTGCGGGGCTAGATAATACGTCAACCGTTATTTTATGTAGTGCTTCGGTTTTATTTAATGCAATTACTGCACTGATGTCTTTTCCTGAAAATCCCAACCAATCCCTTCCAAATTTACCTCGATCACCATAAATGCCATCCACCAAACTAAAGGCACCATTGGCCGAATAGGTTTTGCTTGGTTCGAGTTGCAAAGTCACGTGGGCACCAATGCCTTTGTGAAAATCAAAGGATTGTTCTAGCACAGCACTTTTTTGAATGCCAGATATAAAACTAGCTGCTTTCAAGGTTGTTGAAGTGACCAAAGGAATGGGTGCTGTGTAAAGTAGAGATTGACGTGTTGGGATCGTTCCGTCAGTTGTATAGAATATAGAAAATGCGCTATCAGCAGGAATTAATTTGACTGCTAATCCAGATGGGTCTTTCAAGGGTTGGATGTTGCTTTTTACTTCAAATAGAGCTTTGCTGTAATTGATTTTCATTTGATCCAATCGATCAAAGTGGTGTAACAGCCTAATCTTAAATGCATCAAAGGTGGCTTTTTCATCTTTGCCCCATAATACTTCAGCTAAGGCTGCCATTCGGGGCATTGCCATGTACTCCACTTTTGAAAAATCATCCATGTATTCGGTCCAAACATTTCCTTGACCTCCTAAGATGTAGGTACTCTCTTCTGAGGTTAACTCTTCCGGAATCGGATTAAAAGCGTACACTTTTTCAAGAGGTGTGTATCCGCCTATGGCCAGTGGTTCCGTTTTTTGTTCGCCTTGGTAAAAATCAAAATAGCAATGGCTTCCAGGAGACATTACTACATGATGTTTTTGTTTGGCTGCAGTAATTCCTCCTTCGGTACCGCGCCAACTCATGACAGCTGCATTCGGTGCAAGACCGCCTTCTAATATTTCGTCCCAACCAATAATTTTTCGTCCTTTGCTGTTTACAAATTTCTCTATCGTTTGTACCAAATAACTTTGTAATTCATGTTCGTCTTTAAGACCCAAATCACGGATGTTTTTTTGACAATTTGGACAGTTTTTCCATCGTGTCTTCGGACATTCATCGCCTCCGATATGGATGTATTGCGACGGAAATAAATCAATTACTTCACTAAGTACGTCTTTTAAAAATGAGAGGGTTTCTGGCTTGGTGCAAAACACATCATCTAAAACACCCCATTGTTTGGCAACTTCAAAATTTTTACCCGTACATGATAATTCGGGGTAAGAGGCTAGAGCTGCTGTAGCATGTCCGGGCATTTCAATTTCTGGAATAACGTTAATATGACGTTGGGAAGCATAGGCAACAATTTCCTTCACATCCTCTTGAGAATAGAAGCCACCGTGAAGTAGGGTATCGTACTTTTGTTCGTTGTAATGGCCAATCATTGAGCCGTTTCTCCAGGCGCCTATTTGTGTTAGCTTTGGGTATTTTTTTATTTCAATCCTCCAACCTTGGTCATCGGTTAAGTGCCAATGGAATGTATTCATTTTGTACATAGCTAGGTAATCGATGTACTTTTTGATGAATTCCTTTGGAAAAAAATGTCTTGCCACGTCCAAATGCATGCCGCGCCATTTGAATTTTGGTTGGTCAGAAATTTGTTGCCATGGAATATGAATTTCGTTCTTTTTTTCAAACGGAAGTAACTGCACAAGGGTTTGAATACCATAGAACAAGCCCTTGTTTGAAAAGGCTGAGAGGGAGATTCTATTTGAAGATATTGTTAGATTGTACGATTCTATTTGAGTTGTGAGGGTATCGGCTCTTAACTCGATCAGCTGGATACAATTGGATTGAAATTTCGAATTTATTTCTAATTTCAGCCCAGTTTGCTCTTGTATTAATTGTTGTAAATAGGTTGCTTCGAATGAATTTTCTTTCGCTTGTATCGTCGTTTTCGAATTTAATACGTAGCTTCCTTTTCCTAAAACAACCGATTTGGGTAACGGGATTACCTTTGTGTTTTGCTGAGAAAAACAAATTGAAAATGCAAAGGATAACAAAAATGAATACACTAATTTCATAGGAGTACGTTGTGATATAAAGTATAAATATACAAAAAAAAGAATAAAAAAAGAGCCTCACAATTGTGAGGCTCTCGTCATAAAAAAATATTGTAGACTATTTTAAACCTTCTACTTTGGCTTTCACTTCATCAAGTGATCCTTCAAAAACTTGAACGTTTACATTGCCTTTTTCAGAAGTTGTAACGGTAGCTTTAGCTTTTCCGTTTTCATTTTTGATTTCGACTTTTACATTTTTTGCACCGTCTTTAGCACAACATGCTTTTTCACCTTCTTTTGGAGCAATGAATTTTCCATCCGCACCATAGTGAGATAAACATACTTCTTTTTCTTCTGCTGAACAACCCAATGAATCACACATTTTTGCGCATTCGTCTTTGGTCATTGTAGCACATTTTGTTAAGTCACATTTACCCATGTTTTCAGAACAGTTAGGGCTCATTTCGATGATGGTGCATTTTACTTCTTTCAATTCACCACCTTCGTGACCACCACCTAAAATCGGAGCAATTACCAATCCAATCAAACACGTTAATTTGATTAAGATGTTCATAGATGGTCCAGAAGTATCTTTAAATGGATCTCCAACTGTATCTCCAGTTACAGCTGCTTTGTGTGCATCAGAACCTTTGTAAGTCATTTCTCCGTTGATTTCAACACCTGCTTCAAATGATTTTTTAGCATTGTCCCAAGCTCCACCTGCATTGTTTTGGAACACAGCCCAAAGCACACCAGAAACGGTAACTCCTGCCATATATCCACCAAGCATTTCTGCAATCAATTGGTTGTTATCTCCATAAACTAATTTTCCTAAAAGAACGATAGCAATAGGGAAACCAATGGTTAAAATTCCTGGTAACATCATTTCACGTAAAGCTGCTTTTGTAGAAATTTCTACACATTTTCCGTATTCTGGTTTACCTGTTCCTTCCATGATTCCTGGAATTTCTTTGAACTGACGACGTACTTCATATACCATGTCCATCGCAGCTTTTCCTACAGAATTCATTGCTAATGCAGAGAATACAACTGGAATCATACCTCCCACAAACAACATTGCTAATACAGGAGCTTTAAAAATATTGATTCCATCAATACCTGTAAACGTAACATAAGCAGCAAACAAGGCCAATGAAGTCAATGCCGCTGAAGCAATTGCAAAACCTTTACCGGTTGCAGCTGTAGTATTACCTACAGAATCCAAAATATCAGTTCTTGTACGAACTTCTTTTGGTAATTCACTCATTTCAGCGATTCCACCTGCGTTATCAGAAATAGGTCCGAACGCATCGATAGCTAATTGCATTGCTGTAGTTGCCATCATTGCAGATGCTGCTAAAGCCACACCATAGAAACCTGCAAAGGCGTAAGATGACCAGATAGCTGCTGCGAACAACAATACGGTTGGGAATGTAGAAATCATACCAGTCGCCAAACCAGCGATTACGTTTGTTCCTGCCCCAGTTGAAGATTTTTGTACAATAGCCAAAACCGGTTTTGTACCTAATCCAGTGTAATATTCAGTTACAGATGAAATAGCTCCACCTACAATTAATCCTACAATCGTAGCATAGAAAACACGCATTGAAGAAATGTCTTTCAATCCTTCACCGTAGAATTCCATTTTCATTGTTTTTGGCAACATAAAATCTACCAAAAAGTAACAAGCAACTAAAGTCAATAAGATAGAAACCCAGTTTCCGATGTTCAATGCTTTTTGTACTTGTGCTTCTTTGGCGTCATCGCTAGAAATTTTAACCAACATCGTTCCGATGATAGAGAATAAAATTCCAAAACCAGCAATGGCCATTGGTAATAAAATAGGTCCGATTCCGCCAAAAGCATCTTCGATTTTACCACCCATATCTTTGATTACATAATTTCCTAAAACCATTGCAGCAAGAACGGTTGCAACATACGAACCGAATAAATCGGCACCCATACCTGCAACGTCACCTACGTTATCACCCACGTTGTCAGCAATAGTCGCTGGATTACGGGGATCATCTTCAGGAATACCTGCTTCAACTTTACCAACTAAGTCAGCACCTACATCGGCTGCTTTTGTATAAATACCTCCACCTACACGGGCAAATAAGGCAATCGATTCAGCACCAAGAGAGAAACCAGCAAGTGTTTCAAGAACGATGGTCATGTCTTCTGTTGAAGTCCATGCACCTTTCATAAATACATTAAAGAAAATAATGAAAAATCCGGTCAAACCTAACACGGCTAAACCTGCAACTCCAAGTCCCATTACTGTTCCACCACCAAAAGACACTTTTAATGCTTGAGGTAAACTCGTACGAGCTGCTTGTGTTGTTCTAACATTCGTTTTAGTTGCTATTTTCATACCCATATTTCCTGCTAAAGCAGAAAAGATAGCACCAAAAATGAATGCGATTACAATTAATAAATCTGTTTTTACACCTGGAAGAAAAGTGATTCCAGCCAAAACAGCACTTGCAACCAACACAAATATTGTTAATAATTTATATTCGGCTTTCAAGAAAGCCAATGCGCCTTCGTAAATGTAATCTGAAATTTCTTTCATTTTACCATCTCCAGCATCTTGTTTTAGCACCCAAGCTCTTTTGGCTGCCATGAAAATTAATCCAATTATCGCCATGATAATAGGAACATAAATCATTATTGATTCCATAAAAAGTTAATTTTGTTTTTGTTAATTTCGGTAAATGTAATAAAACGAAGATATAAAAAAAAGCAATATCCTAATTTTTAGAATATTGCTTTTGTTATTTAATTCGTACAACTTGAATTATTTAATGCTAAATAAACCTTCTGGTTTGTTTTCGATAGCATTGAAACGCTCGGTACATTCTTTGATAATAGCATGGGCTTCAGAAACATCTCCCCAACCTTCCACGTCAACAATTTTGTTTTCTAAGTCTTTATATACTTGAAAAAAGTGCTCGATTTCTTTTACCAAGTGCGGGTTTACATCGCTTAAATCATTCAACGAATTCCAATTAGGATCGGAAACGGGTACGCAAATAATTTTTTCATCAGGTCCTTTGTCATCAGCCATATGGAAAACACCAATGGGTTTTACTTCAATAACACACCCAGGAAATGTGGGTTTGGTTACTAAAACAAGTACGTCTAGAGGATCGCCATCTAGCGCTAAAGTTTCAGGGATGAATCCGTAATCGGCAGGATACATCATGGAAGAGAACAACATTCTGTCAAAACGCATTCTCTTTAATTCGAAATCATACTCATATTTGTTTCGGCTTCCTCTTGGAATTTCTACCAAAACGTCAAACGTTGTAATTTTGTCTGCAGTCATTTTAATCGGTGCTTTTACTTTAAATTTTATGGCTACAAATATACGAAATAGGAGTTTTTTATGGGAACAAAAAGCGGGTTTTGTTGCCTAAATTCGCTAAATAAATATACATTTTATCAAAATCAGTAGACCAAAGGCTCTCGATTTCTTTTCTTCAAATAGTAATGCCAAAAAAAATAGGTTGCTAGGGATCGGAAAGGCCTCCAGTTTTCGGATAGAAGTAGCATTTCCTCTTTGGTTTGAACCGGATAAAATTCTTTCAACGTGTTTTGAAGTGCGATATCTCCAATTGGAAATAAGTCTTGTTTTTGAAGACAGAAGAGCAGGTAAACTTCTGCCGTCCAATTTCCAATTCCTTTGATAGCCGTTAGTTCGGATATGATTTGGTCTTCTTTTTTATTTCGTAAGGAATCCAAATCTAATTTCTGATCCAGAATGGCTTCGGCCAATGCTTTTAGATATACAGCTTTTTGTTTAGAAACGCCGTTTTTTCTTAAATCTTCATCAGAGCAATTGACGATGTTTTTTGGAGTAACTTCACCTACAAAATGTTCTAATTTTAAATAACAGGCTTTTGCAGAAGCCAATGAAACTTGTTGTTCAATGATTAATTTACAGAGCGATTGAAATCCTTCGGGGCGCACAGAAATAATGGGTTCGCCATACAGATCCAAGAGGTGTTGGAAAACCTTATCTTTCTTAGTAAGATATTGTACATGTTCTTGCATTATTGAACGGAATCAGGATAAGGCATTCTATTAAAAATAGAACCCAAATTCCCCTTTAATGGTAAAATTATTTGCTCCGGGTAAGTCTCTGTAATTTCCTCTCCAACCAAAATCTATGCGAAAAACTTTGAAAATATTTCCAATTCCAGCGCTGTATTCCCAATAGGGTGTTTTAGGTGTTTTGTAGAGCAATCCCGATGCATTCAGTGCAATATTTTCAGCAGAAACATCACCATACACCGATCGAACACCAATAATTTCTCTCCAATTTAATTTTCTAAGCATCGGAACTCGAGCAAAAATTTTACCGTTAAAATTATGTTCCCAAACCAATGTAGCGTATTGGTCGGCTACAAATTCATAAAAATTTAAATTGCTAAACGTATTGCCAATCACAAAATAGGTTTGATTTCCCGGAATCACGCTCATCAATCCCAACGGTACTTTTCCGTAGGTTTTTCCGAGTTCCATGGTAAGGTTGGTTCTTCCGATGGGTCCAATTACAATCGGTTGTTTGTAGTATAATTGAATTTTTTTATAATCAAAATCACTATCTAAAACACCTTTCAGTCCTTGGTTGTAATTCACAAAAAAGCGACTGTAGGGATGGTCTATGGTTCTTCTTTCTACTCCGTAGCCGGTTGTTTTTTTATTGGGCGTGTATTCAATTTGTAAATTTATTTCAGATTGTTTGACCTCACTTTTAGTCGTGGTGAAGGTATTGTCTGTGTAATAGTCCAAACTAAATAAGTTGGAAGCAGAAGCTAACGTTCTGTATGAAAAACCAGTTTGAAATATTAAGTTTTTAACCGGTTCAATCTCTACGGCTAGAGAAGAAAGGTTGATGTTGGTTAGCTTGCCATTGCTACCCGAACTAAACAATGAGGAAGAGGCAAAACTTCTACCCAATACATCGTTGGTTGTGGTCAAACTGGCACCAATTTGTTCAATATCTCTTCGGTTACCTCCAGACAGGATGATTCTGTTTCTTTTGTCAATCATCCATTTACCCGAAATCCCATATTTGAATTTGTTGTCATCGAATCCGTAAGCTGTAAATCCTTGTAGACGCCATGTGTCGTTGGGTCCAAAATAGGTTCTACCACCCACTCGAAGGCGTATTCCTTCTACAACATTGTATCCAAAAGTGGAGAAAATAGGTCCGTAATCAAAGTTATTGAATTCGATATACCCACTTCCTAAAATAGAAGCCAAGTTGTAATACTGCTTGAATTTTTTCACGGTTTTTAGGGTGTCCAACATTTTGTAAACGCCCGCTTCATCTTTGTTGAGTTTTTCAAATCGATTTTCTGCCCAAAAAGTATCCGATTTTTTATACACTTCATTGTCTATGAAGTTGATTTCATCTTTATAGAATTTCTCGGGTTTTTGTTCGTTGAATTTATGGTTGCGATACAAGGAAGTTCTTTTTCCATAAATTCCTTTTGAACTTTCTTTCTTGTTGAGCGCAAAATCAGACATCATGTGGTCGCGCGTGAGTAAAAAAACGGAATCATTGACCACCTCAAAATCTTGTTCGATGTAGATTTCTTTCACCCAGTTGATGTTGGCGCTTTTAGAAGCCGACATGCTGATGTTTTTGACGGCATAGGTCGAATCGTTTACCCAGAAATTCCCTTTAAAAGTCAGCTCGTTTTTTCTTCGTGGGTAAAAAACAATGTTGTAACACCATTTGTCTTCGATAAAAGCACTGTCTCTAAGTACATAACTGTAAACATCAATTCCGGTTCTAGACAAGGGGCTGGTAAAACTTTTGTCGAAAAAATTCAAATAATTATCATAAATGTTGTAGTCATTATACAAGTCTTTTATGAACGTATTTACTCCGTCTCCGTCTCCAAAACCAGAATTTTTATTTGCTACAATGACTTCTTTGTCTTTTTTTAGTTTGTTGTCGCCATACACTTCATACAACGATTCATTGATAAAAATAGGGAGGTAGGTTTTACCGGTTATTTTTGAAGTATCTACTTTTTTGAATACAAACTCCATTCCTTTGAACACTTTACTTTTCATAAAAGCACTGTCAATGGTGTTCATGTCAAATTCTACCTTTTCGTATTTTTGGTAGCTGTATTGATCAAACATTTTGAGTCCGTTTTTTCTTCTACGTTCCCAAATTTTTCTCAAAATATCGATAGCTGGATTGTTTTTTTTGGATCTTTTTCCTGAAAAGACCACCACTTCATTCAATACCTGCTCTTCGGATAATACAATTTTTAAATCGAATGTTACAGCCGATTGCAGTTGAATTTCTTTCGTATTGTATCCCACAAAAGAAACCTCGATGGAATTGTATGTTTGATCCGATTCCATATAAAAGTGTCCGTTTTCATCTGAATTTACAGCGGTTTTAGAACCTTTAAAAACGATGTTTGCGTAAGGAATAGGTTGTTTGATTTTGTCTACAATGGTTCCGCTCACTTTGGTTTGAGCAAAATGGGTGAGGGTAGTAATTAGTAAGAATAGGCTTGTAAAATAAAACTTCTTTTGCATTGTATTTTTTTTGAATTTAACATTAAAAAAAAAGCTTCATCAAATGTTAGTATGATGAAGCTTCAAATATAAGTGTAAATTATTATTTGTACATTACTTTTTTGACAGCTTTAACAACGTCGTTAGCATTTGGCAACCATTCTTTTAATAAAGTAGGCGCATAAGGTGCTGGAGTGTCTGCTGTTGTGATTCTTTGAATAGGAGCATCTAAGAAATCAAAAGCTCTTTCTTGAACCATATAAGTAATTTCTGAAGCCACACTTGCAAAAGGCCAAGCCTCTTCAAGAACCACCAAACGATTGGTTTTTTTAACCGAGTTAATGATGGCATCATAATCCATTGGGCGAACTGTTCTAAGGTCGATGATTTCACAAGAAATTCCTTCTTTAGCTAGTTCGTCAGCAGCAATATGTGCTTCTTTGATGATTTTGCCAAAAGAAACAATCGTTACGTCTGTACCTTCTCTTTTGATATCGGCTACACCCAAAGGAATGGTATAATCTCCTTCTGGAACTTCACCTTTGTCACCATACATTTGCTCACTTTCCATGAAAATAACAGGATCGTTATCTCTGATGGCAGCTTTAAGCAAACCTTTAGCGTCATATACAGTTGAAGGAACCACTACTTTTAAACCGGGAGTATTGGCAAACCAATTTTCGAAAGCTTGTGAGTGGGTTGCTCCTAATTGTCCAGCGGATGCAGTTGGTCCACGGAAAACCATTGGCATTGAAAATTGACCACCCGACATTTGACGCATTTTTGCAGCATTGTTGATGATTTGGTCAATTCCTACTAACGAGAAATTAAAAGTCATATATTCCACAATAGGGCGACATCCTGTCATGGCTGAACCTACAGCAACACCAGCAAAACCTAACTCTGCGATAGGCGTGTCGATGACTCTTTTTGGTCCAAATTCGTCCAACATACCTTTGGAAGCTTTGTAGGCCCCATTGTATTCGGCAACTTCTTCACCCATTAAATATACTGATTCATCGCGACGCATTTCTTCACTCATCGCTTCGGCAATCGCTTCTCTAAATTGTATAGTTCTCATATATATTTTACTTTTTTCTTCTTTATGAAACGCAAAAATAAAAATAAAATAGGATAAAAATATGATTTAAGCAGTTTTTATAATTTGATTTTTACGAAAACGTTGTAATTGTTATAAAAATAGTATGCGTGCATATAAATAGTTGGATTTTATTTTATACTTTTACATCAGAAAAAAAATTAAAAATTATATACGAATGAAAATACTTGTTTGCATCAGTCACGTACCCGATACTACATCCAAAATTAATTTTGTGAATAATGATTCCGAATTTGATACCAACGGAGTGCAATATGTCATCAATCCAAATGATGAATTTGGTTTAACAAGAGCTATTTGGTTTCAAGAACAACAAGGAGCAACTGTAACGGTTGTGAATGTTGGTTTGGCCGACACAGAATCTACATTACGAAAAGCATTGGCCATTGGAGCAAACGAAGCCATTCGTATCCATGCGAGTCCGGTGGATGGTTTTTTTGTAGCCAATCAATTGGCTGAGGTCGTAAAATCAGGTCAATACGATGTTGTGATCTGCGGTAAAGAGTCTTTGGATTACAACGGTGGTATGGTGCCTGGTATGTTGTCGGCCTTGGTAAATTACAATTTTGTAAATTCGTGTACCGATTTAACCATTGAAGGTTCTCAAGTGAAAGCTGCTAGAGAAATTGACGGAGGAAAAGAATTGGTTTCTACTTCATTGCCAATCATCATTGGAGGTCAAAAAGGAATCGTAGAAGAAAAAGATTTACGTATTCCCAACATGAGAGGAATCATGACTGCTAGAACAAAAGTGTTGACGGTTTTAGAACCTGTTGCATCCAACGCAGAAACGCAAGTGGTAAAGTTTGAAAAACCGGCTCCAAAATCGGCTGTAAAAATGATTTCAGCGGACAACCTTGACGAATTAGTCGCTCTTTTACACAACGAAGCTAAAGTAATTTAATTAAAAAACACATCATCATGTCTATCTTAATATATGCTGAATCAAGCGAAGGAAAATTAAAAAAAGTAGCATTCGAATTAGCCTCTTATGCAAATAAAATCGCGCAGACTTTAGGGACTTCAGTTACTGCACTTACGATCAACGTTTCTGATGTTTCAGAATTGTCAAAATATGGTGTAAGCAAAGTGCTAAAAGTTTCAAACGACCAACTGAATCATTTTTCTGCAAAGGCTTACGCCGATGTAGTAAAACAAGCTGCAATCAAAGAAGGCGCAAAAGTTGTCGTGGTTTCATCTACGACTGATAGTTTGTATTTCGCACCTTTGTTAGCGGTGGGACTTCATGCAGGTTTTGCTTCCAATGTAGTGGGATTACCTATTAGTACCTCTCCTTTCCAAGTAAAACGCACCGCTTTTTCAAACAAAGCGTTCACTATTTCTGAAATTGCTACAGATTGTAAATTGTTAGCCATTGCTAAAAATTCATTCGGATTGCACGAAGCACCTGTTTCTTCTTCTGAAGAAGCATTTGTTCCCGAAATTGCTGCAACGGACTTCTTAATCAAAGTGGATTCGATCGAAAAAGCGTCTGGAAAAGTTACCATTGCCGATGCCGACATTGTAGTTTCAGGCGGAAGAGGATTGAAAGGTCCAGAAAATTGGGGATTGATTGAAGATTTAGCAGCTACACTTGGTGCAGCTACTGCTTGTTCAAAACCTGTTTCAGATTTGGGTTGGAGACCTCACAGTGAACACGTAGGTCAAACTGGAAAACCGGTTGCGACCAATTTGTATATTGCTGTTGGAATTTCAGGAGCTATCCAACACATTGCAGGAATCAATTCTTCAAAAGTAAAATTAGTCATTAATACAGATGCCGAAGCACCTTTCTTTAAGGTTGCCGATTACGGAATTGTGGGTGATGCTTTTGATGTTTTACCAAAACTGACCCAAAAATTAAAAGAATTTAAAGCTCAAAACGCTTAATATTACGGTTAATTGATAAAAAAAAGTCTTTCGAAAGAAAGACTTTTTTGTTTTGCAGAAGTGATATTTATATCAAATTTATTCTTCAGATGAGAAAGATTTTTGCTAACTTGCCCTCCCAATAAAAAGAACGTTTTTTCTAAGAGCAGGTAGTTGTAAAAATCTGTAAATCAAGTAGTAAAAACTTTTTTTAAAATATTTATAATAAATAAAGTAGTCGTTCTACTTTAATGGAAACAGGATATGAGTTTAGTAAAATTAGCGATCAAAGGAATTTCTTACAGCCAAACCCAAAATGGGGCATATGCGTTAATTTTGAATGAAGTTGACGGGGATAGAAAATTGCCTATTGTGATTGGTGCTTTCGAAGCACAATCGATCGCCATTGCACTAGAAAAGGAAATCAAGCCACCAAGACCGTTGACCCACGATTTATTCAAAAGTTTTGCCGATCGATTTGATATCGTGGTAAAACAGGTGATTATTCATAAGTTGGTGGATGGTGTTTTTTATTCCAGTATGATTTGCGAACGTGATAAAATAGAAGAAATAATCGACGCAAGGACTTCAGATGCCATTGCCTTGGCACTTCGATTTGAGGCGCCTATTTTTACCTATAAAAATATTTTAGACAAAGCAGGGATTTATTTGAATCCAACTAATTTTGAAGACAATCCGGAAGGAACGGATGATGATGTGCTTTCAAATCCAGAAACTTTTGGACAAGAAGAGCAAGAAGCAGCGCAAGGATTTCAAAAAATCAGTCTGTCAGAATTACACCAAATGCTAGAAGCGGCTGTGCAAGATGAAGATTACGAGAAAGCTGCTCGTTTACGTGACGAAATATCAAAAAGAGAATCTTAACAACAATACATCTCCATGAAACAATACCATGATTTAGTCAAGCATGTTCTTGAAAACGGAATTCAAAAAGGTGATCGAACCGGAACCGGAACCAAAAGTGTTTTTGGGTACCAAATGCGCTTTGATTTGAGTGAAGGGTTTCCAATGGTTACCACCAAAAAACTTCATTTAAAGTCGATTGTGTATGAATTGCTTTGGTTTTTAAAAGGCGACACCAATATTGGCTATTTGAAGGAAAATGGAGTCCGAATTTGGGATGAATGGGCCAATGAGAATGGAGATTTGGGGCCAGTTTATGGGCATCAATGGCGTAATTGGAACAGCGAAGAAATTGATCAAATTACCGAATTGATCGACACCTTAAAAACCAATCCAAACAGCAGAAGATTGCTAATTTCTGCCTGGAATCCATCAGTGCTTCCCGATACGACCAAGTCATTTGCAGAAAACATCGAAAATGGAAAAGTTGCCTTGCCACCTTGCCATGCATTTTTTCAATTTTATGTAGCAGACAATAAACTATCTTGTCAATTGTATCAACGAAGTGCCGATATCTTTTTAGGAGTTCCGTTTAATATTGCTTCGTATGCGTTGCTTACCATGATGATTGCCCAAGTATGTGATCTTGAAGTGGGTGATTTTATCCACACCTTTGGTGATGCACACATCTATAACAATCATTTTGAACAAGTGGAATTACAATTATCTAGAGAACCGTATCCGCTTCCAAAAATGAAATTGAACCCAGACATCAAAAACATTTTTGATTTTACTTTTGAAGATTTTACGCTTGAAGGGTATGAATCACATCCACATATTAAAGGTATTGTAGCCGTATAAAAAGACATGAAAAATAAATTAATTATAGTACTGGTTTTTTTAATTTCAGCTTTTGCACAATGTCAAGATAAAGTTGTTTTTATGGATTCGTTGTATCGTGAAGTAAACGGAACCAATTATCAAATCAAAAGAGTCATTGTAGATTTTGCTTTGGAAAAAAACGAATACAAAGTTTTTGAATACAACCAAGAGAACAAGTTGTTGTTGGAAGGGACTTATGCCGACAAAATTTCCTTAAAACGAATCGGCGCCTTTACAAGTTATTATCCCAACGGAAATAAAAAAGAACTTACAACGTATTCCGAGTTTAAACCTTCAGGTACACACATAGAATGGTATGAAAACGGAAACAAAAAACTGGAAGGTGAATATGTAAATGCCGCTTTTGATTCAGGTAAAAATTACAAAATCCTTCAATATTGGAATGAGAATAATGTGCAGAAGGTTGTTGATGGTAATGGCGACTTTTTTGATAAAAACAAGCTTTATGTTTTTCAAGGCGCGATCAAAAATGGGTTCAAAGATGGCGAGTGGAAAGGGACCATGTTTGGTTCGTATCAAATTGTAGAAGAGTATCAAGAAGGTAAACTCCTATTGGGCACCAATACGGATCAAGATGGAAACAGTGTTTCATACACCGAATTAGAGCGTAGACCCGAGCCCGTAGATGGCATGACTCATTTTTATAAGTTTGTAGGGAATAATTTCAATTATACAAAAGCAGCAATTAAAAACAGCGTCAGAGGTAAAATAATGTTGCAGTTTGTTGTTGACAAAGAAGGAAAAATTACCGAAGGGAAAGTGATCAAAGGTCTCGGTTATGGCTTGGATGAAGAAGCAATTCGCGTTGTAAGTAGTTATAAAAATTGGATTCCGGGCATGCAAAGAGGTAGAAAGGTACGTTGTTCCTATAATTTACCTCTT
>JAGNYR010000070.1:2553-6732 GCA_017984835.1 Flavobacterium sp. | reverse complement strand
TATCCGCCGTGAATTTGAATGGCTTCATTGGCTACTTTCACACATACTTCAGAAGCATACATTTTGGCCATTGCGCCAGCAGATGTGACCGGTAAATGTTTGTCTTTTAAATAGGCCGCTTTATGTAGCAACAATTCGGAAGCTTCAATTTCGGTGATCATGTCTGCTAATTTGAACGATATTCCTTGGAAATTACTGATGGGCTGTCCAAACTGGTGGCGTTCTTTCGAATATTTCAAAGCAGCTTCGTAGGCTCCTTTGGCAATTCCTAATGAAAGGGCTCCAATCGATATTCTACCGCCATCTAATATTTTCATTGCTTGAATAAACCCTTCTCCTACTTCTCCCAATCGATGTGAATCGGGCACACGGCAATTGTCAAAAATGAGTTCGGCTGTTTCGCTTGCACGCATACCCAATTTGTTTTCTTTTTTACCGGATGTAAATCCTTTCATTCCTTTTTCGAGAACGAATGCTGTGGTTCCTCTTGAATTTCCTTTCTCGCCTGTTCTTACAATGACAACAGCCACATCACCCGAAATAGCGTGTGTGATAAAATTCTTCGCGCCATTGATGATCCAATCATCGCCCTCTTTAACGGCGGTCGTGTTCATCCCGCCTGCATCTGAACCTGTATTGTGTTCGGTCAATCCCCATGCACCGATGTGTTCACCAGACGCTAGTTTAGGAATCCATCTTTTCTTTTGCTCTTCGGTACCAAAGGACAAAATATGGTTGGTACATAACGAATTATGAGCCGCAATAGACAATCCGATGGACGAATCGACTTTTGAAATTTCTTCGATAATGGTGATGTATTCATGGTACCCAAGTCCAGAACCTCCAAGTTCTTCGGGAACCAAAACGCCCATAAATCCCATTTCTCCTAGTTTTTTAAACAAAGGAACCGGAAAAATTTGTGCTTCATCCCAC
The DNA here is from genome assembly GCA_017984835.1 of Flavobacterium sp. Lineage (GTDB taxonomy): Bacteria > Bacteroidota > Bacteroidia > Flavobacteriales > Flavobacteriaceae > Flavobacterium. The sequence continues at coordinate 5,799 of JAGNYR010000070.1, read as the reverse complement.
TCCATGATAAAAGGGCGGATGTGTTGTTCTGCAAAATCTCGAATTGATTGCGCAATCATTGATTGCGTTTCGTTGTATGAAAAGTCCATAAAAGGTATATTGTTTTAATATTCCAAATATAACACTATTATTTTTATTTTATCAACAGGAAACTGCTTTATTTTTGTCAAATCCTCAATTTTTAGACTGCCGTTCATACTTCTAAAAACGACAATATTTTTGGATATTGGGTATTTAAAATACGGAAAAGCACCCAACTCTTTTATAGTCGCTGTGTTGATGTTGATTTTTTTGACTGAAGTGGTAGAAGTGACTGTAAAATAAGTGTCCAGTTTTTGAATGACCTCGGGCGACAAACCCCAAATGTCCTCCATTTGATCCATGGACACAAAGCCTCCCAACTGGTTTTTTTGTTGCAAAATCCTGTCTGAAATAACATCGCCAATACCGTAAACAGCCATCAAATCTTCCTTACTTGCTTGGTTGATGTCTTTTATTTTTATGGCGGGTTTCTTTGAAAAATCGATCCACTTTTTAGGTTCCTCATCCTTTTTATGCTTCGGATGGGTAACCCAATCCGGAAATTTAAAGTAAGGCGAAATAGCTCTCAACAATGTATCGGAAACGCCTGTAACCGATTGAAATTCGCGTGCCGAGTTCACATATTTACCAGTTTTTCGAAAACGGAGCAGTCTTTGGATTTCTTGGGGTTTCATCCCTAATTTATACCCCTTAAAATCGGTGATGAAATTGGGGTTAAAGGGATACATCTGGAAAGAGGTCGTCGGTTTATTGGCCTTGAGGGAGTCAATTTCATTCTGCAAAGAAAGCCATTTTTGTGGTGGTAACGCTACTTCCTTCTGACGGAAATCGACAAAATAATAAATGCTTTGAAGAAGAATTATGATTCCAAATAAAAGGATCAATCCCTTTTTTTGACCCGAAGAAAAAGAAAAGAAAGCGTTGTTTTTAGGCATATATTTTTAGTTTACAAATCAAATACAGACGTACGCTTGGCTCGAATTAAATCTTTCAGACGCATCCAAAAAGCCAAAGTCAAATAAACTCCAAATCCGAGTCCCACTGTTACAAATGAAATGTAAATAAAAAAAAGGCGCACACTTGTAGCTCGCATCCCTAGCTTATCTGCTAGACGAGAAGATACATGAAATCCATGCTTTTCAAAAAAATACCGAAGATTAGTAATCATATTCAACTTTATTGTTTTAAAAAAGATAATCCCAAACCACATTGAAGACATCGTTTTTGATTACAATATTCCGTTTTCAATTGTAATAAAGCTTGTGTTTCCATTGCGTTGGTCGCCTTCACTCCAAAAGTAGCAAATTTTTCTATGGTGGTGTTCATTTCTGGTTTACATTTTGACATAAATGACAGGATTTGTTCTGAATGATCTTTTCCAATCGATTTTGCATACGCAAACTGAATGGGAAGAATCGTATTGATGATCAACAAATCGATGAATGGTTTTGACAGCTTCTTTTCTTTCACAGCACTGGATGCATCAAAAGTATAATGGGTTTTCCAATAAGTACTCACCGAACTATCAAACAACTTGTATATTTCTTGGGGTTGGTGAGCTGCAATGATCTGTGTAAACAAATTTCGATGGAGGTGATACAACATCGCCAACTGAGCCAGTCGAATCGTAGGAAAATTATCGGGTCTGTGCTTAAAAAAAGTAACCGGTGCCATCAGCGGTGGTTCCAAATGGTATTTATTTTTGAGGTAATCGTACCATGCCTTCAACTCATTTGCATAATTATCTTGGGGCGAAGCGGGCAATAACGATGCCTGACCCAACAGCAAGGCTTCCAAACACTTGACCTCTAATGACTCTTTTCGAACAATAGAAAAAGTGATGGATTGCGCTATTTTTAAAAAAGATTCGCCGTTGGTGTTGAGTCCGAAGTTTTTAGTGAGCCTAGCAAACAAAACGGCTTCCCAATCGCTTTCTGTTTGTGCCAACCAATCCTGAATTTCAATTGATTTGCGCTCCAAGCGTTCAAAAAACAACCGTTCTAACCAATTTTGGAGCACAAAGGCATCACAAGAAACCAGTTCTTTTTCACAATAAATCCATGACTTGGACGACATCAAACCTCGGTATTTATCGACCGCCGTTGAATCGACATATTGTGATAATTCCAAAACGGGCAATTCCGAATTGTCTTTTCTGAATACAGGTACGTCGTGCTTCCAAACAACATGTAGGATCACATTGTCATAGGCCGCATCTTTTTCATGCTGATGCAAATACCAATCTGAAGATTGAAGGTGGATTTCAATATTTCCAGCCCACTTTTGGTTGTTAACTAAAATTTGTGCGTTGAAAAAATCAGGGCCTGCAAGTTGAGTATATTGACCCGTATTTAAAATTACTAAGCTTTCGCCTTGACTCGTATACAAGTCGAGGAACCTAAATTTTTTGTATTGCCAAACGTAATGTAAAAAATCTTCTTTCATATTTTTCTTATTGCGTGTGGGAGTACTAAATTACTAAAAATAGTTTTATGTTAATCAATATTTTATATTTGTAGACAAACATTTTTTTATGAAATCAATCTTTTGCTTTGGATTCGTGTTTTTTTCGAGTCTAATTTTTGCTCAAACCAGCTATAAAATATCGTATGAAAAATATTCAAATGGTACTTTAATCGAAAATCAGGATCCTGTTTTTGTTTTCACAAATGAAAAAGTAACGCAAGTAATTGCAAAAAGTGTGTTGGAAAACAGCGCGCTGTTTCCATCAGAGTATTTTTTAGTAAACAGAAATAATTTGCACATCATTCAAGAAGCACGGTTGGATGCTAATCGTTCAATTCAAACCATTGACAGCGCCTCATTGAACAAGCAAACCTTTGAATTTTTACCCGAAACAAAGAAAATTTTAGGATATACTTGCAAAAAAGCAAAAACCATCATCAATTCCAATACCCTCGAAATTTGGTATACACAGGATTTGAAAGTTGCCGGTTCACCCAGTACTTTAGGGCAGAAATTAGGTCTTGTGTTGGAGATAAATCGGAATGGAAACAACATCACCCTGGCGCATAAAATTGAAAAAATAAAAACAATTCCGTTAATGAACGCGGCTTATGAAAAGTCCAAAGGCATCGACATGCTTACTTACAGAGATTTGGTTTGGAAAAGTCGATTTACCACCCTTCCGGTATTTAAAGAAGAAGTTATTTGCTTTTCAAGTGAATCAAAATCGAACGACAG
>JAGNYR010000070.1:0-2453 GCA_017984835.1 Flavobacterium sp. | reverse complement strand
GAAAAAGAGGTAGAAAATGCCCAATTACGCTATATTACAACAGGACATGGTGGATGGGAAAACGGAGATGAATTTGTACCTAAAAAAAACACCCTGTTGTTGGATGAAAAAGAAGTGTTTCATTTTACACCATGGCGAGAAGATTGTGGTGCTTTCCGATTGTACAATCCTGCTTCTGGGAATTTTCAAAACGGGTTGTCTTCATCCGACTACAGCCGATCCAACTGGTGTCCAGGCACAGCTACCAATCCGATATATATTGAGTTAGGTAATTTGAAAGCCGGAAAGCATACCCTTCAAGTAGTGATTCCGCAAGGGAAACCCGAAGGAACAAGCTTTAGCTCTTGGAATGTTTCGGGTGTATTGATCGGAAATGTAAAGTAAAAAAAATGCCTCCATTTGATTGAGGCATTTTTTTTATGATTATTTAATCGAACCAATAATATCTGATTTAGTGATAATATGGTGTTTTCCATTATCTAAATCGACTAATACGGCTTGGGTTTCTCGAGTGAAAAGTTTAGAAACTTCTTCGATTGGCGTTGATAACTTTACAATTGGATAGGGTTTTCCCATCACTTCTTTTATGGGTTTATCTGCAACATTTTTGTCTGAAACATAGCTTTGGAACAAATCCGTTTCATCCACAGACCCCACAAAACCATTCACGTCAATCACAGGAATTTGAGAAATTTTGTATTGACGCATTCTATCAATCGCATGCGAAACAAGTTCTTCTGTTCGCACGATGATTAAATTTTTAGTAACATGATCTTTGATGATGTCGGCGGCCGTTGTAATTTCTTCATCCAAGAAACCACGCTCGCGCATCCAATCATCATTGAACATTTTACCTACATATCTACTTCCAGAATCGTGGAATAAAACCACCACAACATCCTCGGGTTTAAAATGTTCTTTTAATTGATGTAATCCTTTGATGCAAGATCCTGCAGAATTTCCGACAAAAATACCTTCCTCAAGTGCTATTTTACGGGTATAAACCGCAGCGTCTTTATCGGTAACTTTTGTAAACCCGTCAATTAATGAAAAATCCACGTTTTTAGGAAGAATATCTTCTCCGATTCCTTCGGTAATGTACGAATAGATTTCATTCTCATCGAATATTCCGGTTTCATGGTATTTTTTAAACACAGAACCATAGGTATCGATTCCCCAGATCTTGATGTTTGGATTTTTCTCTTTCAAATATTTAGCAACACCCGAAATAGTTCCTCCGGTTCCTACTCCTACTACAAAATGTGTGATTTTTCCATCGGTTTGTTCCCAAATCTCTGGTCCCGTTTGTTCGTAATGTGCCAATGCATTAGACGGATTGTCGTATTGATTTACGTACCAAGAATTTGGAATTTCGGTTCCTAGCCTTTTGGAAACAGAATAATACGATCTTGGATCGGTTGGTTCCACATCGGTTGGACATACAATTACTTTAGCACCAACGGCACGAAGTATATCCATTTTTTCTTTGGATTGTTTATCGGTGATTACAAAAATACATTTGTATCCTTTTACGATGGCTGCCAAGGCTAGACCCATACCCGTATTTCCTGATGTTCCTTCAATGATGGTACCTCCTGGTTTCAATCGGCCATCAGCTTCGGCATCTTCCACCATTTTAAGTGCCATTCTATCTTTGGTAGAATTTCCTGGATTGAAAGTTTCCACTTTTGCCAACACAAGCGCATCAATGCCTTGAGTGACTTTGTTTAGTTTTACTAAAGGAGTATTTCCGATAGTACCTAATATATTTTCTGAATAATTCATAGTTTGTTTGTATGAGACAAATGTAGGAAGAATAATTGAAATTGAACTAAGTTCAAAAGAAACAGGAAAAAGAACTACAGAATATGCGGTTTAATACTGCTTGTATTATTGAAAAAAGTTCCAAGCAATTCCGAATCGAATGACAAAATCTCGGTAAGGTGACGTGGGTGTGGTATAGAATGTATTGCCCGTCATGGTCGAATTGAAATGTTCTGCTTTAAAGAAAATACGGGTTTGACGAATGCGTCCATTCACAAAAAAATCAACCATTGGGAAGTTTCCAATTTGGCGGTTGGTTTGCACAAAAAATTCAGATACTACAGGATTGAATTCGTTGGCATAAAAAGACGTAAAATAGTTTACCGTAAATCCGGTTTGGAGTTGCAGGTTGCTCTTAAAAAATTTATTTTTATAATAAATTGTAGAACGCAAAGTTATTTCTGGAAGGTTAAGAACTGCATTACTTTGATCCACTTTTTGATAGAGTACCGTAGCATCTAAACCAAATTTTCGAAACGTAACCTCCTTATTTACCGTGGCCGATAAATAATTGATGGTATTGGCATATTGAAAAGGTTTGATGATTTGTTGGTTTTCAATAGTCGCTGTATCTTTAAAATAAAGAAAGTTATCTATGGTTGTAAGTTGAAGCGAAGCATGCAGCCATT
>JAGNYR010000005.1:60499-63427 GCA_017984835.1 Flavobacterium sp. | reverse complement strand
CCTAAACCCAAAGATACTGCTTCCAATTCGAACCATTGTACTTCCACATGAAATGGCAAGCAAATAATCACCAGACATGCCCATAGATAGGGTTTCAAGTTGGAAATTGGAGGTTGACTTGGGTTGCTCATTCAGTTGTTTGTATTGGTCAAAGAGGGATTTTAATTGCCTGAATTCTTTTTCTATTTGAGCTTTATTTTCAGTGAAAGTAGCCATTCCCATGAATCCAACTATGCGTATGTTGTTTAATTGTTGAAAGGCATCTGATTGAATCATTTCAAATAACTCTTGTTCGTCCAATCCAAATTTGCTCTCTTCCTCGGCAATAAAAATTTGGAGTAGGCAATCAATTACTCGATTGTTTTTTTCGGCTTGTTTATTGATTTCTTGTAACAATTTAAAACTATCTACACCATGAATCAAGCTTACAAATGGCGCAATCAGTTTTACTTTTCTAGATTGTAAATGTCCAATAAAATGCCATTTGATGTCTTTAGGCATCTGTTGTTCTTTTTCTACCAATTCTTGCACATAGTTTTCTCCAAAAACACGTTGTCCAGCATGATAGGCTTCCATTAAATCGGAAACAGGTTTGGTTTTTGAAACCGCAACCAATGTTACATGTGCGGGTAGCTCAGAATTGATGCGTTGAATGTTTTGTTCGATGGACATTTGTGATACTATTTTTTATAAAAATAATTTAATGTGGGGTGGTAATGGTAAAAATAGAAAAGTTACAACTCATATATCATGAGTCCGTTTCTAAATTTAGGTTCAATATAGGTAGATTTTGGAGGCATGATTAAATGGTTGTCGGCTACCGCTTTTAATTCAGATATGTCAGATGGGAACAACATGAAACCGACTTCAAACTCCCCTTCATCTACCAATTCTTTTATGGTTAATATAGATTGTTTTCCTGGGATGTATTCAATACGTTCGTCGTTTCGTAAATCTTCAATACCTAGAATGGGTTGCAGTACTTTATCATATAATATTTGAGCATCTAAATTTGATAAAACCGAGTGTTGGTTTGCAACAGGATCAAGGTCGTTTAGTTTGTAAAACAAGGCGTAAAAATTACCGTCAAGATACATTCCAAATTCAAATTTATCTTGGGGTTTCCATAGTTCTTGCTGCTTTTGTTTGATGATGAAATGATCAGAAAGTTTTTCTAAAAATGCCTCAATAGAATGGCCATTTAAATCTCGAATAATCCGATTGAATTCATAAATTTTCACATTGCTTTCTGCAATAAAAAAGCTCATGAAATAGTTTAGATTTTGGTTTTCCGTAGCGCTATTCTCATCATAAAGCAATTCTGCCGAAGCCGACCGGTGATGTCCATCTGCAATATACAATTCGGGAAGAGAATCAAATTGGTTTTCCAACCATTTCATTTCGGTTTCAGAATCTATTTTCCAAAGCGTATGCACCTCTTTGTTGGTTGTTGCAAAATGGTAGATAGGTTGCTCTTTTTTTCTTTCCAATATCCAAAGTTGAATCTCCTCATTATCAGGATAAGTAATCAAAACCGGCTCGGTGTTAAACCCTGTTTGATGCAAATAATCTTTGAATAATTCAACACGGTATTGTAAGGTATCTTCGTGTTTTTTAATGGTGTTATTTTTATAATCTTCAATCGAAGCACCGGCTATGATTCCAGTATAGGTTTCATTTTTTGTTTGAATTTCGTATAAAAAGAATGCGTTGTTTTCATCCTCCACAAACACACCGTCTTCAATAAAATCTTGGTATTTATTGGCAACCGCTTTGAATCTTTTATCAAGTGTAATTTTTTGAGAATGCACAAATGCAGGATTCAATACATGTAGAAAAGAATACGGATTGAAATCCAACCAGGAAGCCAATTCTGCAGGTGAGTAATCATCGTAATTTCTACACGTTACAAGTCCCACCTTGTCTGGTGTGGGTCGAACTGCTTTGAAAGGGATTATTTTAGCCATGTTTCAATTGATAATTGACAATTGATTGTAATAATTTCAACATTATTATTATCAATTATCCATTGGTGATTATTTCAAGAATTGTTTTGAGACTTTATCCGCTTTCTTGCTTTCGGCATAATCATAGAAACCTTCGCCCGATTTTACGCCTAGTTTTCCAGCCATTACCATATTGACCAACAATGGGCAAGGCGCGTATTTTGGATTTTTGAATCCGTCGTACATAACGTTGAGTATCGACAAACAAACATCCAACCCAATAAAATCAGCCAATTGTAACGGTCCCATTGGATGGGCCATGCCTAATTTCATTACAGTGTCAATTTCATGAACTCCTGCCACTCCGTTGTACAATGTTTCAATCGATTCATTGATCATCGGCATTAAAATTCTATTCGCGACGAATCCAGGGTAATCGTTCACCTCAGTTGGTGTTTTACCTAATTTTTCGGATAAATCCATGATGATTTTAGTAACTTCATCAGAAGTGCTGTATCCACGAATAATTTCAACTAATTTCATGATCGGCACTGGATTCATGAAGTGCATGCCGATCACTCGTTCTGGATGCACTACCTGCGCAGCAATTTGTGTGATGGAAATAGAAGAAGTGTTGGTTGCTAATATCACATTGTGATCACAAACATCACTCAATTGCTTGAAAATATTCAGTTTCAGGGTTACATTTTCAGTAGCAGCCTCTACTACCAAATCCGTTCCTACCACCCCGTCTTTGATGTCAGTGTAGGTAATGATATTTCCAATAGTTTTGTATTTATCGTCTTCGGTAATGGTTCCTTTAGTGACCATTCGATCTAGGTTCGCAGCTATGGTAGCCATTCCTTTTTCTAAAGATTTCTCAGAGATATCGATTAATTTTACGGTAAATCCGCTTTGTGCAAATGTGTGAGCAATTCCGTTGCCCATGGTTCCTGCACCAATTACAGCTATTGTTTTCATT
>JAGNYR010000005.1:59260-60399 GCA_017984835.1 Flavobacterium sp. | reverse complement strand
CCGCTTTGTGCAAATGTGTGAGCAATTCCGTTGCCCATGGTTCCTGCACCAATTACAGCTATTGTTTTCATTGTATTTGTTTAGTTTGTTTTTTATCCATTAATGGATTAAGTAATAACTTTATTATTTTTCATTCATCGAATCAATAATCATATACGCCACACGCAAGGCTTCCGTTCCGTCTTCTAAGGTTACCACAGGCGTAGAATCATTCTCAATCGCATCAGCAAATGTTTCCAATTCGTCCAAAATAGCATTGTTGGGTGCTACATCGGGATTGTTGAAATAGATTTGTTTCTTTTCTCCTTCTGCATTTTGTAAAATCATGTCAAAATCGCCAGGAACTTCAGGAGCCTCTTTCATTTTTACTACTTCACAGATTTTATCCAAATAATCCACAGAAATGTAGGCATCTTTTTGAAAAAACCTCGATTTACGCATGTTTTTCATCGAAATTCTACTCGAAGTTATGTTGGCTACACAACCGTTTTCAAACTCAATTCGGGCGTTGGCAATATCGGGCGACTGACTTAAAACAGAAACACCACTGGCATGCACCGCCTTTACGTTCGATTTTACAACACTCAATATCGCATCAATATCATGAATCATCAAGTCCAACACCACTGGAACATCTGTGCCTCTTGGATTGAACTCCGCCAAACGATGGGTTTCAATAAACATTGGGTTTTCAATTTGATCTTTTACTGCGATAAAAGCAGGATTGAATCGCTCAACATGTCCCACCTGACCTTTTACGTTGAATTCTTTTGACAAAGCGATTATTTCTTCAGCCTCTTCAACCGTCGTAGAAATGGGCTTTTCTATAAATACGTGTTTCCCCGATTTAATGGCAACTTTAGCACATTTGTAATGAGAAAGGGTAGGAGTAACAATATCAATTACATCTACCGCATGAATTAATTTTGCTATGGTATCAAACTGTTTGTATCCAAATTCAGCGGCAATTTTAGCACCATTTTCATGATTTTCATCATAAAAACCAACCAGTTCATATTTTTCAGATTGTTGTAACAATCGTAAATGTATTTTTCCAAGGTGACCCGCACCTAAAACCCCAACTTTAAGCATAAAAATAAATTTTATCAAAAATAACAAAATCCGATAGATATTCACCT
>JAGNYR010000005.1:0-59160 GCA_017984835.1 Flavobacterium sp. | reverse complement strand
TCATATTTTTCAGATTGTTGTAACAATCGTAAATGTATTTTTCCAAGGTGACCCGCACCTAAAACCCCAACTTTAAGCATAAAAATAAATTTTATCAAAAATAACAAAATCCGATAGATATTCACCTCATACAATTGATAAATTTATCTAACTTTATTTTGGGCGTGCCCTTATTGAAAAAAAATAATTTTCGTACCTCCTCTTATTTTTTCAAGCAATCAGGTCGCGTTTTTTGCTATATCTTTTGTTTCGCTTTGCTGCACAAAAGGATGCCGCTTCAACCGCTCACGCAATTTTACTTTATTGAGTTGCCATGTTTTCGATCATCGATTTGTATTTTGATTTTTTTACAACTAATTTTACAAAATAAATGACATCCAAAATTGAAAGATACAAACAAACATCAAGGGCTTCGCAATCAACTAGTCAAAATATTAGAGGATAAAGGAATCACAGATAGTAATGTCTTAAACGCTATTAAAAAAGTTCCAAGACACTTGTTTTTAAATTCAAGTTTTGAAGATTTCGCTTACCAAGACAAAGCTTTTCCAATAGGCGCAGGTCAAACCATTTCACAACCTTATACCGTAGCTTTTCAAAGCCAATTACTGCAGGTAAAAAAGGAAGATAAAATTCTTGAAATTGGAACCGGTAGTGGGTACCAAACCGCTGTATTGTTCTTGATGGGCGCAAAAGTATATTCTGTAGAAAGACAAAACGAGTTGTTTAAAACGACTTCTTTGTTGTTACCCAAATTAGGTATTCGCCCGAAACATTTATCGTTTGGAGACGGATACAAAGGTCTTCCAAATTACGCGCCTTTTGATAGCATCCTTGTAACTGCAGGAGCTCCAACCATTCCTCAGGCACTAATGGCTCAATTAAAAATAGGTGGGAGATTGGTAATTCCTGTTGGAGAAAACGAACAAATCATGACCATGTTGATTCGTAAAAATGAAACCCAATTCGAAAAACACGAATTTGGAGATTTTAAATTTGTTCCATTGTTAGAAAATAAAAATTAACCCATCTAACTTGATGGGTTATTTGCTAATAATTGATAAGTACCGTTCCAAACATTCTTTTTCTGTTTGAGCAATAAAAAGAATAAAATCTTCTTTGTTTTGCTTTGTTTGAGCAGTTTCCAATGTTTGGTAATATTTCATTCTCGTTTCGTATTCCCCTTTAATATTGGCAATAACATAACCGTGTTGTAATAAAATAAAATTCATTATCAAACGAGAAGTCCTTCCATTCCCATCAATAAATGGATGGATTGTAACAAGTCTTTCGTGCATTTCTGCCGCCAAAACCACGGGATGTAGTTTGTTTTTATGTTGATCCATCCAAATAAAATAATCTTCCATTTCTTTTGCAACAAGATACGGTTGCGGAGGCATGTGAGCACTTCCTTTTATCATTACTTGCACTTTTCGATACTTTCCAGCATCTTCCGGATGAATACCGCGCAAAATTAAATTGTGAACAGTTAATAATTCCCTTTCATTGAAAGCGAAATTTCTTTCGACCAATTGTTTAATGTATCCAATTGCTTCCACATGATTGATGGCTTCAAGATGCTCGCGCATGCTTTTACCCGAAACCGTAAGTCCTTCATTGATGACCAAATCAGTTTCACGAAGGGTTAAGGTATTTCCTTCTATGCGGTTACTTTCAAAAATATACTCGAGCTCAAGTGCCTGGGTAATTCGAAAACTATCAAACGCTCTATACTTGTTGAGTTTGTTTTTTAAAACATCAATTTCATCTAAAACGGTTTGTAAGCTTTTTGAAATACTACTTTTCTGTACAGCATAATTATTTTCAATTTCCTCACGAACCATTGCCATTGCTCGCATTGATAAATCATCGGAACCAATTTCATACAATATTTTTTCCTTCAACCAAGCAATCATTAGGGTGTCAAAGTCGATAGAAAGTGCTTGAGCTAGTTTTTTTACTTGCTCTCGCGTTGGTTTACGTGTACCGTTTTCAAACTTACTAATCAAAGCTTGATCAATTTGCATCATTTGAGCAAGCTCTCTGGTTTTGATGCCTTTTTGTTCTCTAGCATTTTTTAATAAATTCTTCATGGTAATTGACTTATTTGTTCATGACAAAAATAGTCATATTTTATTGTAAAAAAAACTTTTAATTGAATTCTTTTTTTATTCTTGCTAAATCGCGTTTGGTATCTTGCTCTTTCAAAGATTCTCTTTTATCGTATGTTTTTTTACCTCGGCACAATCCAATTTCGAGTTTAGCCAATCCTTTTTCATTTGTAAACAAACGAAGAGGGATAATGGTAAGTCCTTTGGTTTCTACGCTTCTTTCCAACGATTTCAATTCTCTTTTGTTGAGCAATAATTTTCTTTCACTTCTTGCTTTGTGGTTGAACTGGTTGCCAAAGGCATATTCTTCTATAGAAGTATTAATTGCGAACAATTCATTCGATTCATTGAACTCACAAAAACTCTCAGTTATATTCGCTTTTCCTAACCGAATTGACTTTATTTCGGTTCCGGTTAAAACAATACCAGCAGAAAACGTTTCGATTATTTCATAATCAAATCGGGCTCTTTTGTTTAGTATGTTGGCAGTTTTAATCATAAGTCGTACAAAAATAGCACAAAAAAGAAAAACGCGGAAGTAATAATCAATATTTAAGCAGAAAACATTTCTTAAACTATGATTTTTATCAGATTTCAAGTGGTTTGTTCGGCCTACATTTGAAGTATAATTTTAAACAAATAACTAAAATGAAAAAATTAATTTTCGCATTACTTGCAGTTTCATGTTTTACTGTAAATGCTCAGACAAAAGAAGAAAAAGCAACCACGGATTTTACTAAATGGCAAGTTCGTTTAAGAGGAATTGCAGTTATGCCTTCTGAAAGTGCTACCATCTGAGTAATTGGTGGAGACGTTGCCATTTCAAACGCATTTGTACCCGAGTTGGATTTTACGTATTTTTTCACAGAACATTTTGCAACCGAGTTAATTTTGGGCACTACAAAACACAAGGTGAATACAGTCGGTTCAGATGTATCTGCTGTAGGAGGTCCTACCAGTGTTAATATAGATTTGGGTAGTGTATATTTATTGCCTCCAACGTTAACAGCACAATATCATTTTTTCCCTTTGAAAGAAAAATCATTCAAACCTTATGTAGGTGCAGGTTTGAATTACACAATTTTTTACAATGTAAAATCGGGTAATGATGTGCGTGGTGTTTCATATAAAAACAATGTAGGATATGCATTGCAATTAGGGTTTGACTTTAAATTGACCGATACATTCTTTTTGAATGTAGATGCTAAAAAAATATTTTTGAAAACAGATGTAACAGTAGATGCTTCCAACGTGGTTACAGGTTTAAGTATCCCAGCTGATGTAACGATAAATCCGTTAGTGATTGGTGCGGGAATCGGAATGAAATTCTAACAAAAAAACACCTGATCAAATATTAAAAAGTCACTATTTAGGTAGTGACTTTTTTTTGATCTAAATAGTATAGGTATATTCCAGCGCGCCTTCTTATCTTTGTAAAATGGAAAAATCAGCACAAAAAGATCCACTTCATGGAGTAACACTTCAAAAAATCGTAGAAACCTTAGTAGATTATTATGGGTTTGAAAATTTAGGTGCTCAGATCAAAATAAAATGTTTCATAGATACTCCTTCGGTAAAATCGAGTTTGACATTTTTACGAAAAACCGATTGGGCCCGAAAACAAGTCGAAGTGTTGTATATTAAAACACTTCCAAAATTAAAAAAGAGTATTTAGTATTAGATGCATTATTGTAAATGAAAACGGGGATGATCAATAAGATCTTCCCCGTTTTTTAAGATTAACTTTCAGCAATTCCTCGCCATTGTTTTAATTTTTTTGATAAATACAAGAGCACCAGCATTACGAATAAAAGGTTGATAAATAAGAGCACATAGCCACTATCTTTCAGCCATTCAATTTTTGGGAATGCGATTTGTCTACCAGCATAATCATAATCATTATATCCGCTTACTGCTTTTGAAATTTCGAGGACAAAATAATATACAATTGGTCCAAAGGAAGGTAATGTCCACAATAAAATGTTATTGGTAATACCTGTAATTCCTTTTCCAAGGTTTTGTTTGATCTTCATCAATAAATACACAAAACAAAAGATAATTAGCATTATCACAACTGATAGGTATACATATTCAGATGAAGAAATGGCACTTAATATTCCGATCAGGATATTAAGGACACCCAATGAAACTACAGCGATCAGCCAATTTTTACCAGAAGTAACTCGGAAAGAGAGCAGTAACAAGGATAACCCCATAGCAATATAAGATATCAAGAGTAATGTATCTAAATCAATATCCGGCTTTTGATAGGCATCTGCAATTTTTTCATAATTGAACTTCAAAGCTTTCTCTGGAACATAGAATTTGTAATATCGGTATTGCTCGTTATTTTCATAACCTAAATAGCATTCTGTTGTGTCAATTTTTGTTCCGTCATTGTTGTTGTAGTAATAATCTTTTTCTTCACTTCCAATCGTTTTATAACGCATAAAAGTTGGGTAATCATAAATAAGTTCGATCCATTTGTTGGCATCAATACTCGAATTTAATTTGTGCTCTTTTGCGATAGCCAAATATTTTTCAAACAAAGATTGAATCGCTTTTTTATCGTTGTTTACCAACCAAGTTTTTACTTCTTCTTTGTGAATAGAATCTTTTTCAAAATCGAAAAAACTATATGAGTTTAGGTTTTTATTCATCAACGAATTATACGAGTACTTTTTGCCTTTGTAGATGAAATAATCTTTTGTTTTAACTGCTGTAGCCGCTACTGCAGTGTCTACTACAGAAGGGGCAACTACTATACTATCGGTGGCAATCGGAACCTCATCGCCATCATAATAATTATTCGAATACGAACCATCTACAAAAAAGGACCCTTGACTAAGTATTTTACATCTTTTTTGAGCTTCTTCTAATGAATAATAAGCTCTTACCCGTACTTCTTTTCCATAATAATAAGACACTAAAAATGAGCTCAATAAGAAGAATCCAATGAAAAGCATGCCCCATTCTTTGAATAAGGAACTATTCGACTTGGGGTAAAATGACTTTAATCCATTGTTTTTAAAATAGGATACACACCATAAAATAATGGCTAAAATAGAAATCAATACAGCAAAGAAAACTACGGTTATGTCCAAGGAATCACCATTGTAATCAGTTTCTGTTTCAGTAAAGTTTAGATCTCCATTGAAATACCCCAAAATAACAAAAATGATATGAGCTGCAAAGGCAATTATTGCCAATGGAATTATTTTAAGATTCCAAATTAATGGATGCTTTAATAAAAGTTGTTTTTGAATGTTTTTGAACATGATACTATTTTTTTAAGATACAAAAAAGCGACGAGTTGAGTTTGAAATATTTCTGAAATACGATAATGGAATGTTGTTTTGAATGATGATTTCCATAAATTGATAAACTGTAACCGTTTCAGGGAAGGTAACAATATAGGTCCCTCCATTAAATTGCAATGTGATCATTTTAAATTTCTCAAAAATATCACCTAATTGTTTTTGATTGAAACTACTCTCAAATTCAATCACTAAATTTTGAACGACGTCGGTTTTTTCTTCCGAATTTGTTTTCTCATGCAAGTTTTTCTGTTTCCCTTGTTTTAAGAAAATTACCTGATCGGATGTTTTTTCTACTTCATACAATTGTTGTGAACTCAACACTATACCGATAGGTCTAAAAGCTGATTTTGCGATCGATTTAAAATCCTCCAAAACAGTTTGTTGTGCCAATATATCCAAATTTGCCAACGGTTCGTCGATGAGTAATATTTTTGGTTTTCTAAGCAGCATTCGAGCCAATTCAAATCGCATTTTGTAGCCAGATGACAAGCTTTTCCAACTGTGATTTCTAAATTTACGTAAGCCCAAACGAGCGATGATTAATTCTACGATCACTTCATTTTCCTCGGGCGTATACCCATAGCAAGAGGCAGTAAATTGAAGGTTTTCAAACATAGAACCATACCAAGTATCGGTTCGTTGCGGAATATATACCAATTGGGTTCTCAGGTCATATGGATCCTTATATTGAAAGTTGTAATCAATCACTCCACTGGAAGCAAACAAATCGCCACAAAGTAATCGTAAAAGTGTGGTTTTACCATTACCGTTTTCGCCCACCAATCCGAGTATTTCGCCTTGTCGCAGCTCTAAATCAATTGGGCCCAATCCAAAACGATTGATTCCATAACTTTTCTCAAGTTTTGATGTTTGCACAAGTATTTTTCTTTCAGCAATTGGTTTTTGTGAAAGAAAGGCATGTAACTCATTTAAAATCTGTTCATATTTTCCTTTCTTTTCTGATACGTTTTCTACGTTTAGGTCAAGCCAATTAAGAAAATCATTTGTTTTTTTGTACTGATTCAAATCTTCTGTGTCCAGCGTTAAATCAATGATCCTTTTGGTTAGGATCGAAAAATCATCAAACTTCAGGAAGTTTTGTAATTCTTCAAATTGTTTTTCGAATTCGTTCATGGGTTATTGCTTAAAATTTCGTTTGAGTAAAGTATATATTGCATTATCTAAAAATACGCCGTTATAACATTCCTTTTCAATAAAATGACCCTCTTTGATGTAGCCATTTTTTACCAGAACTTTTTCAGAGGCAGTATTTTTTGGATCAATGACTGCTTCAATACTATTTAGGTTCAGTTGATGGAAACCAAAATCAGTAATTTTACTTGCCGTTTCGGTAACATAACCTTTTCCTTGGTGTTGAGGCATGATCATGTACCCAATTTCACCTCTGTAGTTTTCGGGTTGGATGCGATAAATTCCGGCAATACCAATCATTTTATCGGTTCCTTTTAGGGTGATAGCCCAATTGATGGCCAAGTTTTGATCTACATTATCGTCAATTACTTTTAAGAATGCCAGCGCTTCCTCTTGATTTGTAATTAAAGGCCTCGGAATAAATTTCATCGTTTCAGGATTGCCTCGAAGTTCAATGATTTCATTGATGTCGGAAGCATTCAGTCTGCGAAGCAATAGGCGTTCTGTTTCTAAATTTTGGAACGGATGAAAATTGATTGTGAGCATGTTTAAGATAAAATTTGTATTGAAAAAGTAAAATGATGATTCGTTTTAGGTTTAGCAATTTGTATGCCATCTTTTTCAGACAACTTGCTGTTGGTATCTATTACATCGGCATATCCATGCCAAGGTTCAATACAAATAAAGGGTGCATCAATTTTGGTCCAAATTCCTAAATTCGGAAAATCAGCATAACTTATTTTTAAGAAAGGTGCGCCATTTTCTAAAATCACAATTGATTTCGATGAAAGTTCTTTAAAAATCAACGCATCTTTTTCAAAAGTGGTATATTGTAAAGGTAATACGTTGTCTTTTAATTGAATTGGATAAGAATTGTTGGAAATCAAATCATTTTCTAAAACAAAACACTCCAATGTTTCTTGGTGTTCGAATTCCAAGGAATAATCAGAAAAGTTATTTCTCAGTGCAAACGCGGGATGCGCTCCAATAGAAAAAGGCATTTCAAAGTCATTGTTGTTAAAAACAATATATTCAAAAGTTAATTCATTCTCGGATAAGGTATATTTTAACTGCAATTCAAAATCAAAAGGATATTTTAAAAGCGTTTCTGTATTTGAAATCAATGAAAAAGTCAGGCTGTTCGAACTTTGATCTAGCACCTCAAATTCCATGTCTCTCGCAAAACCATGTCTTGGTAGCGAATAGGGTTGGTTGTTGTGATAATAAACATTATTTTTCAGTGTGCCAACGATCGGAAATAATAGCGGAGAATGCTTTCCCCAAATGGCAGGATTACCTTCCCAAATATAATTCCGATTTGTTTTTTTATGAATAAGAGAAATCAGTTCAGCTCCTTTAGTTTCAAAGGTCGCGGTGTAAAATTCATTTTCAAGTGTTAGCATCATACAAGTCAACGAGATCTAAAAAGTTATTTTTTTGTAAATCTAATTGAAAATTAACATAAATAAAATCTTTTTTCTTTTATTTGCTTAATAAATTAAATGCTATTTACTATGAAAAACAATGTATTCAAAGGATTGCTTTTTGTTGTCGTATTGTTTGGGATCACAAGTTCGTTTGGACAAGAGAAAAACCCCAAATCAAACTACAACTATAACGAGGCATTCGCAAACAATTTTTACACTAAAAACGCAACAGAAACGCGTTCTGCAAGTGGACAACCGGGGGCAAAATATTGGCAAAACTCAGCCGATTACGTTTTGGCTGCTTCATTAAATGATGTTACCAATGAAATTGTAGGTTCTGCAACGGTAACTTACACCAATAATAGTCCAGATAAATTAGGATTTTTATGGATGCAATTGGATCAAAATTTATTTAAAAAGGATTCAAGAGGGCATGCAGTAGTTCCATTAAAAGGAAGTAGAAACGGTGCGCACGGTCAAGAATTTGACGGAGGTTACAGAATAAAATCGGTGAAAATAGTCACTCTTGTTGCTGGAAAATCAGTTGAAAAAGAGGTGTCTTATACCATCACAGATACCCGAATGCAAATTAATTTACCTCAAGAATTGAAGGCAAATGGTGCATCGGTAAAATTAAAAATTGATTATTCTTATGTTTCACCAGAATACGGTTCGGATAGAACGGGTGTATTGGCAACGAAAAACGGGAAAATATTCACCATTGCGCAATGGTATCCAAGAATGTGCGTGTACGATGATGTACGTGGATGGAATACCAATCCTTACTTAGGAGCAGGTGAGTTTTACTTAGAGTACGGAAATTTTGATATTTCAATTACGGCTCCGGCAAACCACATTGTAGTGTGTTCTGGAGAATTACAAAATCCAACAGAGGTGTACACAGCAGAGCAACAAAAACGTTGGGCAACTGCAAAAGACAGCGATAAAACGGTTATGATTCGTTCCGCAGAGGAGGTTACCAATGCTGCTTCAAGACCTTCAGGAAAATCAAACCTGACTTGGAAGTTTAAGTTAACAAATGCACGTGATGCTTCCTGGGCATCTTCGGCAGCTTTTATTATTGATGCCGCTCGTATTAATTTACCAAGTGGTAAAAAATCTATGGCAATTTCTGCTTATCCAGTAGAAAGTAATGGTGGTAATGCATGGGAGCGTTCAACAGAATATACTAAATCTTCTATAGAGAATTATTCAAAACGTTGGTTTGAATATCCTTACCCAGCAGCAACAAACGTAGCTGGAAATGAAGGCGGAATGGAATATCCAGGAATTGTTTTCTGTGGATGGGAATCGAAAGCGGGTGATTTATGGGGAGTAACCGATCACGAATTTGGACATATTTGGTTTCCAATGATTGTAGGTTCTAATGAGCGTTTGTTTGCATGGATGGATGAAGGATTTAATACATTCATCAACGGATTGAGTTCGTACGATTTTAACAACGGAGAATACAAATCACCACAATCAAACATGCACGAAATGTCAGGTATGTTAACAGGTGAATCGTTAGAGCCAGTTTTCGCAGCACCGGATAATTTAAAAGAAGCTAATTTAGGAATCCTTGCTTATTACAAGCCAGGATCTGGTCTTGATATGTTGAGAAATCATATTTTAGGACAAGAGCGTTTTGACAATGCATTGCGTACTTATGTTGCTAGATGGGCGTTCAAACACCCAATGCCGGATGACTTTTTCAGAACCATTGAAAATGTTGCAGGTGAAGATTTAGGTTGGTTTTGGAGAAGTTGGTTTGTAAATAACTGGAAGTTTGATCAAGCCATTACAGAGGTTAAATATGTAAAAAATGATGCTTCAAAAGGAGCGATTATTACAGTAGATAACTTAGAAAAAATGCCATTACCAGTAATAGTTGAAGCGACCACTAAAAGCGGAAAGAAATTTTCTAAAACGTTACCAGTAGTTGTTTGGGAACGTAATGTTTCTTGGTCATTCAAATTAGATTCAAATGAAGAATTGGAATCAATCGTAATTGATCCGGAGCATGTTTTTCCAGATAGCAATTCAGAAAACAACACTTGGACTAGTAAAGACGGAGTAACACAAATGGTTGTATTGGATGGATACCTAGGAAAATATTCAAGTACTAAAATTCCAATTAAAATCAGTTTTTCTGAGGAGGACGGTTCGTTAGTAATGAGTGCAACCGGACAACAATCACTTCCGCTTGACGATAAAGGAAATGGAAAATTTGCTTTTGAACAAGCTGGATTGTCAATTCAATTTAATGCTACAAAAGATGCATTTACATTGACTTACAGTGGTCAAAATTTTGAATTCACAAAAGATAAATAAGACGCATTTATTTATAAAATAGGAGAGGGGCTTTTGTAGCCCCTCTTTTTTTTGTATTGATATTATTGATTTCTAAAGATCAGTTTTCCATCAAAACTATCCAGTAAAATGAGGCTGTCAATTGTAACTTTTCCTGCCAGGATTTCTTTTGACAATTCATTCAAAACCTCTTTTTGGATGACACGTTTTACGGGTCTCGCACCATAATGAGGATCGTACCCTTTTTCTGCTAAATAGTCAATTGCCTCAGGAGTTGAATCCAAAGTAATGTTTTGGTGCGCAAGCATTTTGGCAACGCCTTTCAATTGAAGACCTACAATCTCTTTAATGTTTGATTTTGTCAAAGGAGTAAACATCACAATTTCATCTATTCGGTTGATGAATTCGGGTCTCACAGTTTGTTTTAACAATCCCAAAACTTCGGTTTTTGCCGCTTCTGTAACGACATCAATACTTCCTTTGAAGGTGTCAAATTTTTCTTGAATGATTTCACTTCCCATATTGGAGGTCATGATGATGAGGGTGTTTTTAAAGTCGGCAACCCGACCTTTATTATCTGTCAATCGTCCTTCATCCAAAACCTGCAATAAAATATTAAATGTATCTGGATGTGCTTTTTCAATTTCATCCAACAGTATGACAGAATAGGGTTTTCTTCTCACAGCTTCGGTAAGTTGCCCCCCTTCGTCATATCCAACATATCCCGGAGGCGCACCTACTAAGCGGCTCACGCTATGACGCTCTTGGTATTCACTCATGTCAATTCGGGTCATCGCATTTTCATCATCAAAAAGATATTCCGCTAATGCTTTGGCTAATTCTGTTTTTCCCACTCCCGTTGTACCGAGAAATAAGAAGCTTCCAATCGGTTTCTTCATGTCTTGAAGTCCCGCGCGACTTCTTCTCACGGCATCACTTACCGCAGCAATGGCTTCTTCTTGTCCGACTACTCTGTGGTGAAGTTCAAGTTCTAGAGACAGTAATTTTTCACGTTCTCCTTGTAACATCTTCATGACTGGAATTCCGGTCCATTTTGCCACCACTTCAGCAATGTCTTCTCGTGTAACTTCCTCTTTTATGAGTGAGTGTTCCGATTGGTTCTCGGCGAGTTGTTTTTGCAACGCATCGAGTCTTTCTTCAGATTCTTTACTTTTTCCGTATCGAATTTCTGCTACTTTACCATAATCACCTTCTCGTTCTGCACGCTCTGCTTCAATTTTAAACTGCTCTAAATCATTTTTTTCATTTTGTATGGCATCGACAATGTCTTTTTCAGATTTCCATTTGGTATAAATTTCATTTCGCTCTTCTTTTAAATTTGCAATATCCAAACCGAGTGATTTCAATTTTGTTTGATCATTTTGCCTTGCTTGGTTTTGTTTTTCGGATGTATTGGGCGTAAATTCTATTTCACGTTTAATGGCTTCAATTTCAATTTCCAATTGCATGATTTTTCGATCCAAAACGTCTAATTCTTCTGGCTTTGAATTGATTTCCATTCTTAATTTAGAAGCAGCTTCATCCATTAAATCAATCGCTTTATCAGGTAAAAAACGATTAGTGATATAGCGTTGCGACAATTCAACGGCTGCTATTATTGCATCATCTTTTATTCTTACTTGGTGATGGCTTTCATAGCTTCCTTTGATTCCTCTCAAGATGGAAATGGCACTTTCGGTATCGGGTTCGTCAACAATTACTTTTTGGAACCTTCGTTCCAAGGCTTTGTCTTTCTCGAAATATTTTTGATATTCGTCTAATGTAGTGGCTCCGATGGCTCTTAACTCACCTCGAGCCAAAGCAGGTTTTAGAATATTGGCAGCATCCATAGCGCCTTCTCCACCTCCAGCACCCACAAGGGTATGAATTTCGTCGATAAACAAGACAATATCTCCTTCAGCTGCTGTCACTTCTTTTACAACCGACTTGAGTCGTTCTTCAAATTCTCCTTTGTATTTAGCTCCTGCAATTAGGGCGCCCATGTCTAAAGAAAAGACGATTTTGTTTTTCAAGTTTTCTGGGACATCTCCATCTACAATTCGGTGTGCAAGCCCCTCTGCAATAGCTGTTTTACCCACACCGGGTTCTCCCACGAGCATTGGGTTGTTTTTTGTTCTACGGGTTAAAATTTGCAATACTCTACGAATTTCTTCATCTCTACCAATCACAGGATCAAGTTTCCCTGTTTTTGCTAGTTCATTGAGGTTTTTCGCATATTTGTTTAGGGCGTTGTAAGTGTCTTCTGCAGAAGATGAGGTAACTCTTTCTCCTTTTCTGATTTCTTCAATAGCGCTTTTCAAAGCTTTTTCGGTGGCACCTTGGTCTTTTAAAATTTGGGCTACCTTGCTTTTTGATTTGAAAATAGCTTCTACCAAATGCTCCACAGTGATGTATTCGTCGTTGTTCTTTTTTGCTAGGTTGCCTGCTTCTAAAAGCATGGTGTTTGCATCTCGAGAGAGCATTATTTCAGCGCCACTTACTTTCGGAAAACTTTCCAAAGTGCTATCTAATAACTTTTGAAAAAGGGGTAGGTTGATTCCTATTTTTTTTAATAGAAACGGCGTTACATTTTCATCGACCTCCAATAATGCTTTAAAAATATGTTCGTTTTCTAATTGTTGGTGGCCATAACTTTGCGCAATGGCTTGTGCTTGTTGTATCGCTTCTTGCGATTTTATGGTTAAATTATTTAAATTCATTTTCAGTATTCATTTTAAAATTAGACATGAAAGGAAAGGCTTCTATTAAGTTCGTCAATTTGTGTTCCAATCTAAAAAGTGAGCCAAAATGTCTGTTAATTAGCTGTTTACATTCTTATTGGATGCCAATTCGGCTGATTTTCAGACAGAATAGCAGTTGGGTGATTCAATTATATAGTTTGAGAAGGGCATAAATTTTTGAAATACATTGCTAGGTCAATCGGAATTTGTAATTTTGAAATCATAAGCAATCATCTAATCGTTTATAGACTAATTAAACACATGAAAATCCTACTTTCTCCTGCGAAATCTTTAGATTTTGAAAGCCAATTGCCAACAACACAGTATTCCAGCTATTCGTTTTTAAAACAGTCGATTGCAATTGATAAGGTTTTGAAAAAACAAAAGCCCAAAAAATTAATGCAGCTGATGGATATTTCGGAAAATCTAGCAGAGCTTAATTGGCAACGCAATCAAGAACGAAATCTACTGGATTTGAGTGAGTCAAATGCGCGACAAGCCGTTTTTGCTTTTAGTGGGGAAGTCTATGTTGGTTTGGATGCTTATAGTTTACAAGAGGATCAAATATCAGATTTGCAATCAAAACTTCGCATTTTATCTGGTTTGTACGGTCTGTTGAAGCCCCTAGATTTGATTCAGCCTTATCGATTGGAAATGGGTACCAAACTTCCTATTGGAACTAAAAAAAACCTCTATGAATTTTGGAAACCAACCCTCACAAAAGCATTGAATGATGAACTAATCGGAGAGGAATTCGTGCTGAATTTAGCTAGTTCAGAATATTTTTCTGCTGTAGATTTCAAAAAACTAAAAGCTTCAGTGGTAACCCCCTTATTTAAAGACTATAAAGACGGGAAGCTTAAAATGATTAGTTTTTTTGCTAAAAAAGCACGCGGATTAATGGTTCGATTTATTTTAGACACAAACGCTGCAACCATCGATGACCTCAAAGCATTCAACTACGAAGGATACGCATTTGATGCAAATTTGAGTACGTCTACTCAATTGGTTTTTACTAGATAATTTCTTCCAAAAAAGAAGTCAAAATTCGTTGTATTACATTTTAGTGCATGGCCTCTTCCAGCTTTACTTTGTTTTTTCCGCGTTTAATTAAAAAAACGATGGGAATACAGCACAAAAATAGTATGCCCAAGTACATAAAAATATCCATATACGACATCACGGTACTTTGCTTTGTAATACTAAAATCAAGAACTTGATAGGCTTTTTGTAACGATTCGTTGGGAGTAAAACCTTTGGCTTGGAATCCTTGTTGGAGTTGGACGATTCGTTGTTGAATTTCGGCTCTACTTGCATCGTAATGGGTTAATAAACCCACACGGTGTTGTTGTCCAAATCGCGTGATAAAAGTGGTGATGATTGCAATTCCGAATGACCCACCCAATTGACGTAGCATGCCTGTAAAAGCAGCGCCTTCTCCAATTTGTTTGCCTTTCAATGTAGACAATGAAAGGGTAGTTATCGGAACAAAAAGCAAACCTAATCCGACACCTCTTAGGATCAATGCCCAATAAAAATGTTCGGTTCCGGTATCGGGAGTCATTTTATTACGCATGATAAAAGTAAAGAAAAAGAAGACTAGAAATCCCAAGGCAACCATATAGCCTTGCGGAACTCCTCGCTGAATCATTTTTCCAATAAAAGGCATCATCAAGGCAGTAGTGATGGATCCGGGAATCAATAAGAGTCCTGCATCTGTGGCGGTCCATCCTAGGATTGCTTGTGTGTAAATCGGAATGATGAGCGTAGATCCGTAGAGTCCAAATCCTAAAATAAAACTCATCAAAATACCAATTCGGAGGTTGCCGTCTTTAAGTACACCTAAATTAACAATGGGATGTTTGTAGGTGTTCTCTCTCCAAATAAAGAGCAATAAGCCAATGAAGGAAATACAAGTTAAAGTGAGTATGCCTTTATCGTTGAACCAATCGTCTTGTTGCCCGTGTTCTAGAACATATTGTAACGATCCAATGAAGGAGGTTAAAAAGACAATTCCCCACCAATCCACTTGATTGGATTTGAGTTTGTCTCCATATTTTGGGCTTTTAACAAAAGAGAGTGTAAGTAGGGTGGCGATGATTCCGATAGGAATATTTATGTAAAAAATATAAGGCCACGAATAATGATCGACAATATATCCGCCAAGAGGCGGCCCTAAAGTCGGCCCCACAATAACTCCCATTCCGTAAATGGCTTGCGCCATTCCTCTTTTAGCCACCGGATAGCTTTCGGTAATGATGGTTTGTGCTGTTACTAATAACGCACCTCCGCCCAAACCTTGTATGAAACGAAAAATAACCAGTTCCCAAATGTTTGATGAGTTCCCACACATAAAGGAGGAGAAAGTAAAAAGGATGATCGAAACGGCAAAGTAATTTCTTCTGCCAAATTGTTGCGACAACCAGCTGGTCATAGGAATAATGATCACATTAGCGATTGCATATGCGGTAATTACCCATGCGATATCGGTTAATGAAGCACCAAGACTTCCTCGCATATTGGTTAATGCCACATTTACAATCGTTACATCCACAATTTCCAACAAAGCACAAAGTACTGCCGTAATCGTAATGATAACTCTTCTAAAGCCATATTCTACTAAATCATCTTCTGCTTTTACCATTATCAAATTGAAAAAAGGTTGTTATTTTAATAGGACATCAACATCGACATTCATGCCGGGTCTAAGAAGTTTAATTTTTTCTGGATCATTGGAAGCGTTTAATGCAATTTTCACAGGAAGTCGTTGGATGGTTTTTACAAAATTACCGGTTGCATTATCGGGAGGTAGAATGGAAAATTTAGCTCCTGTGGCTGGAGAAAATGAAGCGATAGTCCCTTCAAATTCTGTGTCTGGATAGGCGTCTACTTTTACTATTACTTTTTGTCCAACCACCATTTTGTTCAATTGCGTTTCTTTGAAGTTAGCAATAACCCATGCTTCTGAATTATTGATTAAATAGAAAAGCGATTGGCCTGCTTGGATGAATTGTCCGGGCTGAACGGCAATTTTAGAAACTTGTCCATCAGTTGAAGCTATGATTGTGGTGTATTCTAAATTCAGTTTTGCAGCCGCAACCATTGATCTGGCTCTTTTGATATTGGCAGCAGCCACATCGGTTTGTTTGGACGTTACTTCTGAACGTGAAGCCGCTACATTTTTTTGGAAACGACTTGCGTTTTGCTGTTCTTTCAGTACTTTAAGTTGGCTTTGTGCTTCTAATTTTGCTGCTTCTGCTTGCTCAAACTGTTGTTTGGTAATGCTTTTGTTTTTGTACAAATTACTGTATCGTTCAAAGTCATTGGTGGCTCTTGTTAATTTAATTTGAGCTGTTTCAATTGTGCTGCTAGCCGATTGTACGTTGGCATTGGATACATATACATTTTCTTGCGCAGTGTTTACATCTGCTTTTGAAACTGCTAAATTGCTTTCGGCAGCGATTAAATTAGCTTCTGCTTCTTCTAATTTTACCAAAAAGTCTCTGTTATCGATAGTGAAAAGGGTATCTCCTTTTTTTACAAAATCATTGTCTTTTACATATACTTTGGTGATAAAACCTGCCACTCTTGAAATAATCGGGTGGATGTTTTTTTCTATTTGTGCATCATCAGTCGTTTCGTGTGATTGTGCATGAATGTATTTGTAACTTCCATAGACAATCCCTAAAATAAATAAGGCACTAAAGATAATGATGAACTTATTGCTTTTCTTTTCTTCTTTCATGGTAGGTTATTTGGATGTGTTTATATTAAATGATTGGGTAAGTTTTCCTTCAGCAAATTGAAGTTGATAGTATTTTAAGGCAACTTCAGCTTGCGATAAAGAAAAGTTGATCTTGCTCTGTAATTGTTGGTCGTCTGCTTCAAGTAATTCGGTTGTGCTTGCAAGTGTGTTATCGTATTTATCTTTTACTATTCTGTAATTTTCAATGGATTGTTCGAGCGATTTTTGATAAACGACACTTTGTTTTAAAGCATACTGATAATTTTCTGTCGCTTTGTGAATTTCACTTTTAATGTGTTCTTCCAAAAGAGTAGTCGCTTTTTGTGCTAATGCTGCCTTGGCCTTCGCTAATTTAACCTCTTTTCCATTTTTGAAAAGTGAAGCGATATCATAAGAAAAACCAACACCCAAATTGACTGCATTATTTACGGTTATGACATCCTTTAAATCAAAAGCAATGTAACCTCCCATCAAGGTTAAAGTTGGGTAGTAGTTTCCTTTGGCTATTTTTATTCCCGTTTGTGCTGCCTTTTCTTGAGATTGTGCCGCCAAAAGATCGAACCGATTGGCTTCTAATTTCATTGTTTGGCTTAAAGCAAGTTCTTTCTTCATGCTTTCAATGTCAAACTCAATGAGGGTGTTTTCCGAAAAGCCTAATAACAAAGTCAATTCATAGTTGAATATTGAGATGTTTTTGAGGGTATTAGCATGCATCAATTCGACATTGGCCTCTTGGAGTTGTGCTTTTAATAAATCATTTTTTGCCAACAAACCATTGTCTACCATAGCTGCAAAATCGGTTGTGCGTTGGTGGGCTGTTTTCTTGTTTTCTTCGTATAATTTAGCCATTTCTTGCGATTTGTACAAGGCTGCATACAATTCTATGACTTCTATGGATAGTTCTTCTTGTACGAATTGAGCTTTGGCTAACTCCGATTGGTACATGTTCTCCGATGCTTTGATGCTATTCTTTAATCTGGATCCACTATACAAAGGCATCGAAACACTAGCCTGCCCAAGCAGTAATTGACTTACCTGCGGAGTGCTGTTTGATGTATTTCCCGAAGATAGAGACGAATTGACATTGGCATTCGTCAGACGTAAATACTGTCCTGAAACCTTCATTGAAGGGTACAGGTTGTTTTTTAATACGTCAAGTTCGTATTTTGAAATAGTAGATTGAGTAGTCGCAAATTGCGCTCTTGTATTTGAGGAAACAACAAGTTGGATCGATTCTTTTAAGGAGAGTTTTTTTCTTTCTTGTGCAACCATCAAAGAGGTCCAGCTTATAAAAAAAAGGAGGTAAAATTTAATTTTCATGGAGGAGTATGGCTTTAATTGTTTTTTGTAAATGCAGGGTAAATTCTGATTTCATGTAATGATCATAATCTTCATCAGATGAAATCTTTAAAAGGTCTATATAAAATGCTTTGTTTAAGTTGAAATAAATAACAGTTCCAATGATCATTGGCGCAATTAACTCTGCATTTACAGTGTCTTTGAACAAGCCTTGAAGTTGTCCTTCGGTGATGATGTGTTTAATTAAGGTAAGATTACTTTTTTTAACTTCGGTAAAAGCAGTTAAATTAAACGCTCTTTTTTTATTTGAAATTTCATTCTGAATGATTTGATGAATACTCATGTTGGAGAGTACCTGTTGGATATAATATTCGATAATTTTATCCATCTTTTCAATCGGGGACAAGTCTTCTGCAACCAAATTTTCGAGTTGTAAACGCAACCCGTTGATTCGGTGCAGCACGATGGATTCTAATAATCGTTCTTTTGAACCAAAATAATAGGATATCATGGCCACATTCACATGAGCATTTGCAGCAATGACTCGCACCGAAGTTCCGTCAAACCCATCCAAAGCAAATAATTTTTCTGCAACTTGGATGATTTCAATTTGCTTATCGTTGTATTTGTCCATAGTAAAATTAGAATACTTGGCAAAGTTAAACAAATGTTTAATTATTCAGCCAATTTAGATTTGTATTTTTATTTTGGATCCAAAAAACAACTATAAGTAATATCTATTGAATATACTTAAGTAAATAGCATTCAAATATTTGAATTACTTTATCTAAAGTAAAATATGGGTAATTAAGAACTGATTATTTTTCAGAACGTTCAAGGTATTTCTGAATAATTAAGCAAAGGAGGCAATAGAAATAAGTTCGATTATTAACTTTTTAACCAATTCTCGATTATTTTTTTACCGTGCGGAGTGAGTACGCTTTCTGGGTGAAATTGGACTCCTCTCACATCCCATCTTTTGTGTCTGAGCGACATGATGTTTCCGGATGCATCTTCGGAGGTTATTTCTAATTCTTCTGGGAAATTTTCTTTGGAGACAACCCACGAATGGTAGCGCCCAACTTCCAATTGTTGAGGTAGTCCCTCATAAAGGAGTTCGTCTGAAACGGTAAGTGATATGGTAGCAGCAACACCATGGTGCACTTTTTCTAAATTGATTAGGCTTCCGCCAAATACTTCGCCGATGGCTTGTTGTCCTAGGCAAACACCCAAAATACTTTTTGTTTCGGAGTATTTTTGAATCACGGCTTTTAATAAACCAGCTTCAGAAGGAATTCCGGGTCCTGGTGAAAGGACTATTTTATCAAATTGTTCGAGTTCTTCCAATTCAAACTCGTCGTTTCTTACCACAGTCACCTTAGAACCCAATAGTTCTAAATAGTGCACAAGGTTGTATGTAAAACTATCGTAATTATCGATGACAACTATGTTTTTCATTGGTTTGGATTGCTAAAATCAATTTGTAATGTGCTTGTTTAGGGACGCAAAAACAAGTGCTGCAAGGTAGGATTTTTAAATAATAAATAAAACCCATCCTTTTTGAAATGTAGTTAGATATTTGAAAGTTTTTTTTTGATTCGATTTGTTTTAATCAAAAAAAAACCTCAGGGTTTACCTGAGGTTTGATTTCTATTTTTTTTGATAATTAGAACTGTAATGAAATGGTTAAGTCAAATTCATCATTGATTGCTTTGTCTCCTAAGCTATCAAAAAAGCTTCCAGAACCATATTTGATTCCAAATTTAGTACGATCAACTTTGAAAGAAGTTTTAGCTGTGTTTTTTGCTACTTCCAAATCAAATTTTACTGATTCAGTTACATTTTTAATAGTTAAATCAGCGGTTACAGAATACGTTCCGTTTCCTTTATCACCGATAGATTTAAATACCAAAGTTGCTGTTGGAAAAGTTGCTGTTCCAAAAAAATCGTCAGCTTTTAAATGACCTTCTAAATTTTCTTTACCTTGACCCGCTTTTAAGTCGGTTGCAGTAATAGAATTCATATCAACAGTGAAATTACCACCTGCTACTTTTTTACCTTTAAAAATAAGGTTTCCTTCTTTGAAAGAAATAGTTCCTTCATGTGATCCAGTTACTTTTTTTCCAACCCATGCAATAGAACTTTTTGCGGCGTTGATTTTTTTAGTTTGAGCTGATGAAATTGTAGCGATTGTCAATAATACAGCTACTGCAAATAATTTAAAATTTTTCATAATAATTGATTTAAAGGGTTTTTGTTATAATTTGATAAATAATTCAGAAAGGGGCTTGCGAACTTTCGCGTAATGTTGGGTGTCGTCTTCAACGTGTCTGTAGCCAACTGTAGCCACTAATGAAGCGTTTAATCCCAATTTGTCTAATCCTAAAATTTCATTGTATTGTTCTGGAACAAAACCTTCCATGGGTGTTACATCAATTTTTAATTCGGCCGCTGCAGACAATAAATTACCCAAAGCAATGTAAGTTTGTTTGGATGTCCACGTATTTCTTTTTGCTTCTGGTAATCCGTTGATGTTATTTTTCATAAAATCGGTGTACCCTTGAACGGCCTCTTGAGGAATGCCTCTGGTGGCAGTCAAGTTTTTGAAATAAGCATCAATTTGTGTGTCGCCTACGTTGATTTCATTTGCAAATACAAATAGGTGAGAAGCATCTGTAATTTGAGCTTGACCCCATGAAACAGGTAATAATTTGGCTCTTAATTCAGGATTTTCTACAATGATCACTTTGTAAGGTTGTAAACCGTAAGAAGAGCTAGCGAGTTGAATTGCTTCTTTAAGAAATTCTAAATCACTATCAGAAATTTTTTTGGTAGCATCAAATTTCTTGGTTGCGTAACGCCATTTGGCATGTTCGATGAAGTTGCTCATAATTAATTTATTTTATTTGTCTGTATTTTTCTAATAATTGGATAAGTTGGGTTTGTTCGTCTTCGGTTAAATTCAAACTCAATTGTTCTTCATTTTGAATGACTTCTGGATCTAATTTTGATAATAAATCCAATCCTTTAGGGGTAATCAATACTTCGATTTTTCTTCGGTTCTCTGGGCAGACCTTTCTTGTAACAAGTTCTTTAATCAATAACTTATCAATCAGTCGGGTCGTATTGCTGTTTTTTGCAATCATGCGTTCCTGAATCAAACTCATGTTAGCCGGCTTGCCTTTTTGACCTCTTAAAATTCGAAGTACATTGTATTGTTCCCCAGAAACATCATACGGTTTTAATAATTCATTGAATCGATCATTGATGACGCTTTGTGTATATAAAATATTTAAGATGATTTTTTTGGAATCATCCAATGCTACACTCGATTTAATAACTTCTTCAATTCTCATTATTGTATAGGTAATATTTGTCGGTACAAATGTAGTGTATTTTTTATTTGTATATACAAATGAAATGTTAAATTTTGGCTATTATTTTTTAAATACCATTATCCATTAAAAAGTGGATGTCGATACCTCGATTTTGAATAATATTATTATTTTTGAAAAAAATTTAAAAACAACACCTATGAATTTATCTCAAGAAGAATGGGCATCACAAATAAGTCAAGATCCGAACGCAATCATTTTGGATGTGAGAACCGAAGATGAATGGAATGAAGGTTTTATACCTAATGCTTTGTTTAATGATATTTATGGCGGACAAGCGTTTATTTACCGTCTAGATGAATTGGATAAGACGAAAAAAATATATGTGTATTGTAAATCGGGTGGAAGAAGCGGTCAAGCTTGTGCGATCATGAGTCAACTTGGATTTGAAAATGTATTCAACCTGGAAGGCGGTTTTATGAATTGGGAGGGAGAAGTAGCATTACCCTAAATTTTCCTAATAAAAAAAGTATAAAAAAAACTCGTTAATAAACTTAACGAGTTTTTTTTCTTTTATGCTGTTTCTACATGGTAAATGGAAACCACTTGATATCTGAATTGGATGAATCTACTACATTTTCAATAAACGCCATTCCTCTCAATCCATCGTTCTCGTTTGGAAAATCAAGCATCAAAGGAGTTGGTTGTTCCCCTTTCAAGTCACTCAACAATGTCAAGGCGAAGTTTTTATAGATGTTAGCAAACGCCTCTAAATATCCTTCGGGATGTCCACCAGGTGTTCTACAATTTGATGTCATGAATTCACTTTGGCTGGCATAATTACTACCAGCTCTTAGTATTTGTGTTGGCGCGTCTAACCATTTCAATAGTAAGGTGTTTGGTTCCATTTGATGCCACTCGACACATCCTTTTTCGCCATACACTCTAATTTTTAATGCATTTTCTTCTCCGGCAGCCACTTGAGATGCCATCAAAACTCCGTTAACACCATTTTCTAATCGAATCAATACGTTTCCGTCATCATCCAACATTCTGCCTTCAACCTTAATACTTAGGTCGGCACAAAGTTCAGTAATTTTTAATCCGGTAATGTATTCGGTTAAATGAGCTGCATGCGATCCAATGTCGCCCATGCATCCACTTTTACCACTTTTGGTTGGGTCGGTTCTCCAAGCTGCTTGGGCATTTCCTTCACGCTCAGATAATTTGCTTAGCCATCCTTGAGGATATTCTACCCATACTTTACGTAGTTTTCCCAAATCACCATTTTTCACCATTGCTTTGGCCTGTTTCACCATAGGATATCCCGAGTAGGTATGAGTAAGACACAAGCGCAAACCTGTTTCTTGTACTTTCGCATGAAGTTGTTTGGCTTGTTCAAGGTTTAGTGTAATTGGTTTTTCAATCACGACATTAAAACCATGTTCAAGTGCCAACATTGCAGGTTCAAAATGGGCAAAATTGGGTGTTACAATACTAACAAAATCGATGCGATCTTCTTTAGGTTTGGCTGCTTCGGTTGCTAACATTACTTTATAATCTGTATAAATTCTATCTTTTTCAAGAAATAACATTTCTCCCGATTCAATAGCTACCGCAGGGTTAACACTTAATGCACCGCATTTTAGTTCGATTAATCCATCTAAATTGATTGCAAATCTGTGTATAGCTCCAATGAAAGCGTCTTTTCCGCCACCGATCATTCCCATTCTTAATTTTCTAGTATGCATCGTATAATTTTTTGGTGATTGTTATTGCAAACTTGCTAAAAAAAAATCGAGAATCCAAGATTTTTATCTAAAAAAAGTATTATTGCTTGAAAAAGAAGCAATTATTTAATTTGGTTGATAAAAACTACTTATTTTTTTTATTTCAAATAAAATTAATTCGTATGTTTGATGAATTATATAAAAATAATGGCACTTATTTTTGTATTTAATGTATTTTTTTACCAATAAAACTAACTATTAAATAATGAAAATTACTACGAGAATTCAATTGTCTACCATGATGTTTTTCAACTTTTTTGTTTGGGGAATTTGGTTTGTAACTATGGGAACATTTTTGACTAAAGGAGATATTGGCGCGTCTGGTTCTCAAACGGGTCTTGCCTACGGTACTCAGTGTTTAGGAGCAATTGTTGCCCCATTTATTGTGGGTATGATTGCAGATAAATTTTTTGCTGCACAAAAAATATTAGGCGTTTTACATTTGTTAGGTGCTGGATTGTTGTATTTACTTTCTACTAAAACAGAGTTTGACTCGTTTTATAGTTTGTTGTTGGTGTACATGATCCTTTTCATGCCAACGCTCGCATTGGTGAATTCCATCTCTTTAAATCAAATGACCAACGCCGAAAAAGAATTCTCAAACATCAGGGTTTGGGGAACCATTGGTTGGATTGTTTCTGGATTAACCATTGGTTGGATGGCTTGGGAAGCTTCGCCAAAATCGTTGAATATTACTTTCCTGGTGGCTTCTGCTGTATCAGTTGGATTGGGTATTTTTTGCTTTTTCTTACCAAATACACCTCCTCCAAAAGCGGGTAAATCTGTTAGTATCTCTGAAACGCTTGGATTGGATGCTTTTAAAGTATTGGCAGATAAAAATTACTTAGTATTTTTTATTGCTTCGATATTGATTTGTATTCCCTTGGCGTTTTATTACGGTCAAGCCAATCAGTTTTTAAATGAAGTAGGGTTGACAAGTGCTGCTGGTAAAATGACCATCGGTCAAATGTCGGAAACCTTGTTTTTACTTTTGATGCCTTTGTTTTTTATTCGTTTTGGAGTAAAACAAATGCTATTGATTGGAATGATTGCTTGGGTGTTGCGTTACGCATTATTTGCTTACGGAAATGTAGATGATAATTTGTGGATGTTGTATGTAGGTATCGCTTTACACGGAATTTGTTATGACTTCTTCTTTGTGACCGGTCAAATTTATACCGATCAAAAAGCAGGCGAGAATGTACGTTCTTCTGCACAAGGGCTCATTACTTTAGCAACTTACGGTGTAGGAATGTACATCGGATTTTATGTAGCAGGAATGTATGTTGATCAAAATGTAATAGAAGGCGGAGCGCATAATTGGAATAAAATTTGGATTTTCCCTTGCTTGTTTGCAGCGGGTATTTCTTTGATGTTTTGGGTTTTCTTCAAGGAGAAAGTTAAAGTTCAAAACTAATACATGAAAAGAAGAGAACTCATAAAAAAAATAGCTCTGGGTAGTGTTTTACTACCCGGGCTTACTAGCTTCACTACATTTGATGCGATCCAATCAAGCGAGCAGCCTGTTCCTTTGAAGGGGAATATCCGTCAAAGTGTGTGTCGTTGGATTTTTGATGAATTATCTATTGAAGAATTGTGTTTGATGGTTTCGTCTTTGGGAATATCCGCAATCGATTTAGTCGAACCAAAGGATTTTGAAGTATTGAAAAAACACGGAATATATTCTTCCATGTGTACCGGGGCACATATCAGTTTGACGCAAGGTTGGAATGATCCAAAAAACCACGAGGTATTGATTCAGAATTATTTGAAACATATTGATTTGGTAGCCGATTCCGGTTTTCATAACCTCATTTGCTTCAGCGGAAATCGAAACGGAATGAGCGATGAAGTTGGATTGAAAAATTGCGTGAGTGGTTTGAAACAAATCATGCCCTATGCAGAAAAACGAGGCGTGGTCATCCAAATGGAACTGTTTAATAGCAAAGTCAACCATCCCGATTACATGGCCGATTCTTCTCATTGGGGAATTGAATTGTGTAAAGCATTAGGAAGTGATAATTTTAAGTTGTTGTATGATATCTACCACATGCAAATCATGGAAGGAAACATCATCACTACGATTTTAGAAAACCATCATTATTTTGGACATTACCACACCGCTGGAGTGCCAGGAAGAAACGAAATAGACGATTCGCAAGAGTTGTATTACCCAGCAATCATGAGGGCTTTATTAAAAATAGGGTATCAAGGGTATGTAGGTCAAGAGTTTATTGCTGTTTCAAAAGATAAAAAGAAAGCATTAGAAAATGGAATTAAGATTTGTGATATATAATATTAAAAAATAATTAAAATGGCAGAAAATACATATGATGCAATTGTAGTTGGCTCTGGAATATCAGGAGGATGGGCTGCTAAGGAATTGACTGAAAAAGGATTGAAAGTGTTGCTTTTAGAAAGAGGGCATAACATTGAACACATCAAAGATTATGTGGAACAAAACAAACCAATGTGGGAATACCCACACCGTCATTACCGTCCTACAAAACAAATGATTGAAGATTATCCTGTATTGAAAAGAGATTATCCTTTAAATGAGCGTAATTTATCGTATTGGGCAAGTGATAAAGACAGTCCGTATACAGAGAAGAAACGTTTTGACTGGTTCAGAGGATACCATGTTGGGGGTCGTTCTTTGATGTGGGGGAGACAAACGTACCGATGGAGTGACTTGGATTTTGAAGCCAATTTAAAAGACGGTATCGCTGTTGACTGGCCTATCCGTTACAAAGATATTGCTCCATGGTACAGCTATGTTGAAAAATTTATTGGAGTAAGTGGATCTGCTGAAAATTTACCGCAATTACCAGACAGTGAGTTTTTACCTCCAATGGAATTGAATATTGTTGAAAAAACAGTGGCTCAAAAAATCAAAGAGCAATACAATGATACCAGAAGACTTATTATTGGTCGAGTAGCTCACGTGACCAAAGCAATTAAAGACAGAACACCTTGTCAATTTAGAAACATGTGTTGGAATGGATGTCAGTTTGGGGGTTATTTCTCGACACAGTCTTCAACTTTGCCAGCTGCTGTAAAAACGGGAAATTTAACGCTTCGACCTTTTTCAATTGTGAAAGAGGTGAATTATGATAAAAACACTAAAAAAGCTACAGGTGTTACTATAATTGATGCCGAATCAAACGAAGAAATCACGTTCAATAGTAAGATTGTATTCCTTTGTGCCTCTGCTTTTAACTCAACTTGGATTTTGATGAATTCTGCCAAAGACGTTTGGGAAGGTGGATTAGGAAGCAGCAGTGGAGAACTAGGACACAATGCCATGGACCACCATTTTAGATTGGGTGCTTCTGGTGAATTTGAAGGTCACGAAGATTCCTATTATTACGGTTTCCGTCCAAATGGGTTTTACATTCCGAGATATAGAAATGTGGATCCAAATGAAAAGCGTGATTATATCAGAGGTTTTGGATACCAAGGAGGTGCATCAAGAGATGGTTGGGAAAGTCAGGTTGCCGAAATGAACATTGGTAAAGATTTGAAAGATGCTCTTGGAGAACCAGGTAAATGGTCTATTGGTGCAACCGCTTTTGGCGAAATGTTACCGTACCATGAAAATAAAATCTCGTTAGATCCAGATAAAAAAGACAAATGGGGATTGCCTGTTTTGAATATGGATGTAGAGATAAAAGAGAATGAGAAAAAAATGAAGAAAGACATGATGGAGGATATGAAAGAAATGCTTGAAAAAGCAGGTGCCATCAATGTTCATACGTTTGAATCAGATTATGCTCCAGGAATGGGTATCCACGAAATGGGTACGGCTCGTATGGGTCGTGATCCAAAATCTTCTGTTTTGAATGGAAACAACCAAGTGTGGGATTGTTTGAATGTTTTTGTTACCGATGGCGCTTGTATGACTTCTGCTAGTTGTGTGAACCCCTCTTTAACTTACATGGCATTGACCGCTAGAGCTGCAAATTTCGCGGCGGAAGAATTGAAAAAAGGAAATTTATAATCTACTAAAACACAAAGAAATGAATCGTAGAGATCTAATAAAAAATATAGCGTTGATCAGTGGTGGAATTTTCATAGGTTCGAATTACTTATTGACCAGTTGTAAGAGCACCGAAGCAGGTAGTTTGATTCTGAGTACAGAACATCAAGCACTTCTTACTGAAATTGCTGATACCATTATTCCTGAAACTGAAACACCTGGTGCAAAATCTGCTGAGGTAACCCAATTTATTTCGGGTGTTTTTACAGATATTTATTCTGAAGAAGAACAAACTTCTTTTTTGAAAGCTTTGGATTTGGTTGAAAATAAATCGAAAGAGCTAATGAATGATTCATTTGTGAAACTCTCTGCAGAAAAAAGAGCAGAATTGTTTAACAAAGTGAAAAACCCAAAAGACACCGGATTCTTGGCAATGTATCAAATCGTGTTATTTAGCTATTTAACATCAGAAAAAGGTGCGAAAGCGACTTTTAGATACCTTCCAGTACCTGGAAAACAAATTGGAGATTACCCGTATAAAAAAGGGGATAAAATGTTTGTAGGTTTAGCGCACTAATCGTAAATATCAGAAAGATGAATAGAAGACAATTCGTAATAAAAGGGGGTCAAGCGGCAGCATTGTTAGCATTAGCACCAAATTTAAGTTTTTCAAATACATTAGCCACCGGTGCGCCTGTGTTTAATGAGTTTGGGATCCAGTTATGGACATTAAGAGACATCATTTATAAAAATCCGATGGAAACCATCCGTCAGGTGGGAAAAATGGGATTTCAACAAGTTGAAAGTTTTGAAGGTGAAAAAGGTATTTTTTGGGGTATGAATCCCAAAGAATTTAAATCCTTCTTGGATGACAATGGTATGAAATTAATTGGTTCTCATTGTAATTGGAAAGAAGATTTAGAAAAGAAAGCCTATGAAATGGCAAATGTTGGAGGTAAATACCTAATTTGCCCTTGGTTGGGTCCACAAAAATCAATTGATGATTTTAAACGATTTGCGGATGAATTTAACCACGTAGGAGAAATTTGTAAAAAAGCCGGTATCAAATTCGCGTATCACAACCATGATTATTCGTTTAAGGAATTGGACGGAATGATTCCGCAACAAGTTATGATGGACATGACTTCTCCTGAATTGGTTGATTTTGAAATGGACATGTATTGGGTAGTTACAGCTGGAATTGATCCGATCGAATATTTAAAAAAATATAAAAATCGTTTTAAATTGTGTCATATCAAAGACAGAATCATCGATGCCAAAGAGCCTTTTGCATCGTGTACTTTGGGTGAAGGAAGTGTAAAATACACCGATTTATTGCCAAAAGTTAAAGAGTTAGGAATGGAATATTTCATTTACGAACAAGAAAAATACAGTGAGGCAGGAGTACTAGCAAATGCTGATAAAAGCGCTTATTATTTGAAGCAATTCACAAAATAAATAGAATGAAAACAATACAAGGTCCCGCTTTATTTTTAGCTCAATTTTACGGCGATAATGCGCCGTTTAATTCAATGGATGCGATCTGTCAATGGGCCGCAAGTCTTGGTTTTAAAGGCGTACAAATTCCGACATGGGATACCCGTTATTTTGATTTAAAAAGGGTGGCAGAAGATCCCGTTTTTGCGCAGGAATTCAAAGCTAAAATCAAGGGTTACGGTTTGGAAATCACTGAGTTGTCTACACATTTACAAGGTCAATTGATTGCTGTAAATCCAGCTTACGATCATTTGTTTGATGGTTTTGCACCCGATTCTTGTAAAGGAAATCCGAAAGCACGCTATGAGTGGGCTGTGCAGCAATTAAAATACGCTGCAAAAGCTTCCGAAAATTTAGGGTTGAAGGCGCACGCTACTTTTAGTGGATCGTTGCTTTGGCATACGGTTTATCCTTGGCCACAAAGACCTGCTGGCTTGGTGCATGATGGTTTTGCCGAATTGGCTAAACGTTGGACACCAATTTTGAATGCATTTGATGCTTCGGGTGTTGATTTGTGCTATGAAGTGCATGCTGGTGAAGATTTACACGACGGCATTTCTTATGAAATGTTTTTGGATAAAGTAAACCAACATCCTAGAGCTTGTTTGTTGTATGATCCATCGCATTTTATATTGCAATGTTTGGACTATGTGACCTATATTGATCATTACCACGAGCGTATTAAAGCGTGTCACATTAAAGATGCCGAGTTCAATCCGACAGGCAAACAAGGCGTTTATGGTGGATACCAAGGATGGAGTGATCGAGCAGGTAGATTTCGTTCTTTGGGCGACGGGCAAGTTGATTTTAAGAAAGTTTTTAGTAAATTAGCCCACTACGATTTTCCAGGTTGGGCCGTTCTAGAATGGGAATGTTGCTACAAAAACCAGGAGGATGGAGCTAGAGAAGGGGCTGAGTTTATCAAAAACCACATCATTAAAGTAACTGATAAAGCGTTTGATGATTTTGCTGGAGTAGCCCAAGATACAGAATTTAATAAAAGAATTTTAGGAATATAATCAATACAAAAAAATGAAACGAATTTTCGTTACCGCTCTTGTAGCATGCACACTCCTTTCTTGTGGAGATAAGAAACAAGAACAAAAAGCAGAATCTAATGAATCTACGACTTCAACAACTGAAGCAAAAAGCGAGTCAACTGAAGTCGCAGCCGAATTCAAAAAAGGAGCTGATTTGATTGCAGCGAATGATTGTTTGGCTTGTCACCAAGTAGATGAAAAGTTGGTAGGGCCCTCTTACAAAGAAGTGGCAGCTAAATATTCGACGATGGATGAAGCTACTTTGGCCGCAACAGTTATCAAAGGAGGTAGTGGCAAGTGGGGAGAAGTTCCAATGACGCCTCACCCAACTCTATCCACGGAAGATGCCACCGAAATGGTACGTTATATTTTGTCTTTGAAATAGGTCTATTTATTTCAAAATTTTACATTTAGACACACTTAACCGCGTTAGGGATAGAAGTGAAAAGCCCACAACCAATGGAGCGCATGCGAAAGTTGGTGCGGACTTGTAGCGAATAGCCCGGCTAACGCCCAAAATAAAATTAACATGAAAAAAACACTAGTTATCTCCATGGTTTCTTTGGTAATTTTGGCATTTGGAACCCGAAAATCAGAAGTAATGGCAGAGGATAATACGCTGACTTCGAAAGAGAAAAAAGAAGGGTGGAAATTACTTTTTGATGGTAAAACATTGAATGGATGGCACAAATATGGTGAGGAATCGATTGGAGCTGCCTGGCAAGTAAACGACAACGCAATTCATTTGAATGTTTCGGATAAAGCGGATTGGCAAGCTAAAAATGGTGGCGATATTTTGTCACAAGATGCATTCGAAAACTTTCATTTGCAATTGGATTGGAAGGTCGCTCAAAACGGAAACAGCGGGATTATTTTTTATGTGCATGAAGATCCAAGTCAGTACAAATTTCCATGGATGACAGGTCCCGAGATGCAAGTTTTAGATAATGATGGGCATCCCGATTCAAAGATCATCAAGCACAGAGCAGCCGATTTATACGATTTGATTACCGCCAAAGAAACGGTAAAAAAAGCAGGGGAGTGGAACCATGCCGAAATCATTTCAAACAAAGGAAAATTGCAATTTTTCTTAAATGGGGAAAAAGTTTTAGAAACTACGATGTGGGATGATCATTGGAAAGAAATGATTGCAAAATCTAAGTTCCATGAATTTCCAGGTTTCGGAACGTATAATAATGGAAAATTATGTCTTCAAGATCATGGTGACAAAGTTTGGTTTAAAAACATCAAAATCAAATCATTGTAAATGTTGGGTTCCTAAAGAATGATAAAAAAAGCGCTTAATTAAGCGCTTTTTTTTATGTTGTGGATTCACGTTGGATGACAGCAGTTTTGAGTTCAACAATCTTAGGAACGAACTTCTTTTCTTGTTTTTTAGCGTTGATTTCTTCTAGTAGCAATCGGAAAGATTCTACTCCCATTTCAAATCCGGGTTGGTCAACGGTGCTGAGCTTTGGCGACATTATTTCGGACATGAACCAATTGCTAAAACCGATCAATTTGATTTGTTTAGGCACTTCAATTTTTACTTCTTGAAGGTAATTTAAGACACCTACCGCAACGAGGTCCGTTATGGCAAAGATACCATCAACATCGGGGTGGTTTTCCGTGATTTCTTTGGCAAAATTCCTTCCTTCGTCAAAATTGACTTTTTCGCAGGTGTATACTAAGTTCGGATCAAATTCGATTTGGTTTGCTTCCAAGGCTTTTTTATATCCTAAAAAACGGTCAATGGAGTTTTGTGGGTTCAAAGGACCTCTGATATGTGCAATTTTGCGACACCCTTTATCGATTAAGTGTTGAACTGCATCAAATGCGGCTTGTCTGTCATTAATGATGACTTTGGAGCTGTTGATTAGTTTGGATATTTTATCGAATTGTACGAGTGGAATTTCTTTTCGTAAGAGCTCTTTTAAATGCTCTTCATTGTTTGAATCATTGGATAACGATATCATGATGCCGTCCACTCTTTTATTGACCAATAACTCTATTTGTTTCTTTTCTAAAGCTACATTTTCATTGGATTGAAGAATGAATACCAGATAACCACTTTTTTCTGCTTCATCAATGATTCCGTTGATGATGTTTGAGAAAAAATGATGCACGACTTCGGGAATCACCAGTCCAACTGTTTTGGATTCGTTGGTTTTTAAATACAGTGCAAAGTTGTTAGGTGTATAATTAAGTTCGGCGGCGGCGTCTTGTACCGCTTTTTTTGTTTTAGCACTTACATCGGTGTAGTCTTTTAAGGCTTTAGAAACTGTGGTAATGGATATACCTAGTTTTTCAGCTATTTCTTTGAGTGTAGTTGCTTTCATTTATGTTAATTATAATCAAGATATAAATATATAAAAATTTAAATAATAAAAGACAAAACCCCACTATTTTTATAAAATAGAGGGGTTTTATTTATAGGTTCTGCTTTTTTTTAAGCAAATTATTGCGAATCAAGTTTTGTATGATCTTGGACTATTTGTTTAACTCTAATACTATAGCTTCATAAGGTTGTAAACTTTTGCTGGATTGGGTCGCATTGTAATTTGACAAGATGACTTTAGCCGTTTCAATAGGTAAAGAAGTGGTGATGGTTGCTTCTTTTTCAGAAAAATTCAAAATAACCATCCATTTATTATTGTTGAGTGTTCTTGTATATGCAAAAACGGTTGGGTTTTCTTTATCAACTAATTCAAAAGCACCGTAAGTCAGAACAGGGTGGTCTTTACGAAGTTGCACCAGTTTTTTGAAATAATTCAGAATAGAATTTGGATCCTTTTCTTGCATTTCTGCATTGATTTCAGTGTAGTTTGCATTTATTTTAAGCCAAGGTTTTCCTTTGGTAAAACCTGCGTTTACTGAATGATCCCATTGAAAAGGTGTTCGGCTATTTTCTCGAGAAGTCTGTTTTTTATCTTCAATAAAAGCCTTTGTATCGCCACCGTCTTCTACCAATTTTGCATATTGGTTTCTGGCTTCCACGTCATTATAATCTTCAATCGAATTGAATCGAATGTTGGTCATTCCTAGTTCGTCTCCTTGGAAATAAAAAGGCGTTCCGCGCATGGTAAATACAAAGGTGGATAGCATTTTTGAAGAAATTTCTCTAAATTTTGGTGTGTCGTTACCAAATTTACTAACCATTCTTGGTTGGTCATGATTTGCCATAAAAATAGAAAGCCAACCTTTGGTTTTAAAGGTTTCGTCGTATCGTTCAAAAATAGACTTGTAATTTACCAATCCAAAGTTATTGAGGTGCGCTCCAATATCTACACTTTCAAAGTGATAGGCCACATTGAGTTCTTTTCGGTCTTCATCGACAAATTTTAAGGCTGCTTTAGGAGAATCACCGGCGCCTTCAGCTACCGTCATGGCATGAGGGTATTTACTCAATACTTCACGGTTCATTTCTTGAATGTAGTCGTGTAAATATTTCCCGTTTCCATAAAATTTGATGATTTCTTCTCTATTTCCGATGATTTCTTTAGGTAATTCTGGGAATGATGGATCTTTACTGATGAATTGAAAAGCATCCATTCTAAACCCGTCGATTCCTTTATCTAGCCAAAAACGCATGACATTGTAAAGCTCTTCTCTAAGTTTGGGATTGTTCCAATTTAGATCAGGTTGTTTTTTTGAAAAATAATGTAAGTAATAAGCATCGGTCGTTGCGTCATATTTCCAGGCATTGTTATTAACGTCAAACCAACTCCAACGGTAGGGTGGAGTACCTTTTTCTGCAGGCCACCAATAATAATAATCTCTGTATTTATTGTCTCTTGATTTTTTACTTTCTTGAAACCAGAAATGTTCGTCACTACTGTGATTAAAAACTAAATCCAAGATAAGTTTGATGTTTCTTTTTTTCATGCCTTGCAGCATTTCATCAAAGTCATCCATCGTACCAAATTCTTTTAAGATTTTGGTGTAATCGCTCACGTCATACCCATTGTCGTCATTTGGCGACTCAAAAATAGGACTCAGCCATACGGTTTCCACTCCAATGTCTTTTAGATAATCCAATCGATTGATGATACCTCTAATGTCACCAACACCATCACCGTTGCTGTCTTGAAAACTTCTTGGATAAATTTGGTATACAGCGGTTTCTTTCCACCACTTTTGATTGTCAATTGATTTTGATTCTTGACTTGTTGCCATTGTTATTGAAATTAGAGAAATGAAATTCAGGATTCCTTTTAAATTGAAATTCATGCGTACTGTTTTTATGAAATTGAATCTAAAAGTAGTTTCCAAAATTAATATAAAAAAGTTATTTCTTGTATTTTGAATTATTAACAATCGAAAACCTTTTCGAAAACAAGAACTTGATTTCATTTTTCTTTATTGAACAATCTCCAATAATATAATTATATTTGATATTCATTAAAAGGAATGAACAGATCTCAATTTTTATTTAAATAGGATATTATGAAATGTAAAAGCATATTACTTCTTTCGGCTTTGTGTATGAATACTTTGGTGTTTTCTCAAAAAAAATCAGATGAATGGACTTTAGTAGCTAATTCGCGTGAGAATTATTTTGGCGTAACAGTAGCCAACGGACAAATTGGAATCGTAACAAATGATACGCCTTTAACTACAAAAGAGATCATTTTAAATGGTGTCTATGAGGCCAGTCCAGAGAACGGTATCAGTAGAATTGTACGGGGAATTGAGTTTTTGAATTTACGATTAAATATCAACAAGGAAGAGATTAAGTCAAGCAACATAAGTAATTGGAATCAAGTGGTTTCTATGCGAGAAGGAACCAGCACCACTTCTTTTTCTTTTAAAGATTTTGCGCACGTTGATTACACTATTTTAGCCAATAGAGCTTTGCCGTTTTCAGCTATGGCGATCATTGAAATCCAGCCTCTAGAAGACATAGAAATTGATGTAGCCAATTTCATGGTGGTACCAAGTGAATTAGTTGATGCAAAATCACACTACCG
Source organism: Flavobacterium sp. (assembly GCA_017984835.1). Lineage (GTDB taxonomy): Bacteria > Bacteroidota > Bacteroidia > Flavobacteriales > Flavobacteriaceae > Flavobacterium. The sequence goes on along the minus strand of JAGNYR010000005.1, from coordinate 24,441 downwards.
CGTTTTGAAAGATAATGAATTTAGAATGCCCATTTTTGGAACCCTTGCCAAAACACTTAGAGGGAAATACAGTGTAGCTGCTTCGACGACCTTTTTGTTTGATGGTAAAAAAGAAGAACTAGTGGCAACTGGAAACGAAGTAGGATTTACTACCCAATTAAAAAAAGGAGTCAAGTATCGATTTGCGCTAGCGGGAGGCATCTGTACTTCAAAAGACGTGACCGATCCTTTGAACGAGTCGGAGCGTCAGCCTATTTTTGCTTTACAAGAAGGGATCGATAAATTATTCGATCGACACAAAAAAGCATGGTCTGAATTGTGGGAAACGGGCGACATTCAAATTGAAGGCGATTTGGATGCGCAACAACGCGTCCGATTTGCATTGTATAATCTATATTCCTTTATCAGAAAGGATTCAAGACAAAGTATTGCACCTATGGGATTGTCTGCACAAGGTTATAACGGACATATCTTTTGGGACAGCGAATTGTGGATGTACCCTCCTTTATTGGCTTTGCAACCCGATTTTGCTAAGTCGTGTTTAGATTATCGCTCGGATAGATTGCAAAAAGCAAAACAAAAAGCATCGATTTATGGTTACCAAGGAGCGATGTTTCCATGGGAATCAGATGATACAGGTGAGGAAGCGACGCCAACCTGGGCATTGACAGGTATTTTTGAACAACACATTACTTCGGATATTGCGATTGCTTTTTGGAATTATTACACCCTGACTCAGGATAAAAATTGGTTGCGCAGTGAATGGAAAGTATTTAAAGAAACGGCAGATTTTTGGGTAAGTCGTGTGGTGAAAAACAACGACAATTCCTATTCTATATTAAATGTAGTTGGAGCAGATGAGTATGCACAGCATGTGGATGACAATGCTTTTACGAACGCATCGGCAATAGAAACATTGCGAAACACGATCAAAGCAGCTACTCTTTTGAATGAACCCATTAATCCGAAATGGCAAGAAGTGGCCGATCATATTGTGATTCATTCTAAAGATGGGATTACGCAAAATTACAAAGGTTATGCAGGGCAAATGATAAAACAAGGTGATGTCAATTTATTGGCTTATCCGCTGCATATAATTACAGATAAAAATCAAATCGAAAAGGATTTGGCATATTATTCGGAAAAAGTGGATAAAAAAGATGGTCCTGCAATGGCTCATGGTATTTTAGCTGTTTTGTATGCGCGTTTGAATAATAAAGAAAAAGCGTATGATCATTTCGTGAAATCCTATTTGCCAAACAGCCGTCCACCTTTTGGTGTTTTTTCTGAATCAGCCAATAGCAACAACCCCTATTTTGCAACAGGAGCGGGCGCCATGCTTCAGGCTGTCATTTATGGATTCGGCGGTGTTGAACTCACCGATTCTGGTTTTAAATTCAACAAGGGCATGTTGCCTTCTTCATGGAAATCTTTAAAAATTATTGGATTGGGATTTTCCGAAAAAACGATAGAAATCAAATAATTTTTTCATTATTTTCATTAATTCCATCGTTTTCGTAAAGAAAATGATGGAATTTTTGTTTTTATTGAAAGTTATACAAACTTTTTACTTAAAAATTTCACATTATGTTTTTTTATGCCTTATTAATTACATACAATGTAATTTTTACCGGGTATTACAACGAATGCTTTACTTTATCGAAAACGTTTTCGGTTCTACTATATCGATTTAGTTGCGATTTTTCTTAATATTATCATAAAATATTTATAAGTTTACTTTCGATTACGAAAAACATTTATTAACTAACTCATTTATTACGTATGAAAAATAGTCTACTTAAAGGCTTATTAGTATTTCTAATGACGATTTTTACAAGTTTCGCTTTCGCGCAAAGCGTTTCAGGTAAAGTATCTGACAGTAGTGGTCCTGTTCCAGGAGCATCAGTATCTGTCAAAGGAACATCTAATAGTACGCAAACTGATTTTGATGGTAATTTTACGATCAACGCAAAATCAGATGCGGTATTAGTGTTCAGTTTTATTGGTTTAAAAACCAAAGAAGTTGCCGTTGCAGGTAAAACAACATTAAACGTTGTAATGCAACAAGATCAACAAGAACTTAAAGAAGTTGTTGTAATTGGTTACGGTTCTGTTAAAAAGAAAGATGCAACAGGTGCTGTAGATCAATTAAGCTCTAAAAGCTTTGACAACATTTCTTCTACTTCACCAGCAGAGCTTTTAAGAGGTAAAGTTTCTGGGGTGCAAGTAACTTCTGCAAGTGGTGAGCCAGGAGCTGCTGCAAGCATTAGAATTCGTGGAAATTCATCTATTCGTTCAGGTAACGGTCCACTTATTGTTGTGGATGGAGTGCCATTGGATGGTGGAGACGTTTCTGCAGGTGGAAGTGATTTAGGTTTAGGATCTTCTTCTGCAAGAAATCCATTGAACTTCGTGAATCAAAATGATATCGAAAGTATGACGATCCTTAAGGATGCATCTTCTACAGCTATTTATGGTTCTCGTGGAGCAAATGGTGTAATCGTTATTACTACTAAAAAATCAAAATCAAAAGAACCATCATTAAATTACTCAAACTCTGTAACGTTCAGTTCTTTGTCTAGTAACTTAAAAATGATGAATGCTTCAGAATTTGTAGCTAACGGTGGTGTAAACAATGGGTCAACTGGTTACAACTGGGAAGATGCAATTTTGCAATCAGGTTTGACTACAAGTCATGATTTATCTTATTCTAAGTCAACTGAAAATTCAAGCACTCGTTTGTCTTTTGGTGCTAACAATACAGAAGGTATTGTAAAAACTACTGGTTTAGATAAATATACTTTTGCTTTCAATAACTCTAACGACTTCTTTAATGGAGGTTTGAAAATTGAAACTAAAGTAAACTATGCAGGATTAAAAGATAAAGCTCAAATGATCACAAACAATGCAGGTTACCAAGGTAACTTAATTGGATCAGCTTTGTATTGGAATCCTACAAATAAATTGTACAATACAAATGGTACTTATAACATCATAAGTAATACATACATCAACCCTGTTCAATTATTAGATGGATACAAAGATTATTCTGATACTAATAAATTATTAGCAAGTATCAAATCTACATTGAAAATTAATAATAATTTGAACTATCAATTCTTATTTGGTGTTGAATCTTCAACTTCATCTAGAAAAATTCAATTAGCTTCTACTATTAATATTGAAAATGTTGCTCAGGCTACAAATAGTGATGGTGTTGTTAAATTTGGGCAAGCTACTATTGATAATATTCAAAAATTCAACAGAACGTTTGAGCACACATTGAACTACAACAAAACTTTTAATGATAACTTCGTATTTGATGCGTTAGCAGGATACTCTTACTATGATTATACTGCAAACGGAAGCTTTATGCTTGGAAAAGGGTATGATCCAGCTCAATCAAATTTGATTGACAATATTGAAGGTGGTTTACAAAACCAATTCCGTACGTCATCATTCAGAAACAGAGTAGAATTACAGTCATTTTATGGTAGAGTTAATGCTACTTTATACAAAAAATTCTTAGTTACTGCTACATTACGTACTGACGGATCTACAAAATTAGGTGCTAATAATAAATACGGTACTTTCCCATCTGTAGGTTTAGGATACAAAGTTTTTGAAGGTAAAGACGGATTAGTAAATTCTGTAAAATTAAGAGCTAACTACGGTAAAACAGGTAACCAAGAATTTGCAGTAAACTCTGCAATTGCTCGTGCTTCTTACGGTAATAACAATGCTTTAAATGTGGATACTAATGCAAACACTGATTTGAAATGGGAAACTACTTTATCAAGTGGTGTAGGTGTTGATTTTACCTTATTAAACAATAGATTAACTGGTACATTAGATTACTTCAACAGAGATACAGAAAATTTAATTTTCCCAGTTCCTGCTGCAGCTTCTCAACCAGGACCTCCATCTCCAAGATTCGTGAACCTTCCAGGTAACTTGATTAACAAAGGATTAGAGGTAAGTTTAAGCTACAAATTGATTGATAAAGCAGATTTAACTTGGGATATCTCAGGAAATGCTTCGTTCTTATCAAATAAAATGCAAAATTTCGCTGGTTTCATTCAAGCAGGTGCTTTAAATGGTCAAGGTTTAACAGGTGCATATGCACAAGTTGTAACTAATGATGAGCCAATTTATAGCTACTATATGTATGAGTGGAGAGGATATGATGCTAATGGTGCTTCTATCTATGCTGATGCAGCTGGTAACGATACTGACTTAGGTCTTGCAGCTAAAAAATTAGTTGGAAAACAAGGTTTGCCTAAAATGAACGTTGGTTTCTCTACAAACGTAAATTACAAAAACTTTGATGCAGGTGTTTCGTTTTACGGTGCTTTTGGTCACTATTTATACAACAACACTGCTAATGCTTATTTCTTTAAAGGTGCTTTCTTAGGTGGTAAAAACGTTCCTGCTTCTGTTGCTACTTCAGCACAGGCTCAAGGAGATCCAAATTCACCATCTACTAAATACTTAGAAAAAGGTGATTTCTTAAGAATGGGTAATTTAACTTTTGGTTATACTTTTAACGGTCAAGCGTTAGAAAAATTAAAAATTAAATCGGCTCGTTTCTTTGTAAACGGACAAAACTTATTGTTATTCACTAATTATTCTGGTTTTGATCCAGAGGTGAACACTGACAAATCATTAAATGGTGTACCTTCTGCGGGAATTGATTATTTATCATACCCACGTTCAAAAGCTATTTCTTTAGGTCTTAACGTAACATTTTAATAATATATAACAATGAAAAGAAATAATTTAATAAAAGGATTGTTATGCTTAAGTATACTTTCTTTTAATATAGGTTGTACTAATTTAGATGAAGAAATTCTAGATGGTGTTTCTAATGATACATCTGGCGGTGGTACCATCAATACGGCTGCTACATTACAATCAGCTTACGAAGGTTTAAGAACTTTCAATGGTCAAGGAGGTCACTTCGCTTTAAGTGAAATGTCAACTGATGCTATGGTAGGTCCTACACGTGGTGGTGACTGGGATGATAATGGAGCTTGGAGACAAATCCATACGCAAACTTGGGCACCTGATCACGTAGAGGTTAAAAATGCTTGGAATGATTTGTTATCAAATGTGTACAAATGTAACTTGATAATCGAAAATGGAGGAACTACTTCTGAAGTGTTACAAGCTCGTTTTTTACGTGCATTCTATTACTATAATGTAGTTGATTTATTTGGACAAGCTCCATATAGACCAGCAGGTTCAGATATCTTAGCTGATCCATTGGTTTGGTCTCGTGCGGAAGCTACTGACTACGTTATCTCTGAATTAGAAGCAATTGTTGGTTCTTTGCCTGCAAGAGTTGCAAATGATGCAAGTATTGTAAATAAAGATGCAGCTCACTTCTTGTTAGCTAAAGTTTATTTAAACAAAGGTGTATTCAAAGCGGCAGACCCTGCAGGACCTTATACTTTTGATGCAGCAGATATGACTAAAGTAGTGCAACATGTGGATGCTTTAACAACAACTTTATCTTCAGCTTATTGGGATAACTTCGCGCCAACTAACAATACGTCTTCAGAGATCATTTTCTCTTCTAAAAACGTAACAGGTGGACCAGGTGGAAATACGCAATCAAGATGGAGAATGTGTAATCACTACAACCAAACTCCTTCTGGATGGAATGGATTTGCTACTGTAGCTGAATACTACAATAAGTTCGCTTCTACAGATGCGCGTGCTAAACATTCTACTCCAGCAATCATTTCTAGTATTGGTAACCCAGTTGGATTCCAAGTTGGTCAACAATTTGCTCCAGGAGGTGTAACGCCATTAAATGATAGAACGGGTGCTCCTTTAGTATTTACTCCAGCAGTAACGCTTATTACTAGCGGTGCTACATTAGAAACAGCAGGTATTCGTGGTGTGAAATACATTCCAGATAGCAATAACTATGATGCGCCAAACAATGATTTAGTATTGATGCGTCATGCTGATGCTTTATTGATGAAAGCGGAAGCTATCGCAAGAGGTGGTTCTGGTTCTGTTGGTACTATCATGTCTGATATTGCTGCAAGAGCTGGTGTAACTGCTGCTCCTTCTACTTTAGACGGTATTTATGCTGAAAGAGGTAGAGAGTTATGGTGGGAAGGATGGAGAAGAAACGATATGATTCGTTTTGGAACTTTCTTGAACGCTAGAGGTTTAAAACCTTACACTTCTAGTTCTAAATATTTGCTTTTCCCAATTCCTGCGGAAGCATTATTTAATTCTAACTTAAGTCAAAATCCAGGTTACTAAACCTTTATTTTAATATTTGTTGAGTTATTAAAAGAGGGCATTTTGCCCTCTTTTTTTGTGTCTTTATTTTTTTATTTTTCTATATTTTGTAGTATATTGTGATCGTATTTAAATTAAAATCTATCACCCACATGTTTTGTAATAAATTTATAGTTTTCGTATCATTAGGATTATTAATTTCCTGCTCAGATTCTAATAATAAGCCAGAAAATCCTTTGTATACACAATTGGAATCAACCGAAACCGGAATTGATTTTGAAAATAAAGTGGAAAATGAAAAAGACATGAACATCTTTAAATACAGAAACTTTTATAACGGTGGCGGTGTAGCAATTGGTGACATCAATAATGATGGTCTTTCGGATGTTTACTTTACGTCCAATCAAGGAGAGAATAAATTATACTTGAACAAAGGCAACTTCAAATTTGAAGATATTTCTGCCAAAGCGGGTGTTAAAGGAACCAAGTCTTGGTCGACAGGAGTGGTAATGGTGGATATCAATGCCGATGGGTTACTCGATATCTACGTGTGTAATGCAGGTAGCAACAAAGGCGCTCAACAAGAAAATGAATTATTCATCAACAATGGGAATTTGACTTTTACCGATAAAGCCAAAGAATACAACTTAGCTGATACCGGTATCACGACACATGCTGCATTTTTTGATTATGATAAGGACGGAGATTTAGATTGTTATATCTTAAACAATAGTTTTATTCCAGTAAGTAGTTTGAATTACTCAAATAAACGCGAACTTCGAGATAAAGATTGGCAAGTTGCCGACATCTTGAAAGGCGGTGGAGATAAGTTGCTGAGAAATGACGATGGAAAATTCGTTGATGTAAGCGAAAAATCAGGTATTTACGGAAGTTTGATCGGATTTGGTTTAGGTGTAACGGTAGGTGATGTCAACAATGATTTGTATCCTGATATTTATATTTCCAACGATTTTTACGAAAGAGATTATTTGTATATCAATCAAAAAGACGGCACGTTTAAAGAACAAATTCAAAACTGGGCACAACATATCAGTCAATCGGCAATGGGTGCCGATATGGCCGATATCAACAACGACGGAAAAGCAGACATTTTTGTAACCGATATGTTACCAGAACCCGATGATCGATTGAAAACGACCACTAGTTTCGATAATTACGATTTGTTTTCAAGAAAATTAAGCATGGATTTCTACAACCAGTACATGCAGAATACGCTTCAATTGAATTCAGGAAACAATTCATTTACAGAAATTGCTCATTATGCAGGTGTTTCTAAAACAGATTGGAGCTGGGGCGCATTGTTATTTGATATGGATAACGACGGATACAAAGATATTTATGTTTGTAATGGTATCTACAAAGATTTAACCAACCAAGATTTTGTTGATTTCTTTGCAAATGATGTCATGCAACGTATGGCCATCACTGGTAGAAAAGAAGACATGAAAAATATCATTGATAAAATGCCTAGTACACCCGTTGCAAATTATGCTTTCAAGAACAACAAGAATTTGACCTTTTCGAATGAAGCATTCAATTGGGGACTTTCTACTCCGAGTTTTTCAAATGGTGCTGCTTATGGTGATTTGGATAACGACGGTGATTTGGATTTGATCGTGAACAATGTCAACATGAAAGCTTTTGTATATAAAAACAATGCGCAAAAGAATACCAAAAATCATTATTTGAAAGTAAAACTAAAAGGCGAAGGGAAAAACACTTTTGCTGTAGGTAGTGTGGTGGAGCTGTTTTCAAAAGATGAAATCATCCGCCAAGAGTTAATTCCGTCAAGAGGATTTCAATCATCTATCGATTATACGATGACTTTTGGTTTAGGATCTAAAAATATTGATTCGCTTCATGTTATTTTTCCGAATGGAAAATACAAATCCATCACAAAGGTGAAAAAAGACCAAACGTTGGCGGTAGCTCAAAAAGAGGCATTGTTGACCTATAAAATTGTACCAAAAAGCACAAAAACATTATTTACGGAACAACCAAATACCCTGGTTGCACATGCAGAAAATGATTACATTGATTTTGATTATGAAGGTTTGATTTCAAAAATGCTTTCACAGGAAGGCCCATCTTCTGCTGTTGGGGATGTAAACGGTGATCAAATGGATGACATCTATATGGGTGGTGCAAAAGGAAGCGTCGGGAAAATATACATCAGTAACGGAACGAATTTTATCGCAACCAAACAGCCTGATATCGAAGCACATGGAAGTTTTGAAGATACGGCCGCTAGTTTGTTTGATGTAGATAAAGATGGTGATAAAGACTTGTTAGTTGGAACAGGGGGTAACGAGAAAAATGACGAGCGTTTGTATTTGAATCGTTTGTATTTAAACGACGGAAAAGGTAATTTTACTCGAAGCAAAAATAGTTTACCTTCAGTCAATACCAATGTTTCAGTTGTTGTTCCTTGTGATTATGATAACGATGGAGATAACGATGTTTTCATTGGTTCTAGAAGTATTCCGGGCATCTTTGGATTGACACCTAAACACCTGTTGTTGGAAAATGACGGTAAAGGAAAATTTACAAATGTAACCGATAAAATTGCCAGCAAACTAAATGATTTTGGAATGATTACCGATGCCAAATGGGAAGACATCGATCAAGATGGTAAAAAAGATTTGGTTGTAGTCGGCGATTGGTCGGCTCCATTGATTCTAAAAAATTCGGGAAGAACATTCTCAGAACTATCTACAAATTTATCGGAAGAATTTGGATTCTGGAATACAATAGCTTGTGTTGACGTCAATAAAGACGGTAAAAAAGATTTAATCATTGGAAACTCTGGAACCAATACTACCTACAAATGTTCGAAAGAAAATCCGATGAAGTTGTTTGTTAATGATTTTGATAATAACGGAACGATCGAACAAATTGCTACTCGTATGATTGATGATAAAGACATGCCACTACATTTGAAAGGTGAATTGGCCAAACAAATACCATCCATCAAGAAAGAGAATCTCAGTTATTTGGATTATTCCAAAAAATCAATTCAAGAAATTTTTGACGAATCTGTGATCGATAAAGCACAAGTAAAAATGGCTACCAATCAGCACAGTATTGTAGCAATTAACAAAGGAAACGGTCAATTTCAAATCAGTATTTTGCCCAAAGAAGTTCAATTCTCGAGTCTGAATGCAATATGTGCGTTAGATGTTAACAAAGATGGTAACCTCGATTTACTTCTTGGCGGAAATCAAATGGTATTTAAACCTCAATTTGGAAGTTTGGATGCAAGTAAAGGTATATTGTTATTAGGTTCTAAATCGGGTGCGTTTACCTATGTGCCGAACCAAAAATCAGGTATCTATTTATCAGGAGCAGTGAAAGCAATTCAACCCCTAACAAATAAAGGGAAAATGATTGGTTTTGTGGCAATTGCAAATGGAAAGGCTCCAAAAATATTCAAGAAAAATGACTAAAATAGTATCTTATATTTCTTGTGTTCTGTTGATCATTGGTTGCGCTAAAAAGGAAGATTTTCTATTTCAAAAATTAGATACTGATGCAACCGGAATATCTTTTGAAAACAAGTTGGATCCTTCCAAAAATGTTTCCATTTTAGATTACTTGTATTACTACAATGGAGGAGGAGTGGCTACAGGCGATATCAATAAGGATGGTTGGGTCGATATCTATTTTACTTCCAATCAAGGAAAAAATAAATTGTACCTCAATAAAGGCAACAATAAATTTGAAGATATTTCACTAAAATCAGGAACCGAAGGCAAAAGTGACTGGAAAACGAGCGCCATCATGGCCGATGTGAATGGTGATGGTTACTTAGATATTTATGTCTGCGCAGTTGTGGGAATCCACGGATTTAAAGGACATAACGAACTTTTTATCAACAACAAAGACAATACGTTTACGGAAAGTGCGGCGCAATTCGGACTGGCATTGGATAATTACAGTACGTCGGCTTCGTTTTTTGATTATGATTTAGATGGCGATTTGGATATGTATTTGCTCAACCATGCCGTGCATTCAGAAGCTTCTTACGGTCATGCCGATGTGAAATACAAGCGGGATTATAAATGTGGAGATAAATTATTTCAAAACAACAACAATACCTTCGTTGATGTAAGTGAAAAAGCCGGTATTTATGGTGGTGCTAATGGATACGGACTCGGAATTGCCATTTCAGATTACAATTTGGACGGTTTTCCAGATATTTATATATGCAATGATTTTCAAGGTGATGATTTTTATTATTTGAACAACGGAAACGGAACTTTTACCGAAAGTATAAAGTCACGATTTGGTCATACCAGTCGTTTTTCAATGGGTGTGGATGCTGCAGATATCAATCATGATGGTTTTACCGATTTGATGACCTTGGATATGTTACCCGAAGACGAAACCGTTTTAAAATCTTCATTGGGAGACGATAACGTTCAAATGTTTAATAAGCGTGTGAATGATCTTGGTTATCACAATCAATACACGCGTAACATGCTTCAAATAAATAATGCGGGTGCTAATTTTACCGAAACAGCCTTAATGAGCGGTGTTGCAGCAACCGATTGGAGTTGGAGCACGTTGTTTGCTGATTATGACCAAGATGGAGAGCAAGATATTTTTGTGAGCAACGGAATTGCAAATAGACCAAACGATTTGGATTATGTCAAATATTTATCCAATGATGAAATTAAGATACGATTGAATTCATCCAAGATGTTTGACAAAGAAGCCTTGCAAAAAATGCCTTCTGGGAGTGTTCCTAATTATGTTTACAAAGGAAATGCAAATCTAACTTTTGAAGATAAATCCAAATCGTGGATGGCCAACGACACTTTGATTTCTAACGGTACAGCTTTTGCCGATTTAGATAACGATGGCGATTTGGACATCATTACAAATAATTTAAACAGTAAAGCATCAATTTATAGCAACCAAACCAATTCGAAAGCAAATTACCTAAAAGTAAAATTGCAGTTTGAAGGAAAAAATAGTTTTGGAATTGGAACCAAAGTGTTGGCTTACTCAAAAGGAAAAATGCAATACAGAGAAGTCCAATCCACGCGTGGTTTTCAATCTTCTTCAGAAACAGGTGCGCATTTTGGTTTGAAAAAAGAAAAATTGGTAGATTCGTTAGTTGTTATTTGGCCAGATAACACCTATCAAACAATCAAAAAGGTCAAAGCAAATCAAACTTTAAAAATAAGTGCGGCTGCCAAGCGTTCGGCGTTTAATTATAATACATTACATCCGGTACAAGAAAACAAGTTCAAAAAAGTAGACGCCAATTTAGGAATCAATTTTACCCATGTCGAAAATGATTATATTGATTTTGTGTACCAAAAATTGATTCCGTACCAACGCTCTGATCGCGGTCCAGCAACAGCTGTGGGTGATTTAAACGGTGATGGAAAAGACGATTTGTTTTTTGGAGGATCCAAAGGAATTGCTGCGCAGGTTTTTGTGCAAACAAACAAGGGATTTGTTAAGAAACAGTATGCAAATCTTGATAAAGATGCCGTTTATGAAGACGCTTCCGCAGTCATAGTAGACAGTAACAAGGATCAGATCAACGAATTATTTGTCGCTTCTGGAGGAGGTCAGAATGGGGCAGATTTACTTTCAAGAGCTTATAGTGGTCCAATTTTAGCTCGAACTAATTTTCCTAAAATTGCGCAAAATGCTTCCGTTATTAAATCTTGTGATTACGATAAAGATGGCGATATGGACCTATTTATCGGAACCAATTCGGATGCCAATAAATTTGGAAGTAGTTCAGATTGTTATTTGCTAAATAATAACAACGGAAATTATAAAATCGTTCAAAATCAAACATTCCACCATCTAGGCATGGTAACGGATGCTGTTTTTTCAGATTATAATAAAGATGGTTATTCAGATTTAATTTTGGTAGGCGAATGGATGAAACCTTTGTTTTTCGCAAATCGTAAAGGCGTATTCCAAAACGAAACGGATCAAGTGCATCCAGATAATAACAACGGATTGTTTCAATCGGTTCATCCCTTTGATATAGACAAAGATGGTGACTTAGATTATTTGGTTGGGAATTGGGGCTTGAATTCTAAATTCAAAGCGTCGGCTGATTTTCCGATGAAAATGTATTTTGATGATTTTGATACCAACGGAACTTTTGAAACCATTGTTGCCGTCGAGAAAAACGGAAATTATTATACAACTATGGGACTTGATGAGTTGTCTGAGGAGTTCAGTGGGATGTTGAAGAAAAAATTCAACGAGTATAAATCGTTTGCAGGCAAGCAGTTAGAAGAAATATTTGACTCAGAAATGTTGGAAAAAGCAAAATTATACGAAGTGCATAATTTACGTTCTGGGTATTTGAAAAATGAGAAGGGATTATTTACTTTTGTTCCTTTCGAAAATGCCCTGCAAGTTGCGCCATTAACTACTTTTGTAACCCTTAATGAATCGGCTAATGCAAAAGATAAAATGGTATTTGTAGCAGGTAATTATTTCGGAACAACACCTTATCACAGTCGTTTTGATGGTTTTTCAGGTGCATTAATTCAAACAAATAAAAAGATACAACTAGGAAATACAATTGGAATTGATTTAAGCGGCAAAGCGGTTCGTCATCTGGATATGATTACGATTCAGTCCAAAAAATACATGCTAGTTACTTTAAATAACAAACCGGTAGAGCTGTATGAAGTTCTTACAAAATAAATGATTATGAAAAAGAAAATTTTAGTTATGGTAGCTGTTTTGGTTGCACTTATTTCTTGTCAAAAAGAAAAGCAAATCGAAGTAACATCCGATGATTATTGTGCAGCGATTGATACCGTAACAAGTATCATGGTACACGATATTTTTTCGCCACCTGTTGCAAGTAGAATATATGTGTATCCCAACGTGGCTGCTTATGAAATCATAGCTCAAAACAGTCCTAAATACCAATCGTTACAAGGTCAATTGCGTGGTTTGGACTCCATTCCAAATTTGGATCCAAAATTGGGGGTAAACCAAAAATTAGCGGCTTTGATCGCCCATATGGAAGTGAGTAAAGCATTGGTTTTTTCGGAAGAAGCCCTGATCAAATACCGTGATAGTTTGTATACAAAATGGGAAAATGAAAATGGAAAAGAATTCAATGCGTCCAAAGAGTATGCGCTGAAAGTAGTTGAACGCATCAAAAAATGGATGGCAAAAGATAATTATAAAGAGTCGCGTACTTTTTCTAAATATTCTGTACATACCGATCAACCAGGTCGTTGGCAACCTACACCACCTGCATATATGGATGGAGTAGAGCCACATTGGGGTGAGATTCGAACCTTGGTAATGGATTCTGCTTCTCAATTCAAGCCCAAAGCGCCGCATCCGTTTTCTACAGATAAAAATTCGTTGTTTTACATAGAAGCAAAAGAAACCTATGATGTGGGAAATAAAATCTCTAAGGAATTATTGGATTTAGAGAACAAAAAAACAACCCAATTGCCCGAGACTTCAGCTATTGCTACATTTTGGGATTGCAATCCGTATGCTACCGTTACGCAAGGACACATGATGTTTGCTAAAAAGAAAAACACCCCCGATGCACATTGGATCAACATTACCAAAATTGCCTGCAAAAAACAAAACACAGATTTTGATCGTACGGTCTATGCCTTCACGCATGTATCGATAGGTATTTTTGAAAGTTTCATCAGCTGTTGGCATGAAAAATATAGAACCAACGTAATTCGTCCAGAAACTTATATCAATTTGTACATCGATGAAAATTGGAGACCCCAATTGCAAACGCCTCCTTTTCCAGAATATACCAGCGGACATTCTGTCGTATCTTCTTGTTCCTCAATTATCTTAACCGCTATTTTCGGTGATAATTTTGCTTATACAGATGATTCTGAAGTGCCTTTTGGATTGCCAAAAAGAAATTTTAAATCATTTAAATTAGCTGCTTCCGAAGCATCGATGAGTCGATTGTATGGCGGAATTCATTACAGAGCTGCGATAGAAAATGGAGTAGCTCAAGGTACAGGAGTAGGAGAATTTTTAAATAAAAGTTTGAAATTTTTCAAAAAATAATATTATGTCAAAAAAAACAATTGGATTTGTAGTAGTTGTTCTTGTACTACCTTTCTTAATTTGGTACTTCGGATTTAAAAAATCAGATTATACCATTCACTTTAAAGCGAAAGCAGCTACCGGTACTGTCTATTCAGGAGTGTTGGATTGGTTTGAAACGTATAAAAAAACAGACACCTTAACGTATAAAGTTGTGAACCATACTTTATACAATTCGTTAGAAGTCGAATTGACTAAGGCAGGATCTACTTTTCTGTATACCTATTATATTGAGCCTATAAACGACTCGGTTTCGGATGTAACGGTTTCTATTTCAGAAAAAGGAGAAGGTTTTTATAACAAACTGACTGCTCCGTTTTTTCCTACCGCGTTTAAAAACAAACAGGTTGAGTTGATCACCAATTTTAGAGATGGATTAAAAGATCATTTGTCTAAATTGAAGGTAAAATTATCAGGGAAAAAGAGTTCAGAACCTGTTTTTGTTGCCTATATCAATTTGAATAGTATTCAAGAAGAGAAAGCACAAACCATGATCATGAACGACCATTTTATCACAACCTATTTAGCAACCCATAAGATAAAAATTAGTGGGACACCTTATTTGGAAGTATTAAATTGGGATAAGGAGACAAAAAAATTAAATTTTAATTATTGTTTCCCAATAGATAAAAACACCAAGTACATTCTAGATGCTAAGGTCAAATTTAAAAACATTGAAATTGTGAAAGGCCTAGGCGCAACGTATTATGGTAATTACCGTACTTCCGATAGAGCTTGGTACAGTATTTTGGATTATGCCGAGAAAAACAACATCATAACACAAAACAAAGTACTCGAGCATTTTTTCGCAAATCCATTCAATGGAGGCAATGAATTAGATTGGAAAACGGAAATATTCATTCCGACCGAAAATTAATTGACAACATTACATAATTCGAAAACGATTTCGGTGCTATTTTTGCCATTATTAGATTGATTTTTAATTAATTGAATATTTTGTAGGTAAATTTGGGTATCATACATTATCGTTAGATAATAAAATATTTTGTTTAGGAAGAATAGTTTCTGTGTCTTGTTTGACATGGGAACTATTTTATTTAATAAGCAATACTTAAAAATTATAATTGTAAACTCCTATGAATAAAAAGTTTAAGCTTAGTTTTTGGCAAATAATCAATATGAATGTTGGATTTTTCGGAATCCAATACAGCTTCGGCTTGCAGCAAAGTGCAGTCAATCCAATTTATGATTTTTTAGGTGCTAATCCTGATCAAATTCCGATATTGAATATTGCAGGGCCGGTTACCGGTTTGTTGGTGCAACCCTTGATTGGCGCTATGAGTGATAAAACGTGGCACCCAAGATGGGGAAGAAGAAAGCCTTATTTTTTTATAGGTGCTTTGTTATGCAGTATCGCATTGTTCTTGTTCCCATTTAGTAGTTCTTTATGGATGGCGGCTGGTTTACTTTGGTTACTAGATGTTGGAAACAATACGGCTATGGAGCCTTACAGAGCATTTGTGGCTGATACATTAGATGAAGAGCAATTGCCAACCGGATTTCAAGCACAAAGTTTCTTTACTGGTTTTGGCCAGTTTTTATCATACATATCACTTTTTCTATTTCCGATTGTATTTGTAGGATATACAGGTGCTTTGCCTAATTGGATTTATGCTTCATTCTTTCTAGGATCGGTTTTGTCGGTTACTTCCATTTGGTGGAGTATGCGAAATGCAAAAGAAACCCCTCCAAGTCCTGAAGAGTTGATTGCATTAAAAGCATCTTCGAGTACTATTTTATCTCCTTTGAAAGATATTTATGTAGCCGTAGTAGAAATGCCAAAAATTATGTGGCAATTGTTTTTGGTGTATTTATTTCAGTGGTTCGCTCTAATGTGTTATTGGCAAAACAATGCTAAAAGTATGGCGCTTACTGTTTGGAATACAACACCAAAAAACAAAACGCTCTACGAGAATGCCGTTGAATGGAACGGTCTAATAGGCGCCTTTGGATTTGTAATTACTTTTTCTGTAGCTTTTTATTTAGCCAAATTGGCAAAAAAATACAGTCCCAAAATGGTTCATTTTATCTGCCTGGTTCTAGCAGGATTCGCATTTTTGAGCTTTCCAATCATCCACAATCCCTACATCTTTTTTGGAATTATTGTTGGTTATGGAATTGGATGGGCTAGTATGATGGGAATTCCATATTTGATCATTGTGGATAGCATTCCGAAGGAACGTTATGGAGTGTATATGGGAATTATTAACATGATGATTGTGATTCCAATGATCATTCAAAATTTATCTTTCGGGTACATTCTTAAAAACTTTTTAGATAATGACCCAAGACAGGCGATCACTTTTGCAGGAGTTCTTTTACTTGTTGCTGCATTATTGACCTTGTTAATTAAAAATAAAAAATCGATTCAGGTTTCAAATGAATAATAACTTACATTACAATAAAGCGGTCGAATTGCTTCATAATGTAGCCTCACCCAATGGTTTTTTGGCTAGTTTTGAAGACACGACCAATTACAAAAGAGTTTGGGCAAGAGACGGTGTAATATGCGGTTTAGCAGCCTTAGCTTCGGGTGAAGAGAAACTAATCGAGGCCTTCAAGCAAACGATTAAAACTTTAGCTGATAACCAACACGAATTAGGAACCATACCTTCCAATGTACTTTGTTCTGAAGATAAAAAGGAAGTTAGTTATGGCGGACTTGCCGGTCGAGTAGATGCGGTGACCTGGTTCATTATTGGAGTTTGTCAATATGCGCATTATACCAAGGATCCCGATTTTGTATCCCAATATGCTTCTCATATCGAAAAGTGTTTGCACTTAATGAATGCGTGGGAATTCAACAACAAACATTTGATGTATGTCCCCTTATCCGGAAATTGGGCAGACGAATACATCACCGATGGTTATGTGTTGTATGATCAATTATTGCGAGTTTGGGCATTGAGAAGTTACAATCATTTTGCAAAGAGTGAAGTGATTTCTTCTAAAATAGATTCGATTGTTGCTCAAATTGAAGCCAATTTTTTTCCGGATTCAACTTCCGAAAAATACCACGATCGTGCTTATCATGAAGTTGAATTCCAAGGCTATGTACCTTGTTCTTTTTCTCCATCGGGATATAAAACTCAATTCGATGCTTTTGCCAATTCGCTGTTGGTATTGTTAAATATTGGTTCCAAAAACATTCATGACCGCATCATTGACTATGCTTTTGAACTTGCTAAAAGTAAACCACTCGGACTCGTACCAGCCTTTTGGCCTCCTGTTAAAGAAGGTGACGAACATTGGGGATTGCTGAAGAATAATTGCAAATACGAATTTAGAAATTTCCCGAACGAATTCCATAACGGTGGGAGTTGGTGCATGGTCAACGGTTTTTTTGGACTTGCTTTATTGTCTAAGTCAGAAAAAGACAAAGCATTGCAATTATTAGAAAAAATCCATCAGGCAAATGCTCAGTATGATTTTTCATTTTATGAAAATTTCAATACCCAAACCCAAGAGCCCAATGGGGTTTCCTATTGTGCCTGGAGTGCCGCAGCAGCTATTTTGATCCATCAAACACTATATATAAATCATAAATTATTAGTTTAACTTGAAAAAAGAAATTGATATTATTTGCGCAGGAGAAGTGTTGATTGACTTTATTGGTCATGAAACCAATGCTTCTATATTAAATACAAACGATTACCACAGGTATTTAGGTGGATCTCCTACCAACGTAGCTGTAAATGCGACTCGATTGGGGTTGAAAACAGTTTTGATCGCAACTTGTGGCAACGATGGGTTGGGAGATTTTATCCTTAATAATTTGCAAAATAACCACGTTGATGTTTCGCATGTACGAAAATCAACAACGGAACCTACCTCTGTAATATTTGTTTCAAAATCAACAGGTACTCCCGATTTTATTGCCTACAGACAAGCAGATAATCAAATCATACCGTCTCAAATTTCAGATGAATTGTTGGCCAATGCCAAAATTTTTCACACCACTTGTTTTGCTTTAAGTAAAAAACCAGCACAAACCACCCTAGTAGAAAGTGCTGTGAGAGCAAAATCTTTAGGTTTACAAACGAGTATAGATATTAATTTTTCTGAACGAATTTGGCCAGATAGAGAAGAAGCAAAGCAGGTGTTGAAAGCCTACTTGGCAACAGATCCTTTGGTAAAGTTGAGTGAAGACGATTGTTTTCGTCTCTTTGATGAAGTGAAATCAGAAGATTTTATTTTCAATTATTTCCACGAACTTGGAGCTACTACAATTTGCCTTACCAAAGGGAAAGACGGTGTGGTGCTATCGGATAAAAATCACGGAATTTTCCATCAACAGGCCACCCAACTAGACAATATAAAAGACACGACAGGAGCTGGAGATGCTTTTTGGACTGGGTTTTTATATGCTCGATTACAGCAAAAGGATTTTGACGCGTCTATTACGATTGCTCAAAAATTAGCCGTACTAAAATTGCAAAATGTGGGTAAATTACCCGACAATGTCGATATACCAGCTTATTTAAATACCCACAACTAATTCTGATAATGATGAAAAAAAGTGCCGTTAAAATCGCGATGTATTTGAACTATTTTGTTTTTGCTATTTTGCTTAACAGTGTGGGAATCGTCATACTAAAATCGCAAGCAAATTATGGCGTAGATGAAGTACAGGCAAGCGTTTTAGAGGCGTTTAAAGATTTGCCCATTGCTATTGTATCTTTTTTAGTTGCTTCTTTTTTACCACGAATTGGTTATAAAAAAGCCATGTTAATTGGATTGGCCTTGGTTACTTTTGCTTGTTTAAGCATGTATTTTGGAAATTCATTTAACGCTGCGAAGATTTTATTTGCAACGGTAGGCGTTTCTTTTGCATTGATCAAAGTTTCGGTGTATTCATTGATTGGATCTGTTACAGATAACCAACAGGAGCACAACAGTTTGATGAGTAGCATTGAAGGGGTATTTATGATTGGAATTGCCCTGGCGTATTTTTTATTCCCAGCTTTTAATACCGAAAACAACCCCGATTCATGGTTGCATGTTTATTGGTTGTTGGCAGGACTTTCCATCGTTTCTTTTTTCTTTTTATTTTTCATCGATTTTCAAGAATCTAATGACATTGCGGGGGTAAATCTGTGGGATGATTTTGCTCAAATGTTTGGTTTATTAGCCAAATTATTAACCATTATTTTTGTGGTAAGCGCATTTTTATTCGTGATGATAGAACAAGGCATCATGTCTTGGTTGCCAACTTTCAATAGTAAGGTACTGCATTTGCCCGAAAATGTTAGTATAATGATGGCCAGTGTGCTTGCTATTAGTTTGGCTGCAGGAAGAATATTAGCTGGATTCATCATTAAAAAAATCCATTGGATTTGGGTATTAAGTAGCTGCATCATCCTGGCGATGTTGATCGTACTATTTGTACTACCAAAAACCATTGGTTTGCAAGTACAACAGATTGATTCTTTTTCTGATATTCCGGTCATTGCGTTTGCATTTCCATTAGTAGGATTGTTTATTGCCCCAATATATCCATTATTGAATTCGGTTGTGTTAAGTGCGTTACCCAAACAAATGCACAGTTCTATGACTGGTTTGATTGTTGTTTTTTCTGCACTTGGTGGAACTTTAGGATCCCGAGTGATTGGTTATTTATTTAAAAATGAAGGCCCAGAAAAAGCATTTTACTACACTTTGATACCTATGTTGATGTTGCTTGTTTCCTTTTTTATTTTAAATAAATTAACTTCGAAAAATGAAAGTACACATTGATATTCAATCAACCTTACATTTACTTTTACTTCAAGAAGATACCGATGGCGACAAGCGAATCACTATTGAAGACAAGGGTCCTAAACGTTTTGTGATTCCTTTAGAAAAGGAAGATGTTGTTATTGAAGGAACTTATTTTCTTTCAAATCTATTGCAGGAATTAATACTTGCCATCGATCAAAAAGCAGATTATATTTCCCTTGATTTTGTTTTTGAGAAGCCTGCTGATCGTATTTCTAGAATGATCAAAGACTATTATTGGGACGGTTTGACTCGAACCATGGATGAAATAGGATTGCGTCAAATTGTGACCGACTCCAAGTCCAAAACCTCTCAAGCAATTGTTTATGTCCCGTTTACGGATGATTTTGCATTTGAATATTATCAAAAATTAAGCTCAAAATTCAACATCAAAGTAGTACAACTTCCCAAAGAACCTACTCCAGAATATGTGAGTAGTATCAATGATGAAGGCGGGATTTTGTCATTGTCCTTGACTCTACAAGGAGATCAAGTTGTTGGAACACCTTTCGTGGTTCCGGGAGCACGATTCAATGAAATGTATGGATGGGACAGCTATTTTGAGAACATAGGTTTACTTATTGATCAACGAAATGATCTGGCACAATCCATGGTGGAAAATTTTGGATATCAAATTGTACATTATGGTAAAATATTAAATGCCAACAGGTCGTATTATTTAACACGCACGCAACCTCCTTTCTATACCAGCATGATTCGAGAAGTTTTTGAGTCGTCAAAATTAGATCGGTCTTGGTTGCAACAATATTTAGAAATAGCGATCAAAGAATATGAAACGGTTTGGATGGTTGAAAACAAACGGCTTACCAAAAACGGTTTGAATCGATATTTAGCGGAGGGTATTGGCTTGCCACCTGAGACAGAACCCGGACATTACGATGCCATTCTAGAGCCATATGCCAAAGCAGCCCAAATGAGCATCGCAGAATATGAAAATTTATATTACAAACGTCAAATTGAAAATCTTGCGTTGGATGCCTATTTTGTGCACGACAGGAGTGTAAGAGAAAGTGGGCACGATACCAGTTATCGTTTGGAAGGAATTTGTGCGTCGCTCAATACCGTCGAGCTGAATTCAATGTTGTATAAATATGAAACGGATTTCAGCGAATTAATTGCACTATATTTCAATGATCATTTTGAGTACAATCAAACCACCTATACCTCCGAATATTGGAACAAGAAAGCAAAAGTGCGAAAAGTGTTGTTCGATTTGTATTTATGGAATGACACTTATCAATCGTATTTCGATTATAATTTAGATACCGAACGTCATGAAATCTTTCTTTCGGCCACAAGTTTTTTTCCTTTATGGGCCAAAGTTGCCTCTAAGGAACAAGCAGCAATACTGGTTGAAAAACAGTTGCCTAAATTAGTGCAATTGGGTGGAATTTCCGGTTGCTCTGAAGAAGCATTACAAGATTTTCAAAAACACCAAATGCAGCGTCAATGGGATTTCCCGAATGGCTGGCCACCACATCAAATGATTATTTGGCAAGGATTGATCAATTATGGATACGATGCCTTGGCACAAGAATTAATCTACAGATGGTTGTGGACAATCACCAAAAATGCCAGTGATTATAACGGAACGGTTCCAGAAAAGTATGATGTAGTAGAAGCTTCACATAAAGTATTTGCAGAATATGGAAATCAAGGAACTGATTTTGAGTACATCACGCGAGAAGGTTTTGGTTGGATGAACGCTTCTTTTCAATTAGGAATACGTTTGTTATCTCCTGCTTTAAAATTAGAATTAAACCAACTTACACATCCTTTGACCGTATTTGGAAAATAGTGTACCTTTAGCCTTTTATTATTGGCACTTGTCCCAATGGCAACTATCTCAAAACCATCTCATTTTAAAGCACTCACCGGAATCAGAGCCATAGCAGCTATGATGATATTTGTCTATCATAACCGCAAATATTGGAAAGATGAATTGCACCCAGAACTTTTTCGGTTTTGTAATGAATTGAACCTCGGAGTTCCCTTGTTTTTTGTGCTAAGTGGTTTTCTTATTGCCAATAATTACGGTCTACAGCCGGCTGCTTCTTTCTCAAATTATCGAAGGTACCTACTGCAACGAATGGTTCGAATCATGCCGGTATATTGGTTGTTGTTGACCTGTTATTATTTGGATCCCGGTTTTGGGAATGGCCATTTTTCTTTACCTCATTATGGACTGTTACAAGGATTTTCATTCAAACATTCTCTTGATGCTATTGCTCAATCGTGGTCGTTGACTGTCGAAATGACTTTTTATGCTTTTGCTCCGTTGTTGCTGCTGGCTTTAAAAAAGCATTTTGTTTATTTGTTGGGGCTGTTAGTTGCGGTATTTTTAATTACGGTAAGCATCGGTACATTGTGGATAGGAATCAACGGAAACCAAGACAGTTATTTATATCCCTTTGATTTTGTCTTGATGGGTACTTTTGCAGGGCAATCGGTGTTTTTTGCAGCAGGTATTTTGTTGTCGTATTATGCCGTTTCTTTTCAGAAGATGCCCTTCAAAAAACATGCAACGACCATTGGCGCCGTTGGTTTTATGATCACGTTGTACTGCATTGGCTTGTTTCAAGAGAGTAGAGTAGACCATGGAACCAACCATTGGCAAGGTAAACTACTTTTCTTTTTTATTGTGCCCGTATTTATTGTGATATTGTTTCAAGGATTAATGACGCAGCGTACTTATTTACAGTGGTTCTTGTCTTCAAAAGGGATGATGGTATTGGGTAATGCCTCATTTGCTTTTTATTTGGTGCACATCAGTTATGCCAATTTGAAGCTTAAATCGCTGGTGTTTTTTCCTGATCGAAATTTCATTTTACTTTGGATCGTATCCTTTATACTTTATTACGGTTTTGAAAAACCGATTTATGATTATTATCGAAAAATTACAAAAAAAAACACAACTACTTGATAAGTAATTATGGTTGAAAATGTGGAACAGAGAGGAGTTGTCGTTTAGAATTATTGGCTTTTTTACTTACGATAACGGATAAAGATTTTTCATTTAATGGACGATTTGGCTACCCAAAAGAATAAATTTATTAATTTAACACAATAATAAACCAAGTCATCAAATGATAAACCCAGTTAATTCAATGAAAAAAGTAACACTGATTCTGTTGAGTTTTGTTTTTAACGCAACAGCACAAACTAATCCAGATATTACTAAAAGTACAATTAATATCGAAATGCTATTTCCAGATGGAAAAACAAAAGCTTTGATTTTAAGCTATGATGATGGTACAATTTTCGATAGAAAATTGGTAGCACTTATGAATAAGTACCATCTAATTGGAACTTTTCATTTGAATTCCAATAAACTGGGTACAGACATTCATTTCAATTATTTGAACAAAGACGAAGTTAAAACACTATACACAGGTCATGAAGTTTCGGTTCATTCAGCCAATCATCCCAATTTACCAGATATTTCGAAAATAGATGTCATTAACGAAATTATTGAAGACAGAAAAGAGCTTGAACGATTGGTTGGATATCCTGTAAGAGGAATGGCCTATCCTTTTGGTAATACGAATGATGAGGTGGTTGAAGCCATTACTGGTTTAGGAATAGAATATGCAAGAACAGTGGGCGATACACAAAATTTTGAAATACCTAATGAGTTTTTAAGATGGCATCCTACAATTCATCAATTTGCTAAGGCATATTGGGAGCCAAATCAACCAGAAAAGGATAAAAAAGAACTTGATTTTTTTAATAAATTAATACATGAATTTTTAAATATCAATACAGTTGCTGTTATTGATATTTGGGGTCATAGTTGGGAGATGGGAACTGACCAAAATAAATGGGAAGACACTGAAAAATTCTTTCAGTTATTGGCTAACAACCCACTAATCTATTATGCTAAACAAATTGATTTGGTTGATTATGTGAAGGCTTATAGAAATTTAAAATTTTCCGTGGATAAAAATTGGGTTACCAACACGAGCTCTTTGGATATTTTTATTAAAAAGAATGATAAAGTCTACCAAATTTCAAAAGGAGCAACCATCCATTTATTTTAAAATTTAAAACAATTTTTGGTAAAAAAAATATAGTTACTGACTTTTGGGGAATATTGTTTTTTTTAATCCAAATCTGTGCATTCATTCAAGATTTAAATTAAAAGCCTCTAAATTAATTTAGAGGCTTTTGTTTCACTCGTGGAGTCGCCGAGAATCGAACTCGGGTCCAAACAAGCAATCAAGTAGCTTTCTACACGTTTATTTTCTGTTTGATTTTTCGTAGCAATGC
>JAGNYR010000069.1 GCA_017984835.1 Flavobacterium sp. | reverse complement strand
CTCCCGTATGAGGAAAATCATCCAGTCGTAAATTCATAGAACGAACAATGGTTCCTACTGCACCCAATTTAGCAGCTTCCTTAGCACCCGCATATCTTTGATCCACACATCCACCATACGACTTGAAGGTTTCGATAAAAGTAGGATCCATGGGTCTGTTGTAAAAAACGATTTTTCCTTTGATTTTGTCTCCTAATGCTTTTAGCTCTTCGATGCCTTGTACTTCAATAACTTGAGCCGTTAAGCCGGTTGTTGCTGTAGCAACAGAACCTCCTAATGCGGCAATTGGCACTGCGATTTTTGTTTTATCATCTAATATAAATGCAGTTTCTTTTTCGCCACGAACCCATTTTGGCACCATTACTTCTTGTAAATACACTTTGTCTAATCCTAACGTTTCCAGCTGTGCTTTGGTATATTGAACTGCTATTTCAGCATTGTCAGATCCTGATAATCGAGCACCGATTTTATTTGATAAATGCTCTAACCAAGAGTAACATTTAGCATTGGTTAAACCCGATTTATAAATATCTTTTAGCATTTGCTCGTCTCTGGATTGGGCTACCATAACTATTCCGTAAAGGAAAACTAACCCTGCTAGTATTGATTTGTTCATTTTGATTTGATTTATAGATTGGGCAATTTCGGAATTCTTTTTTAAAAAAGGTTCATTAATGCGTATAAAAAAACCTGCTTGTGAATAAGCAGGTTTCAATTTTTATTGGATTGGTTCAAAACTAATAGCTGTTCCACCTCCTGGAGCCAAATTCAATTTGATTTTTGAAGCACTAGTTACTTCTATTGTTCGGATGGTATAGGCAATTGGATTGGTTTTCCAATTAGCATCTTTAGCATCTTCATAAATCGTGGCTTTGTATTTTTTCCCTTTGGTCAAAAAGTCCAATTTGATTTCAGTTTGTCTCGCATTCTCATCTGTAATCGCTCCTAAAAACCAAGATAGTTTTCCTTTTGTTTTTCTAGCAACAGTCAAATAATCGCCCGGTTCAGCTTGTAAATATTTTGTTTCGTCCCAATCAACCGCTACATCTTTGATAAACTGAAAGGCATCCGGATATTTCTCATAATTTTCTGGCAAGTCGGCCGCCATTTGAATTGGAGAATACATTGTTACATAGAGTGCCAATTGTTTCGTCAAAGTCGTATGAACTTGCTCGGTTTTATTTTTGTCGTAATGACTCATTTTAATTTCAAAAATTCCAGGCGTATAATCCATTGGTCCACCTAATTGACGAGTAAACGGTAAAATTGTTTCGTGCATTGGCGGATTTCCAATACTCCACGCATTGAATTCATTTCCGCGAGCGGCTTCGGCAGCGACATAATTAGGATAAGTTCTACCAAGACCTGTAGGATGCGATGATTCGTGCGAATTGACCATCAATTTATAATCTGCAGCACGTTTTACCACATGTGCAAAATGATTGACCATAGTTTGTCCGTCGTGCATTTCGCCACGCGGAATAATCTTACCTACATAACCTGTTTTCACAGCAGGATAATTGTATTTCACCATGTTTTCAAAAGCGCGATCTAGTCGTCTTTCATAATTCGCCACCGAACCCGAAGTTTCGTGATGCATAATCATTTTTACATTCTTCGCTTTGGCGTAGGCAGAAATTGCCGCAATATCAAAATCAGGATAAGGCGTAACAAAGTCAAATACTTCTTCTTTCCAATTGCCGGACCAATCTTCCCAACCTTCGTTCCAACCTTCTACTAAAACGCCATCAAAACCATTTTTTGCAGCAAAATCAATATAGCGTTTGGTATTTTCGGTAGTCGCCCCGTGGCGCCCAGAGGATGCTAGTTTTGTGCCAAAATCAGTAGTAGCATTTTGAGAACCTGCATAATCCCAAGTTGAATTTCCCACATGCATTTCCCACCAAATTCCAACATATTTCATCGGTTTAATCCAAGAAGTATCGTCAATTTTTGAAGGTTCGTTCAGGTTCAAAATCATTTTAGAACCTACAATATCTCTAGCATCATCACTTATCATAATCGTTCTCCAAGGCGATACACACGGTGTTTGCAAATAGGCTTTGTCTCCAATAGCATTTGGCACTAATTCTGACTTCAGTTTATAATTGGTTACATCAGCTTTTAAATGCATTACAGGATAGTTGATTACCGCTGCTTCAAAAATATTCAAATACAATCCCGATGGAGACTTCATCATCAAAGGCGTTTGAATTGTATATTTACCAGGAATAGATTTTACGCCTATTCCGTTATTCATATTAATTTTAGAATTATCAATATCAGAGAATTTGGTTTCGTTGTATTCGTATTCATTGCTATCAAAATCGCCCGGCAACCAAAATACTTTATTGTTCTCATTCAAATTAAATTGTGTCAACTCATCCGAAATAATAAAATAATTCAACTCTTTTTGCTTTGGAAAATCATATCGAAAAGCCACGCCTTCATCAAAGGCTCTGAAAACTAAATTCACTTTTATATTGGTTCCTTTTTGGATCAATTCCATCACCAATTCGTTGTAATGATTGACAATGGAAGCTTGTTCTCCTAAAACAGGTTTCCACGATTCATTGAACGTACTGTTTTTTGAATTTTGAATCTCAAAATTAGCATCCAATGCCGGTTTGTCTTTTAATTTAATTCCTAAATCACTGGTCAGCACCACTGATTTAGCTTTGTAATTCACCGCATAAGTGGGTTGTCCAGAAGGAGTTAAAGCAAAAGTCAATGCAATTTTACCTGAAGGAGAACTCACCGTTTGCGCTTGAGTAAATCCAATAGTAAATAAGAGAAAAAGAGAAAATAACTGTTTCATATTTGGGGTTTTAAAAGTGACAATATAGTTAAATTAATATTTTTAAATGCATTTGTTGAAGGATCAAAACCACCTTCTTTTTTTAAAATAAATGAGCATTCCAATGCCAATTAACACCATAATGGCTACAACGGTATAATAGCCATTAGGATATTTTAATTCAGGCATATATTCAAAATTCATTCCGTACACTCCAACTATAAAGGTCAAAGGAATAAAGATAGCCGAAACAATAGTCAGTGTTTTCATAATCTCATTCATCTTATGTGTCTGAGCCGAAAAAAAGAAATTTGAAGCACTTTCAAGTGATCCCATATCCGATTCTATTTGTTCTAGTAACTCTAAACTTTTTTGGTACAAACGAGCAAAAAAGCTAAAATTTTCTATTTCAATTGCATTGAACACGTTGTCATCTTTAATACTCTTTATGTCATACAAGGAATCTCTCAAAGGAATTATGGATCGTTTCAAAAAGTTAAAATTGTCGCGGTGTTTTTCAATTCGTTCCAAAATTATTGGATCATCACTTCTTTTAGAAATATTGATCAAATCTTCGACCTTATCTTCTTCGTTTTCAAGTGTAATGTAAAAATTTTCCATCACAGCATCTAATAGAATGTATAATAAATAATCGGCTTTCTTAGCTCTCACAATTCCCGAATGCGTTCTAATTCGTTCACGAATATGCGCAAAGAAATCACTTCGCTTTTCTTGAAACGAAAGTAAAATTCCGTCTTTAATCAAAAAACTAATTTGTTCCACCTGAATATTATCAGAATGTTCTGTAGGCAATAGCGATTTTATATTAAAAAACAATACCTCTTGTTGTTCCTCTAGTTTGGTACGCTTACTAGTATTCAAAATATCTGCAAGCATAAAGTGATCTATTCCAAAATAATCTCCAACAGATTTGACTAGTTCCAAATCATTTAAACCATGGACATTAACCCAGTTTGTTTTTTGAGTTTCGATACTTTTGTCAAAATCAGATACTTTAATTTTTTCAAATTCAGTTAAATCGGTATTATCATATACAAACAACTGCATTTCTGAGTCGTGACTTTTATGAAGTCCAGTATATTCCAAGTTAAAAGGTTGCACTTTTCTACCTTTTTTATATTTAATTTTTCTCATAAATGAAGTCTATGTTATACAGGTTTCATCACGCTGCTTGAATTCTTAACAAACAAAAATAGCGAGAAATAAAGTCTTTGCACCTGTTATTAGTTATATTTTGTAAAATAATTAATTACGTAACGTTATGATACATTCTAAATAAAACATCCAATTAATGGTATCATTTTAAAAATATATCAATAGATTTGAATAATTGTAACAAGTTTACAAATAAAAAACGCTTTCCATTATCAATAACAAAGTATTAATTTTAAAAGAGGAATTACATGGTAAAACTTAAATCAAGTTTGATTATTGCTAGTTTACTTGTCTGCTTTAGTCAAGAAGCTATAAGCCAAAACAAAAAAAACAAAGAATCAGCTAAACCAGC
The DNA here is from genome assembly GCA_017984835.1 of Flavobacterium sp. Lineage (GTDB taxonomy): Bacteria > Bacteroidota > Bacteroidia > Flavobacteriales > Flavobacteriaceae > Flavobacterium. The sequence goes on along the minus strand of JAGNYR010000069.1, from coordinate 2,640 downwards.
AATTACAGCTTCAGAAACTCCAAAACCTGATGCTAAAAAAGGACCAAAACCTTATAATAAGGTAATTGACACGACAGCTGTAACTCAAAAAGGGCTGATTGACATTCATAAAATGGATGCGAAATACCTTTTTGAAATCCCCACTACTTTATTAGATACTGAAATCATGACCATTACCCGATTTTCTAAAACTCCAGCTGGAGGTGGAATATTTGGTGGTGAAGAAGTGAATAGACAAGTAATTCAATTTGAGAAAGGATTGAACAACACCTTACTTCTTCGTTCTATCAGTTACGTAATCATGTCACCTGATGGAGACAAACCTTTGGCACAAGCAGTGAAAAATTCGTCTACAAATCCTATCATTGGAAATTACGATATTCTAGCTATCAATAAAGATAAAGACGGAAAAGAAACAGGTTTTGTAATTGACATGACTTCAACCTTTGATGCCGATGTACAAACCTTTTCATTAGATCCTATAAAAAAACAAACATTAAGCATTCAGGCATTTCAAAAAGAGAAATCATTTATTCAAAAAATTAGTAGTTTCCCAATCAACACTGAAATTAGAACTGTTAAAACCTATTCAACTGTTCCTGCGCTAATTTCATTAAATCCAATGCCTAAAATTGGCACTAATTTACCTGCTGGATTGGATTCAGGATTTTTGACTGTAGAATTAAATACTTCGATGATTGCATTGCCTAAAAACCCGATGCGCAAAAGAACATTTGATGCGCGTGTAGGTTATTTTGCTAACGAATACGGTGTTTTTGAAGAAGAATCACATAAATCTGACACAGATGTTTTTGCTGTAAGATGGCGTTTAGAGCCAAAATCAAAAGAAGATGCTACCAAACAAAAAAGAGGCGAACTAATTGAACCTGCTAAACCAATTGTGTATTACATCGACCCTGCTACGCCAGACAAATGGAAAAAATACATCAAACAAGGTATTGACGATTGGCAAGTTGCTTTTGAAAACGCGGGTTGGAAAAATGCAATTCGTGGCGAATATTGGCCAGAAAATGATCCAACGATGAGTTTGGAAGATGCTCGTTTTTCAGTATTGCGTTATTTCGCTGCTGAAATTCAAAATGCGTATGGTCCAAACGTTCACGATCCAAGAACGGGTGAAATCTTAGAAAGTCACATTGGCTGGTACCACAACATTATGAGTTTGTTGCGTAATTGGTACTTAATTCAAACCGCTGCTGTAGATCCTGCTGCAAGAAAAAAACAATTTGATGATAATTTAATGGGCGAATTAATTCGTTTTGTATCTTCTCATGAAGTGGGGCATACTTTAGGATTACGTCATAATATGGGTGCTAGTTCAGCTACACCAGTAGAAAAATTAAGAGATGCTGCGTTCCAAGAAAAGAACGGACATACCTCTTCCATCATGGATTATGCTCGTTTTAATTATGTAGCACAGCCCGAAGATGGTGTAAAACATTTGTTTCCAAAAATTGGGGATTATGACAAATGGGCTATCAAATGGGGATACTCTTATTTTGATGATGCCAAAACTGATAAAGAAGAGAAAGCCATCTTAAATGAGATGACGAAAGAAGCATATAAAAATCGTCGTCTTTGGTTTGGAACAGAAACCAGTCCGTATGATCCAAGATATCAGACTGAAGATATTGGAGACAACGCTATGAAAGCATCGGCTTACGGAATTAAAAACCTACAACGTATTCTTCCTAAATTAGTAGAATGGAGTGCTGAAAAAGGAGAAAGTTATGCGGAGTTAGACGAGTTATATTCAGCACTTACTGGACAGTTCAGACGTTATTTAGGTCACGTAACTAAAAATGTTGGTGGTGTTTATGACACACCGAAAACCTATGATATGGGTGGTAACCAATTTGAGGTAGTGCCAAGAAGCATTCAAAAAGAAGCTGTTAGTTTCTTGAATACACAATTATTTGCTACACCAAAATGGTTAATGAATCAAAGCGTATTAGCTAAAATCAATCCAGATAATGGCGTTGAAGCAATCAAAGCAATGCAAGAATCAACATTGAATAATTTATTAGCAGGAGATCGAATGGTACGTTTATTTGAAGGTTCTTCTATCAATAAAAACAACTACACGGTAGATGAATTAATGACTGACGTTCGTGGCGGAATTTTCGCTGAATTAAAATCAAATGCACCGATCGATATTTATAAAAGAAACTTACAAAAAGTATTTATTGATAAAGTAACTGGATTATTAAATCCTGGAAACGCAACTGTTCGTTCAGTGCCTGTTGGAGTTACCTATGGTTTCAATACAAAAACTGTTAATTTGAACCAAACCGATTTGCCTTCTATTGCTAGAGGACAATTAGTGAGTTTAAAATCGAATATCAAAGCTGCTGCTGCTAAATCAACAGACCGATTAAGCAAGTTGCATTTATTGGATTTAGTATCACGAATTGATAAAGCATTAGACCCAAAATAAAAAAATCCGACTTGGAAAAGTCGGATAAATTACAATAAAAAAACCGAGCTATTTCTAGCTCGGTTTTTTGTTTATATAAATGAAATTATTATTTCACTTCTTCGAAGTCAACGTCTTCTACATTGTCTCCTGATTGCGCATCCCCTTGAGGTTGTGCATCTGCTTGACCTTGTTCTCCTTGA
>JAGNYR010000004.1:63166-64306 GCA_017984835.1 Flavobacterium sp. | reverse complement strand
ATAACCATAGATGGCGGTGCGTATTATATTGAAAGCAATGCCATGGCGTTAATCAAATTAATACAGCAAACAAAGACTTTGCTGAACAACAATGGAAGCACCAGCCAGATAGCTATTGTGGCTCCAAGTATGGCAGGTCAAATATCTCGTTACGCTTTGTCCTACATGGAGAAAAAATTTGCCGAAACGAATAACCCAACCTGGCTGCACAATACGTATTTATGGATAAGTGTAGACAGTCCGCATTTGGGGGCTAATATACCATTAGGCGATCAAGCATTGCTCTACTTATTGAAAGACGGGGGGATTGAAGCCGCCGGAAATTTTTATGATAAAGAACTGTCATCACCCGCAGCAATGCAGCAGTTGATTGAGTTTCACAGACCGTATGTAAATTCTCACCAGGTCAACTCCTATATGTTGAATGCTCAAACGACCTCTCAAAACATGCCGGATGATAGAGGAAATCCAATTTTTCAACAGCATTACAACAATCAAAACAGCAACGGAATACCGAATTCGAACGGATGGCCCCAAAATCTCAGAAAGATTGCTATTGTCAACGGTTCGTTAACGGGTTCTAGACAAACCCAATCAGTCAATGGAACTCCCTTTATTCCTTTTGCAGATACCGGCGAAACAGTTTTGAACATGAGGGGCTTTCAAAGGGTTTACCTAGATTTGCCTTGGCCGCTCGGGTCGATTACGTTTAGAATTCACATTGCCTCTTTGGAATCGAATTACATGCCCTCATATAATACGGAGGCAATGGTATCGCGGTTTAAAAAGTTATTTAGCGATCATAACACCGTAGCGTCCAACTTCAATTCTCGGGGGTGCATGGATAATGTTCCTGGTGGTTTTTTTGGTGCTCAATCGGAAATTTTTGACGAAGTAAATTCGCAAGATCCAGTACCTGGAGTATCCTTAACGGCATTAAATAATTGGAATTTAGACACTATATCATGGGACAATATAGGGAAAACAATTAGTGAATTGTTGGGCGGATCGGAATGGTACATTCATGCATATAATCCCATTCATTCTTTTATTCCTTCTTTTTCAGCGTTAGGTCATTTGCAACCCAATCAAAATTGGGCCAATCCATTAAATACAAATCTAACCTGCCCGTCAAACAAA
>JAGNYR010000004.1:53328-63066 GCA_017984835.1 Flavobacterium sp. | reverse complement strand
TTAAATAGACAGAGTGCCGACACTAATTATTATACAGTGTATCCAAATCCTTCTTCGGACGTTGTAAACATTGATGTTCGTGACGAAAATGAACTTCCAGAAAAAGAAGCAATTGTTTCAGGTGAATTATTTGATATGATGGGGCAATCAAAAAGCAAAATAGCTCTTGTTGATCACAAAGCAAGCTTTTCAGTCAGTAATTTGAACAAAGGAATTTATATACTTAAAATATTCATCGATGATCAAATAGAATCACATCTTATTGAGGTTAATTAGTTAGTTGTTGTGAAAGGCCATTAGTGAAAACTAATGGCTTTTTTTATTCAACTACAATGTCTTTAAAATCGGGATATAAAAATTTATTATATGGAAAACGGGTGACATGTATTTCACGTACTTTTTCGTAAACACGTTCTCTAAATTCCTCAAAATTTTCTTTATTTATGGCCGAAATAAACAGTGCGTTTTCACTACCAACAGCACTCATCCATGTTTGTTTCCATTCTTCTAAAGTGAAATGCTTTGAAGTTCGTTCCGTAATTAAATCATCGGATTCGATGGTCAAATGTTTGTAGGCATCAATTTTGTTAAACACCATGATAACGGGTTTGTCACTGCATTTTATGTCTTGCAAAATTTGGTTGACCGAAGCAATATGATCTTCAAAATCGGGATGCGAAATATCGACAACATGTAAAAGTAAATCCGCTTCACGCACTTCGTCTAGCGTACTTTTAAATGAATCCACCAATTGAGTTGGCAGCTTTCGAATAAAACCTACCGTGTCCGAAAGTAGAAAAGGTAAGTTCCCAATAACTACCTTTCTTACGGTGGTATCAAGTGTGGCAAAAAGTTTGTTTTCTACAAAAACTTCACTTTTGCTGATCACATTCATTAAAGTGGATTTTCCAACATTGGTATATCCAACCAATGCCACACGAACCATGGCACCTCTGTTGCTTCTTTGCACAGACATTTGTCTGTCAATCGTTTTGATTTTATCTTTCAGTAAAGCAATGCGGTCGCGAACAATTCGTCGGTCGGTTTCGATTTCTGTTTCTCCAGGTCCACGCATTCCGATTCCTCCTTTTTGACGTTCCAAATGCGTCCAAAGACCGGATAATCTAGGCAATAAATAAATACATTGTGCAAGTTCTACTTGCGTTCTAGCATAGGATGTTTCGGCTCTTTGTGCAAAAATATCCAATATCAAGTTGGTACGATCTAGGATTTTACAATCCATGATTTTGGAGATGTTTTTTTGTTGAGAAGGCGTAAGTTCATCATCAAAAATAACCGATGAAATATCATTTTCTTTTACATAGAGATGAATTTCTTCAATTTTTCCAGTTCCTAAAAAAGTCTTCGGATTGGGTTTGTCCATTTTTTGCCAAAAACGTTTCACGACCTCACCGCCTGCGGTAAAGGTTAAAAATTCGAGTTCGTCAAGATATTCGGTAAGTTTTTCTTCGCTTTGGTTTTGGGTTACAATCCCAACCACAACGGTTTTTTCAAAACTGGTTTTTTCTTTTTCTAACATAATGAATAATGATGGAACAAAATTAGATATTAGAAAACAAAATAGGCTATTTTTTTGTGTAAATAATCTCTCCGCGTTATTTTTTTTGAGTTAAAATTGAATATTTTTAACAATCGTTAACTTTTTTTGTTAAATTTGGATCTTAATCTAATTAAATCAACTAACTAAAATTTCATTTAATGAAAAAAATTACTTTATTATTAATTTTTTCATTTCTTTCATTAATGGGGTATTCGCAAGGATTGCCATTAGAAGGTTTTGAAAATACCGCATCTGGACCAGATTTACCAACCAATCCATCAGAATGGACGCTTGATACTGGAACAATTGGAAACCAATGGATGGTTTTTGATAATGGTGTAGGTACAGGTGTAAGATGGGATATTTATAATACACCCGCTGCCAATGTTTACGCAGGAGTAAATTCTGCCTCTATTAATAGAGAAAACATTGGACAAGGAAACACCTCTGAAGATTATTTAGCAACTCCTTTAATTACGGTTCCAACCAATGGTAGATTACGTTTTTGGACTCGAACAGGTTCAAACGGAGTTCAAGGAAACTGTTTTTACCAAATTAAGGTAGCACCTTCAACAGCTGTTCAAAGTAATCCTGCTGCCTATACTGTATTGCAACAATGGGACGAAGCTTCTTTGACGGTAACCTTTAATGGTTATGAAGAAAAAATAGTTGATTTATCTGCTTATGCAGGACAGAGTATTTATGTAGCTTTTGTGATGGTATTAAACCAACCTTCAACAGGGCTTACAGGAGACAGATGGATCATAGATAATGCACAAATCGTACAACAATGTAATGCGCCAACAGCTCTTACAACTTCTGCAATTACTTATAACAGTGCCAACTTTAACTGGACAAGTCCAGGGGTAACTGCTTGGGAAGTTGAGGTAGTTATTGCTGGAAACGCTCCAACTGGTGTTGGAACTCCATACAGTGGAACATTGCCTTTCCCAGCGACTGGATTATCTCCAAATACAACTTATCAATTTTACGTTAGAAATGTATGTGGAACGAATAACACGAGTGCTTGGACTACATCAGCACAATTTACGACTCCTCTGGCACCCGCACAATGTGGTGGAAATTACGCCGATTCAGGAGGCGTTGCAGCAAACTATGCAAACAATGCAAACGTAACTACAACGGTTTGTCCTCCGGCAGGATCTGGAAACGCTGTGACTGTAACGTTTACTTCGTTTGATATAGCAGCCGGAGACGGAATGTATATATATAATGGTAACTCGGCTACAGCACCACTTATTTCTAGTGGAGCAGCAGCGGCAGCAGCACCCTTAACAACTGCTGGTTATTTCAGCGGAACAACTTTTCCAGGGCCATTCACATCATCTAGTACAGATGGGTGTTTGACTTTTGTATTTAGAAGTAATTCAACGACTACGGCAACGGGTTGGGTATCTAATATAACATGTGCTCCACTTCCAACATGTCCAAAACCATTTACAATTAGCACCTCTTCAATTACGTCAACATCTGTTTCTGTTGGATGGCAAGAAGCAGGTACAGCTACTGCATGGGAAGTTTTAGCATTGCCTTGTGGATCTCCTGCACCAACAGCTGGAGCTACAGGATTTTTAGCTGCAGCAACGAATCCTTTTCCTTTAACAGGATTGAATTCTGACACTTGTTATGATATATATGTAAGAAGTGTATGTAGTTCATCTTTATCTAGTAGTTGGTCGGGTCCAAAACCTGTTACCACTTTGGTAGCGCCACCAGTTTGTGGGGCTGTTTATACTGATTTAGGTGGTGCAGCTGGTAACTATCCAAACAACGTTACTGCAACAACTCCTGGAGGAACAGTAACAATTACGCCTTCAGTACCGGGTCAACAAGTAATAGTAACTTTTACGGCGTTTAATACCCAAGTAACTTCAGACGTATTAAAAGTATACGACGGAAGTTCAACTGCGGCTACTTTAATAGGAACGTATTCAGGAGATTTAACCGCAACTTTACCAGTTGTAGAATCTACGACAGGAAATGGATTAACTTTCCAATTCATCAGTAATGCTACTACTCAATCTACAGGTTGGATTGCTAACGTAGTTTGTCAGCCTTTCCCTTCTTGTCAAAAACCAACCAACGTAACGGTTTCTAGCATTACCTATTCAACAGTTTCTGTTTCATGGACTAACAATGCTACAACAGCTACCCAATGGGAAGTGATTGCAGTGCCAGCTGGTTCTCCAGCGCCATTGGCATCAGCAACAGGACAATTAACAACAACTAATCCTTACACTTATACGGGTCTTTCTCCGGTTACATCTTATGATGTATATGTACGAGCAATTTGTGCTGGAAACGATGTTGGACCTTGGTCTAATATTAAAGCAACATTTACAACTCCAGAGAGTTGTCCAAAACCAACTGCAGTAGTTGCGACAGTGCAAACTTATTCAACTGTTTCGGTAGCTTGGACAAACAATGCGCCAGGAGCAACTCAATGGGAAGTGATTGCTTTACCTGTAGGTTCTCCAGCACCAACAGCTGCTTCAACAGGTCAGATTGCCAATACAAATCCATATGTATATACTGGATTGAACTCTCAAACTTCCTATGATTTTTACGTACGAACTATTTGTACGCCATCATCAGGAACGGATATCGGATTATGGTCTGTAACCGCTAGTAATACTTCTACACTACCAAATTATTGTGGTGGGGATCATTTTTATGATTTAGGTGGAGTTGCTGGAAACTATCCAAACAATGCAAATAGTACCATAACTATTTGTCCTGATTCTCCAGGTCAAGTAATTACAGTTTATTTTAACTCATTCAACCTAGTAAGTAGTTTGAATGATACCTTAACTATTTATGATGGAAATACTGCTGCAACTGGTGCTGTAATTGGTACTTATTATGGTACGAACATCATTTCGAGTTATACCTCTGCTAGTCCATCTGGGTGTTTGACATTCAAATTTGTATCTAATGCTACTTTAAATGCAGCAGGTTGGGATGCAACCATTATTTGCGGACCTCCTTGTCCAACAATCACCGCTGGTCTTGCAAGTGCAACCCCTGCAGTTGGTTCAGATAATGCCATCAGAATTTGCCAAGGTGGAACTGTTGAATTTGTAGGTACGGGTACTTTTGCAGGTTCTGGAACAGGAGCAACTTACGAGTGGGATTTCGGTGACGGATCTACACCTGTAGGAACTGCAACAGCAACGCATGCATATGCAAACGAAGGAATTTATTTAGCAAATCTTAAAATTGTAGACGCTAGTGGATGTAGAAACAACAACCGAATCAACCAATTGGTTTATGTTTCAACTACTCCAAACTTTAGCGGTATTACCATCGCAGATGATGAAATTTGTTTAGGGCAAAGTACTACAATAGTAGGTTCGGTTGTTCCAGTACCTTTCTTTAAAGACTGTGCACCACCAGTAAGTGGTACTACGTTCTTACCAGATGGAGCAGGAAACTCATACCAATCTTCTGTACCGGTTGATTGTTTCCCTTTCGGAACTACATTAACAGCTGCCAGTCAAATATCTTCTGTTTGTGTGAACATGGAACACTCTTACCTTGGAGATTTAGAATTGAGATTGATTAGCCCAACAGGACAATCAATTATTTTGAAAGCTTATCCAGGAGGTGGAGGAACTTACTTAGGATGTCCTCTTGACGATCCTGCTGTAGGTCCAGGAACAGGTAGAACCTATTGCTTTACACCTACTGCAACCACATTATTAGTGAATGGAGCAACATCAACATGTGGTACGCCTGCAGGGAATTCTGTAAACGCAGGAAACTACATGCCAGTTCAGCCTTTTACAGGTTTAGTTGGAAGTACACTAAATGGTAACTGGTCATTAATGGTAACAGATAATTTAGGTGTTGATAATGGTTATATTTTTGATTGGACGATTGATTTTGCCACAACTATATTACCTACCAACTATCAGTTTACACCTGCAATATCTAATACAAACTGGACAGCAAATCCAGAAATCACCAACACTTCAGGTCAAACGATTACTGTAACACCTACAACTGTAGGACAACATTGTTACACTTATAACATGACAGACGATTTCGGTTGTAGTTATTCAAGTCAAGTTTGTTTGAATGTAACAGCTGGGGTTTCTTTAACAGATTTAACATCTGTATCTCCAATTTGTAACGGAGAAAACGGTGTGTTTACTTTAACAGGTTCACCTGATACGACCGTAACCTATAATGTGGACGGAGGTACCAACCAAACTGTTGCTCTTGATAATACAGGACAAGCAACCATTACCTTATCAGGATTAACAGCTACAACAACGGTTAATACTACTTATATTACAGCACCTGTCATTCCTACATCAGGAAATGCAATTACTGTAGTAGGGGGTGTTACTCCAAACAATGCAGTTGGACCAATATCAGCTGTTGGAGCAGCAGCTACAGCAACCAATTGTGCTACAATTAACAGCGCTAACCCAACGATGACCTTAACTTTTGCTGATGAATTATTAGCTGGATCAAATGTTATCATCAGTATTGCTCGTTCAAATACTGCAGGTAGTGTAAATATTAGTGATGGAAGTTCTGCGGCTCCTACTGTATTTAATGCAGGACCAAATGCGGTTTTACAACAAATCACTTTTACACCAACCATTAATACAAATACCATTACAATTACAAGAAATAATGGAAACGTATTTGTGGATGGAGCACAGTATAACTTTAATGCGCCAGGGTGTGATGCTCCAGCAATTAAAACAAATACCATTACAGTAACTCCAGTATTAACAGATCCAACAATTACCAATGTTGCAGAAATTTGTGCAGGAAGCAATGCAGTATTTACTATTGCAGGAATTCCAAATGCGGTTATTTCCTACACTATTAATGGTGGAACTGCTCAAACAACAACATTAGACGGAACAGGTTCTGGAACGATTACAGTAACAGCACCTACAAGTACAGTTAACTTGGCATTTAGCAATTTAACACTTAATAGTTGTAACAGAGTATTAACTAATACGGCTTCTATTGCAGTGAAACCATTGCCATCAATTGCCACGTTTAGTTCAAATTCACCGATATGTGCAGGAGCAGACGCTGTATTTACCGTAACAGGTACAGCCAATTCAACAGTTACGTATGTAATTGGATCGGGTGCTAATCAACAATTGGCATTAGGTGCATCAGGTCAGAATACCATTACTGTTGCAGGTGCTAGTGCAAACGCTTCAGTTTCGTTAAGCAACGTATCATTAAATGGTTGTTCACAAGCATCTACATTAGCTACAACAGTGACTGTTGTTCCAATTACTGTGGCAACATTTTCTATTGTACCTGAATATTGTGTAGGAGAGGCAGTAGCTCCACTTCCAACAACTTCTCAAAATGGAGTAGCTGGAACTTGGTCGCCTGCCACTGTTAACACAGGAGTATCTGGACCTGCAAATTATGTCTTTACTCCAACCACAGCAAACTGTGCGCAAACCACTACGGTTCAGTTGACAGTAAATGGTTGTGCGATTCAAAAAGGAATTTCTCCTAGAGGAATTGGCTCTGGAGATGGATTGAATGATAATTTTGATTTGGCAGGATTTAATGTAAGTAAATTAGAGATTTTTAACCGTCATGGATTAAAAGTTTACAGCAAATCTAATTATCAAGATGAATGGTACGGACAGTCTGATAAAGGACAAGAACTACCTGACGGAACATACTATTATGTGATCTATTTTTCAGATAGTGAAACTAAAACAGGTTGGATTTACATCAATAGAGAACAATAGATTTTAACATTAATGTAATTACTTTAAAAGTAGTTTCTCAAAAAAATTAAAAAATGAAAAAAATATATTTCTTAGCTGCAGTTGCACTTTTTGCAATTATTGATGTAAATGCACAACAAGATCCTCATTATACACAATACATGTATAACATGAGTGTTGTTAACCCGGCGTATGCTGGGTCGAAAGAAAACCTTTCAGGAGGTTTGCTTTATAGAAAACAATGGGTTGAAATTGAAGACGCTCCTACTACAGGAACGTTCTTCATGCACAGTCCGGTTGGAAAAAATGTGGGACTTGGTTTGTCTGCAATCACTGATAAAATTGGACCTGTAGAAGAAAAAAATGTGTATGCAGATTTTTCTTATACACTTAATTTAGGTGGTGAAAGCAAATTGGCTTTTGGACTTAAAGGAGGGGCAACGTTTCATAATGTTGGTCTTTATGACGACATTGGAAATGGTAATGTACCTGATCCAAATGACCCTGCTTTCCAAGCAAACACAAGTAATACTTACTTCAATCTAGGTACAGGGGTGTTTTATTATACAAACAAATATTACTTAGCTCTTTCGGTTCCAAACATTATGAACTCTAAACATTTAGATTATAATGGAAGAACTTTTGGATCTGAAACCTCTCATTATTTCTTGACTGGAGGGTATGTATTTGATGTTAATCCAACCTTAAAATTCAAACCATTCTTTATGGTTAAATCTGCTTTTAATGTACCTACTTCATTTGATTTGTCTACCAACTTCTTGTTTAATGACAAATTAGAGCTAGGAGCTACTTATCGTTTGAGCGATTCATTTGGCGCAATGGTTAATTATGCAATCAATCCAAATTTAAAAATTGGATACGCATACGATCACATTGTTTCTGATTTAAAAGTTACAACACCAGCCTCTCACGAGATCATTCTGTTGTTTAATTTGAATTTCCCGAAAAAAGTATCACAATCACCTAGATATTTCTAACATAAAAGATAGTAAAAATGAAAAACCTATATATAGCACTTAGTCTTTTAGCCTTTAGTTCATCTATTGTGGCGCAAAACAAAGACACCAAAGTTGCCGACAAATTATTCAGTCGTTATGAATATGTTGATGCATTGAAGGAGTATCAAAAACTTGTTGATAGCGGAAAAGCAGATGGATATGTATACAAACAAATAGCCGACGCTAATTACAATATGTTTAATACAGATGAAGCCATTGCTAATTATGCAAAAGCTACTGAAAGCAATCAAGATGCAGAAACGTATTTTAGATATGCTCAAATGCTTAAAGCAAATGGTAAATACGAAGAAGCAAACAAGCAAATGGCTAAATTTGCAAACCTTGCTCCAAATGACATGAGAACCAAAGAGTTCAAACAAAACCCAAATTATGTTCCTAAATTAATGAGCAAAATACCTTCGTATACAACTCAAAAATTAGAAATTAACTCGGACAAATCAGAGTTTGGTGCTGTTTTATATGATGAAACTTTGTATTTCACCAGCGCTAGAAAAGATTCTAAAAGTTATGGTTGGAATGAAGAGCCTTACTTAGATGTATACAAAGCAATTCGTGCTGAATCAGGAACATTTTCTGAGGCAATCTCTGTCAAAGAACTAAACTCTAGATTCCACGATGGGCCTGTTACTATTTCTGCTGATGGAAACACCCTGTATTTCACAAGCGATAGTTTTAGAGAAAAATCCTATGAAAAAGACAAATCAAACAACATTCGTTTAGGTAAAAACAATTTATACAAAGCAACAAAGTCAGGTGAAACGTGGGGGAATATTACCCGTTTGCCTTTCAATAGTAATTTGTATTCTACCAGTAATCCATGTTTAAGTAGAGATGGTAAAACACTTTATTTTTCTTCTAACATGCCAGGAAGCATCGGTGGAGTAGATATCTGGAAAGTAGCGGTTGATGCTAATGGAGATTTTGGAACACCAGAAAATCTAGGAGCAAAAGTTAACACAGAAGGAAATGAAAGCTTTCCATTTATTTCAGACGATAACAAAACATTGTTTTTCGCTTCCTCTGGAAAACAAGGTCTAGGTGGATTGGATGTTTTTCAAATCGACTTATCAAACGGAAGCGAAGCTGTCAACATGGGTAAACCAGTGAACAGTGAAAAAGACGATTTTGCTTTTACATTTAACAAAGCAAAAAACATTGGTTTCTTATCTACTAATAGAGATGGGAATGATGATATTTTTAGCGCAACTCCTATTTGTGCAGTTGAATTGTTGACTGTTGTAACCAATGCAAAAACGGGTGCAATTTTGGACAATGCTAAAGTGGCTATCTTAGACGATAAAAACAATGTAATTGCTACCGAGTTATCAAATGCGCAAGGTGAAGTAAAATACAAAGTTGAGTGCGACAAGGCTTACACAATTCAAGCGTC
>JAGNYR010000004.1:0-53228 GCA_017984835.1 Flavobacterium sp. | reverse complement strand
GATTATTCTAAAAATAACATTTCGGAAGAAACCCTTCAATTGTTGTTAGATTTAGCCAATCAAGTTGATTTAAAGCACGCTATTGACCTCTACTTTTCGGGAGGATTAATCAATCAAACTGAACAAAGAGCAGTGTTGCACACTGCCCTGAGAGCACCTGAGAGCGCCACTGTTTTAGTGGATGGGGTAAATGTGATGCCAGAAATTTATGCTGTAAAGAAAAGCATGGAGTCGTTTTCGAATGAAGTAATCAACGGAACACGTAAAGGTTATACCGGAAAAGCTTTTACAGATATTGTAAATATTGGTATTGGAGGATCTGATCTGGGACCAGCGATGGTAGTAGAAGCTTTGCAATATTACAAGAATCATTTAAATGTACATTTTGTTTCCAATGTAGACGGGGATCATGTCAACGAAGTAATTAAAAAAATAAACCCCGAAACCACACTTTTTGTCATCGTTTCCAAAACATTTACAACACAAGAAACCTTGTCCAATTCAGAAACCATCCGAAAATGGTTTTTAAAATCGGCTTCTCAATCGGATGTTTCAAAACATTTTGTTGCCGTTTCTACCAACATTCAAAAAGTAACGGAATTCGGAATTGACGCTTCAAATATTTTCCCAATGTGGGATTGGGTAGGTGGCCGTTTTTCACTTTGGTCTGCTGTAGGTCTTTCGATTTGTTTGGCCGTTGGCTTTGACAATTTTGATAAAATGTTGAAAGGAGCTCATAAAATGGACGAACATTTTAAAACAGAACCTTTTGAAAAAAACATCCCTGTAGTATTGGCATTGATTAGTGTGTGGTACAATAATTTCTTTGGCGCAGAAAGTGAAGCGTTGATACCTTATACACAATATTTACAAAAACTTGCTCCTTATTTACAACAAGGGATCATGGAAAGTAATGGTAAAAGTATAGGAAGAGACGGTAGCAAGGTCAATTACCAAACGGGAACAATTATTTGGGGAGAGCCAGGAACCAATTCCCAACACGCCTTTTTTCAATTGATACATCAAGGGACTAAATTGATACCTACAGATTTTATCGGATTTGTCCATTCATTATACAACGATGTGGATCACCACAATAAATTAATGTCCAACTTTTTTGCACAAACCGAAGCATTGTTAAACGGTAAATCGGCACAACAAGTACAAGAGGAGTTCAACAAACAAAATTTGGACGCAACCACTGCAGATTATTTAAAACCTTTCAAGGTATTTGAAGGGAACAAACCAACCAACACGATATTAATTGACTCGTTAACGCCAGAAACATTAGGTTCTTTGATAGCCATGTACGAGCACAAAATATTTGTACAAGGAATTGTGTGGAATATTTTCAGCTATGATCAATGGGGAGTTGAATTAGGTAAACAATTGGCCAATTCAATATTGACGGATATCGAGAGCAAGCAACCGTCTAACCACGACAGTTCAACTACTTTCTTATTAACTCATTTCTTGCAAAATAAATAAACGCTTTTATTGAAATATGTTAAAAAAATTAAGATTACGGTTGTACATCTTTTAAAAAAAAGCAAACATTGTCAAGTATTATTGACAATTAGCACTTTAAAAGCAAAAATGTTTGACAATTGTTTAATTGACCTTTTTTTCTTAACATTTTCTTAACATAATAAAAAAATAAAAGTTCGAATTTTGCCGTAAAATTTTAACTAAAACAAAACGATGAAAAATTTTAAAAAATGGTCATTCACTGCGGTACTATTTATGATGGTATCAGTTGTGTTTTCTCAAGGAAAAATAACAGGTACTGTTATTGATTCTGAATTGAAAGGGTCTCTTCCAGGAGCTACAGTTTCTGTGAAGGGTACACAAAACGCTGCTGCAACAGATATGGACGGTAAATTTACACTTACTGTGACTGCTGCTTCAGGGCAATTAGTGATTTCTTACGTTGGATTTGATGCTAAAACAATCAATTTCAGTGTTTCTGGTGGAAAATCAGTTGACTTAGGTTCAATTGTATTGACTTCAAACGCAAATAGTTTGGATGAAGTTGTTGTAAAAAGTACAGTAGTTGACGTTGCTAAAGATAGAAAAACGCCAGTGGCTGTTTCTACTATCAAAGCTTCTGAAATTCAAGCAAAACTTGGAAACCAAGAATTTCCAGAAATTTTAGCTAATACACCTTCTGTGTACGCTACTAAATCAGGTGGAGGTTTTGGAGATTCAAGAGTGAACATTCGTGGTTTTGATCAAAAAAATATTGCGGTTATGATCAACGGAGTTCCTGTGAACGACATGGAAAACAGTGCCGTTTATTGGAGTAACTGGGCAGGTTTGTCTGATGTAACTTCTGCTATGCAAGTTCAAAGAGGATTAGGTTCTTCTAAATTAGCTATTTCTTCAGTGGGAGGTACAATCAACGTTGTGACTAGAACTGCTGATATGAGAGAAGGTGGAAATGTTTCGGTTGGTCTTGCTAACGATGATTATTTAAAAACATTGGCTACTTATTCTACAGGTAAAATGAAAAACGGATTGTCTACATCTATTTTATTAAGCCAAACTAGAGGAGACGGTTATGTTGACGGAACTAAATTTGAAGCAGGAAACTACTTCATCGGTTTAGGATATGAATTCAGCGCAAAAAGCGACATTCAATTTACAATTACAGGAGCGCCACAATGGCACAACCAAAGATCTACAGCTCCAACTATTGCTCAATACCAACAATATAGTGGTGGAGAAGTGGACAGAAGATACAACAGTGATTGGGGAACTTTAAACGGGGAAGAGTATAGTTTCAGAACGAACTACTACCACAAACCAATCGCATCTTTGAACTGGGATTATAAATTCAATTCAACTACAAAATTATCTGCTGTTGCCTATGGTTCATGGGGACGTGGAGGAGGTTCTAACGGAGCTGGTGCTATGAGAGGGAATAGATTTTTCTCTGATAACTTAAGAAGAGCTGATGGAACGATCAATGTTGATTTGATCCAAGCTTGGAACTCTGGACAAACAGTTACTATTCCAGGTTCTACAGGAAACTCTACAAGAGCACAAATTGGTGGAGCTTACCAAAATAGTTCATCAACTTCAAACAACTTGACAAACGGTATTTCTAAAATTGCTTCTGTTAACTCACACAACTGGTACGGTGGGGTGATCAACTTAAACAAAAAATTAACAGACAAATTAACGTTGGATTTTGGTCTTGATGCTAGAACTTACAGAGGTATCCATTACCAAGTATTGACTGATTTATTAGGAGCTACCAACTATAAAGACAATACCAATGTAAACGATCCAAACAGAGTATTAACTTATGTATATGCTGCTGAACCAAACTTAAATCCTTTCTTTAGCTTGGATTACCAACAACAAAAAATCAACTACAACAATGATGGTTTAGTAAATTGGTACGGTGCATTTACACAATTAGAGTATGCTTCAGAAAACTTAACAGCATTCATCCAAGGAGCTGTTTCGCAACAAGGATTCAAAAGAGTAGATTATTTCTTATATAATTCTTCTAATCCTTTAGCTTCTACAGATTACAAAAATGTATTAGGTGGAAATGTAAAAGGAGGAGCTAACTACAACATCAACGAAAACCACAATGTTTTTGTAAATGCAGGTTACTACTCAAAACAACCTTTCTTCAATGCAGTATATCCTAACAACAAATCTATTGTTAACGAAAACTTGACAAATGAAAAAGTATTAGGACTTGAAGCAGGTTACGGTTTCCGTTCAGCTAAATTCAATGCTAACGTAAACGTATACCACACAACTTGGAAAGACAGATACCAAAGATCAAATGATGCTGCTACGGATAACCCAGGAGGATATTATGACTTTGCTGGAATTACACAAGTTCACTCTGGAGTTGAATTTGATGCTAACGCAAAAGTAACAGACAAATTGAAAGTAAACGGTATGTTCTCTTTAGGTAAATGGGTGTATCAAAACAACATTACTGGAACAAGATACGATGTAAACAACAACAACATTTCTGGTGGTACAACGACTACTTATTATGTTGATGGAACAAGAGTAGGTGATGTAGCTCAAATGACAGCTTCATTAGGAGCTTCTTACGAAATTGTAAAAAGATTTAACGTAGATGCTAACTACAGATTCCACGATAAATTATTTGCAAGTTTAGATCCTACAAAACAAACTGCTGCTGTAAACAAAGGAACGTTAGAGTTACCATCTTACGGTTTAATGGATGCAGGTGTTTCTTACAAATGGTTATTAGGAAAAGACAAATCTAAATCATTAGATTTCAGATTAAACATCAACAACGTTCTTGACGAAGTATACATTGCAGAATCTAGAACAAACATCTTTGCTGATGATATCGCAACAGGTGGACAAACTTATACTCAATTAGGAAGAACTTACGATGGTGTAGCAAACGCTAACCAAGTATTCTTCGGATTTGGTAGAACTTGGAATTTCACAATGAGATACAACTTCTAATAAGTTAACTTATACAATCAAAACGGCATCTTAACTTAAGATGCCGTTTTTTTTATGTTTTTTTATTTATATTTGAAAAAATTTAAAAATTACGATCATGTACAATATCATACAAAAATTTCACTCAGGCTGGGCTTACATTGCTTTATTGGCTTTGGTTATTGCTGTTATCAATGCTTTTATTGGGGCTGCTTCAAAAAAAGAATTCACGCCAAAAGATAGAAAGATCGCTTTGATCGCTTTGATCACCATGCACCTTCAACTAGTCGTTGGATTGGTTCTGTATTTTGTTTCTCCATTAGGTAAAGCAAGCTTAGGCAACATGAAAGATGCAGCGTTGAGATTGACATCGGTAGAGCACCCATTGATCAACATTATTGCCATCGTATTGATTACTATTGGATGGTCGAAACATAAAAAAGCGCTTGAAAGCAACGCTAAATTCAAATCATTTACAGTTTTTTATACTTTAGGGTTGCTTTTAATCTTAGCAAGAATCCCTTGGCATTTGTGGTTTACTAAATAATACTTTAAAACCATAACATAGTCATTCATCAAAACCAACGTATGAAAAAGAAGTCATTCTATTTATTTTCATTTATAATACTCCTTGTTGCGGCATCTAGTTTTTCCAGAACATTTACAACCAAAGTAAAAAAAGGAACAGCTAAAATGAGCCAGCAAGACACCGTCAAAAACGCTAAAGCAACGACCACTGCTGATGCAGACTCCATCATTGTATATAAAGGCAAATTCAAACCGTATAAAACCAAAACCCACGCTTCTTATTACAACAACAAGTTCAACGGAAGAAGAACGGCAAGCGGTAAAATCTACGATAAAAACAAATTGACAGCAGCCCACAAAAAACTGCCTTTCGGAACCATCGTGCGTGTTACAAACGAGGCAAACGGAAAATCAGTCATAGTGGAAATTACCGATAGAGGCCCTTTTGTCAAAGGACGCGAAATCGATTTGTCGAGAAAAGCGTTTATGTCAATTGTTGCAAATAAAAACAGCGGAAGTATTATCGCAACTCTAGAAGTTTTACAAAAATAATTACCAAAGCGTATAAGGGTTCTGGCTCAAATACGAATTGTAATACCTTGCATCGTTGGTTACCTCTTCGCCCAACCATTCAGGTACTGCATAGGTTTCTGTTTCTGAACTAAGTTCAATTTCTGCCATCACCAAGCCTTCATTATCCCCTCCAAATACATCCACTTCTACAACGTGTTGTCCAAAAGGAACTTCATAACGTGTTTTATGGATCACCCCTTTTTCACACAAAGCCAATAATTGTGTAGCTTCTGCAACGTCAATTTCTTTTTCCCATTCCAATCGAGACAAGCCACTTTCGTTGCTTTTCCCTTTGATGGTGATAAATCCTTGGTTGTTTTTTATGCGAACCCGTACCGTTCTTTCGGGATCTGAGTTCAAATACCCTTGCGCAATTTGGTTTTGCGTCACACTAATCGATTTAAAAGCGTCAGAAAGGACTAAAAATTTTCGTTCTATCTCAATCATGTCAAATGGGTTTTAGCCCATAAAAATACTATAATTTTACCTCAAATGTGCTTTTTCATTTCTATTTTTGTAGTATGACGCACGAAGTTCGCCAAAGAAAAATCATTCACGTAGATATGGATGCTTTTTATGCCTCTGTAGAGCAAATGGATTTTCCTGAATTAAAAGGGAAACCGCTCGCTGTGGGCGGAAGCGAAATACGAGGGGTGGTTTCGGCAGCAAGTTATGAAGCACGAAAATTTGGAGTTCGAAGCGCCATGAGTGGAGTCCAGGCAGCCAAAAACTGTCCCGATCTTATTTTTGTCAAACCACGTTTTGAACGATACAAAGAAATTTCTCAAAAAATCAGAAAGATCTTTTATGAATACACCGATCTGGTAGAGCCCTTATCGCTCGACGAGGCCTATTTGGATGTTACAAGTAACAAAAAAGGAAACCCAAGCGCATCACTACTCGCAGAAGAAATCAGAACCCGAATTTTCAACGAAGTGGGCCTCACAGCTTCGGCAGGAATATCCATCAATAAATTTGTGGCCAAAGTGGCCAGTGATTACAACAAGCCCAACGGGCAAAAAACGGTTACTCCAGACGAAGTCGAGCCTTTTTTGGAAAACCTCGACATCAAAAAATTCTACGGTATCGGAAAAGTAACCAAAGAAAAAATGTACCAACACGGCATATTTACCGGAAAAGACCTCAAATCAAAACCGTTAGAATTTCTTGAAAAAAACTTCGGTAAAAGCGGCGCCTTTTATTACAACATTGTGCGCGGCATCCATTACAGCGAGGTCAAACCCAACCGAATATCCAAATCGGTGGCCGCAGAACACACATTCAACGAAAACCTCACTTCCGAAATTTACATGCAACAACGCCTGGAGCAAATTGCTTCCGAATTGGAACGACGATTAAAAAAGCACAACATTTCGGGCAAAACCGTCACCTTAAAAATAAAATACAGCAATTTTACGACCCAAACAAGGAGTAAAACCTTGCCTTATTTCATTGCAGACAAAGGCCTACTTGCCGAAACCGCCAAAGATTTGCTGTACCAAGAGCGTCTCAAAGAATCGGTGCGGTTGTTAGGAATTTCCCTCAGCAATCTCAACACCGAAATAAAAAAAACGGTCGTCGTTCAGCTGAAGTTTCAGTTTTAAAAAAGGAATCTGAATTTGTACAAAAAACTATTTCAGCGCTTGCTCAATATCAGCCAATAAGTCTTCGATGTCTTCTACACCTGTACTCAATCGAACCAAGTCGTCGGTAATACCTACTTCTTTTCGTTTGTCTTCAGGAATGGAAGCATGGGTCATCAAGGCCGGATGATTGGCCAACGATTCTACGCCACCCAACGATTCTGCCAAGGTGAACACGTTCACTTTTTCTAAAAACGAAATGGCATCAGCTTTGGCTCCCGACTTGAAGGTAAAAGAGACCATTCCTCCAAAATCGCTCATTTGCTTTTTGGCAATTTCATGAAACGGATGACTTTCTAATCCCGGATAGAAAACCGTAGCAATTTTTGGGTGATTGGCAAGAAAACGCGCTACTTTCATTCCGTTTTCGCAATGTCTTTGCACGCGTAAGTGAAGTGTTTTGATCCCTCTCAAAACCAAATAACTATCCATTGGACCTAAGGTAGCACCCGTTGCAAATTGTTTGAAATGCAACTCATCTCCCAATGTTTTGTCTTTGATGATGAGCGCACCTGCAATCACATCTGAGTGACCGCCCAAGTATTTTGTAGCTGAGTGCATCACAATGTCGGCACCCAGGTCAAGCGGTTTTTGTAAATAAGGTGTAGCAAATGTATTGTCTACTGCAAAAAGCAAATTGTGTTTTTTAGTGATGGCCGCAATAGCTTGGATATCGGCTAGCTTCATGAGCGGATTAGTAGGTGTTTCTACCCAAACAAGCTTGGTATTCTCGTTGATGAGCGATTGGAATTTTTCCAAATCATTCATGTCTACAAAATGAAATTTGATGCCGCTGTCTTTGTACAAACGGGTAAACAAACGGTAGGTTCCGCCATACAAATCGTCCATTGCAATGATTTCGTCACCTGCCTTAAACAAACGTAGCAAACAATCGGTAGCGGCAAGTCCCGAAGAAAAAGCCAATCCACGCGCACCATTTTCGATAGACGCCAACGCATCTTCTAATGCCTGACGTGTAGGGTTGGCAGCACGGCTGTATTCGTAATCGCCCACAGGTTGTCCCGGACTCGTTTGTGCATAAGTTGAGGTTTGAAATACAGGAGTCATTACAGCGCCTGTTTCTTTGTCGTGGTGTTGTCCACCGTGTATTACTTTGGTATTGAATTTCATCGGAATCTATTTAGTCATTTATTCAAGTGTTGTGCAAATATAGGAAGTTTTTTTTGGCATTGCGCAAATAGGCATCCGCCAAAAGCCATCCACCCCTTGTAATTCCCAAATTTTAATTTCCTATTTTTGCAGCTTACATTTAGTATTATAAAAATGAACAAAATATATTACCTCGCTTCTTGCGATACCTGTCGAAAAATCATTAAATCGCTTCCCAATTCGGATACTTTGACCTTTCATGATATTCGTCAAAATCCGATTACTGAAGCAGAATTGGACCAAATGTACCAGTTAGCAGGAAGTTATGAGGCGCTGTTCAGTAAAAAAGCGCAACTTTATAAATCACTTGGACTAAAAGATAAAAACTTGACCGAACTCGATTATAAAAAATACCTCTTGGAGCATTATACTTTTTTGAGTCGTCCCGTATTTATCATTCACAACCAAATTTACATCGGTAACGGTCAAAAAAACATCTTGGAAGTAATAAAAGTGTTGGGTTAATGTCTAAAAGAAATTTAGCAATCATTGGGGCGACCCTTGTTTCGCTCATTTATGGTGTGACGTTTTCAGTTGCCAAAGATGTGATGCCTCAATACATTCAACCCTTCGGATTTATTGTGTTGCGGGTATTGGGTGCAACGTTTTTGTTTTGGATGGTATCTTTTTTTTCGCCAAAAGAAAAAATTGCACTCCCTGATTTTTTAAGGATTACTGCTGCCGCTTTTTTTGGAGTAGCTTTCAACATGCTCACTTTTTTTAAGGGATTAAGTTATACATCTCCCATCATGAGCGCCGTATTGATGGTAACTTCGCCAATATTAGTGCTCATTTTTTCTGCGATCCTTGTCAAAGAAAAGCTCCAGCTCAAAAAAGTAGTTGGAATTGTACTCGGCCTGTCGGGGGCTACCATTCTTATTTTGTATGGAAAGTCGTTGGCCAGTATGCCACACGCTATGCTGGGAAATTTTTTGGTGTTTATCAACGCTGTCTCTTATGCGTTTTACCTGATCATTGTCAAAAAATTAATGGACAAATACAATGCATTTACCTTTGTAAAATGGATATATACCATCGGATTTATCATGGTACTCCCTTTTGGATGGACCGAAATACAACAAATAGGCTGGCACGCAATCCCAACGGATATTTATTATAAAATTGGTTTTGTAGTCCTGTTTTCAACGTTTTTTACGTACTTACTTAACCTGCTGTCGATGCGCCAATTATCGCCTACTACAGTAGCCGTTTTTATGTACCTACAACCCTTATTTGCCACTGTTTATGCCATAGGAATGGGTAAAGACAACCTCGACATGGTGAAGATTGGGTCTGCTTTTTTAGTCTTTTTTGGGGTTTATTTGGTTGTCATTAAGAAAAACAAATAATGAACTTCAAATCCTAAATTTTCAATACATTTGCATACAATCAAATAACAACATGATACAATCGATGACGGGTTTTGGTAAAGCAACTTTGCAACTGCCAAACAAAAAAATAACAGTCGAAATTAAATCGTTAAACAGCAAAGGACTTGACTTAAATGTGCGCATGCCTTCGGTTTATAGAGAAATGGAATTAGGTCTTCGCAATCAAATTGCACAAAGACTTGAAAGAGGAAAAATAGATTTTTCATTATATATTGAAGCTACAGGTGAAGACACTTCGTCTAAAATAAATGTGGCAATCGTGAACGCATATATGGATCAATTGAAGAAAGTGATTCCAGATGCAGACAGTACCGAATTAATGAAAATGGCAGTAAGAATGCCCGATGTGTTGAAAACCGAACGTGAAGAAATTGACGAAAATGAATGGAAAGAGATTCAGAAGGTGATTGAAGAAGCGCTTCAAAACATTGTAAACTTTAGAGTTTCTGAAGGGAAGTCTTTAGAAAATGAATTTCAACTTCGAATTGCTAACATTCATCAATATATGAACGAAGCGGTTTCACATGATAGCGAACGAATTGGCACGGTAAAATCGAGATTGCGAACTGCAATTGACGAGTTAAAGGTGCATATTGACGAGAACAGGTTTGAACAAGAACTGATTTACTATCTTGAAAAATATGACATTACCGAAGAGAAAGTTCGCTTAGGCAATCATTTGAATTATTTTATAGAAACCCTGAATGGAAGTGAAGCCAACGGAAGAAAACTTGGTTTTATTACACAAGAAATGGGAAGAGAGATCAACACCATGGGGTCTAAATCGAACCACACCGAAATGCAAAAATTGGTGGTGATGATGAAAGACGAATTGGAAAAAATTAAAGAACAAGTTTTGAACGTGTTATAAAAATGGATAAAGGAAAATTATTAGTTTTTTCGGCTCCTTCTGGATCAGGTAAAACAACCATCGTAAAACATTTGTTAGCACAACCCGATTTGAATTTGGAATTCTCCATTTCGTGCACCACGCGCGAACTTCGTGGAGAAGAAAAAGACGGAAAAGATTATTATTTTATTTCACTTGAAGAATTTAAAAACCACATCAAAGCAGAAGATTTTATTGAGTGGGAAGAGGTGTATCGAGATAATTTTTACGGGACATTAAAATCGGAAGTAGAACGTATTTGGGCCAAAGGCAAAAACGTCATTTTTGACATTGATGTGGCTGGCGGACTGCGAATAAAATCAAAATACAAGCAAGAAACCTTGGCTGTTTTTGTAAAACCGCCCAGCGTAGATGAATTGAAGCGACGTTTGAAAGAACGAAGCACAGAAAGTGATGAAAAAATCAATATGCGCATCGCAAAAGCACATGTTGAATTGGCAACCGCTCCTCAATTTGATGTAATTATTAAAAATTATGAATTGGATGTAGCCAAAGAAGACGCATATCAATTGGTTAAGGATTTTGTTGGAAAATAATTGAAACAAAAAAATTTTCACTAGGTTTCCTTAAAGAAGCGCAAAAAATAAGTGAAATTTTGTAAAACGTTGTGATACAAAATAAAATGAAAATCGGACTCTATTTCGGAACCTTTAATCCCATTCATATTGGGCATTTAATTATTGCCGACTATATGGCAGAGTTTACCGATTTGGATCAAGTTTGGATGGTGGTTACTCCGCACAATCCACACAAGAAAAAAGCAACCCTTTTAGACGATTACCAAAGATTGCACTTGGTTCATTTAGCAACTGAAGAATATCCTAAAATCAAACCTTCCGATATTGAATTCAAGTTGCCGCAACCCAATTACACCATCAATACCCTCGTGCATTTGCAAGAGAAATACCCCAAAAACCAATTTTCATTAATCATGGGAGAGGATAATTTAAATTCTTTTCATAAATGGAAAAACTATGATGTGATTCTGCAAAATCATGATATTTATGTCTATCCTAGGGTAGATCAAAACAAGGACAAGTGCCTTGCGTCATTGCAAAATCATCCTAAAATACATGCAATTAAAGCGCCTGTAGTTGAAATCTCATCTACTTTTATTCGCGAAAGCATAAAAAAACAAAAAAACATCGCACCTATGTTGCCCAACAAAGTGGCAGAATACATAGATAAAAGCGGGTTTTATTTGTAGTCAAGGGATAAAAATAAACTTAAATAAAAAACCATGTTAAACTTCGAATTGTACAATCCAGTAAATTACATTTTTGGTAAAAATCAGACCGAAAAATTAGCAGAATTGATTCCGGAAAACGCAAAAGTGCTTCTTGCTTATGGCGGAGGAAGTATTTTTAAGAATGGAATTCACGCTCAAGTAATAAAAGCATTGACTGGTTTTACCGTGATAGAATTTGGGGGCATCGAACCCAATCCGCGTATTGAAACACTTATGAAAGCAGTTGAAATCATTCGCAAAGAGCAAATCAATTTCATAGTAGCTGTTGGAGGAGGAAGCGTTATTGATGGTGTGAAATTTATTTCGGGAGCCGTACACTATGAAGGGGATCCCATCGAAATTTTAAAAAACAAAGTATTATTCAAAGATGTGTCCAAAGTGATTCCTTTTGGGACGGTTTTAACTTTACCAGCAACAGGAAGCGAAATGAATTCGGGGGCGGTGATTACCATAGAGGCCACGCAAGAAAAATTAGTTCTTGGAGGAAGTGCTTTGTTTCCTAAGTTTTCAATTTGCGATCCAACGGTTATTGTTTCATTACCTAAAAGACAACTTCAAAATGGTGTGATCGATGCCTACATGCATACCTTAGAACAATACATTACTTATCCTCACGACGCCATGTTACAAGACAGAATTGCGGAAGGAATATTGCAAACACTGATTGAAATTGGCCCACAAGTCGTGGAAACACCAACCGATTATAAATTGGCATCAAATTTTATGTGGTCGTGCACCATGGCACTTAATGGATTGATTCAAAAAGGCGTTCCGTCTGATTGGGCGACGCACATGATAGGTCATGAATTGACGGCCTTGTATGAAGTTGATCATGCAAGAACCTTGGCGATCATTTCACCTAGTTTGTATCGTGTGATGTTTGAAACTAAAAAAGACAAATTGGCGCAATATGGCAAACGAGTATGGAACATTCAAACAGGATCGGTTGATGAAATAGCGCAACAAGCGATTGAAAAAACAGTTCAATTTTACCACACGATGGGAATGAAAACGCGTTTGTCTGAAAATGCCGAAAACATAGAAAAAACGGCTGATATTGTGGTGGAACGTTTCAAAGAAAGAGGTTGGACTGCATTAGGCGAAAAACAAAACATTACTTTAGATAAAATTCGCGAGATTGTTGAGATGAGTTATTAATGAACTCAAGAAAAGACAAAAGGCGTTCAAGATAATTTCCTGAACGCCTTTATAACCAAAAATTTAACAAAAACCAAAATTTAATAACTAACCATAGTAAAACGTGTTTTTTCTGTTTTAGTATGTTGAATATCATAAATTTAAGTTAATTTTTATGCTTGTTTTGGTTGGAGTGGGTCACAAAATTAGGTTTGATTTTTTATTAATTAAATCGAAACAAAAGATAGAATTAATTTAGTAAAATCATGAAAAATTAGACGTTTCTGCAATGTTTAATAAATAATAGTGACAAAAAAACAAAAGTAAGTAGAAACACAAAAAAATGAGCGCTATATTTCTATAAGATGTATATTTGCTTCTTATTACGAAAACGTTTTCTTAAATTAGAAAACAAGACAAATGTTAATTACTATTTGACAAAAAAGTTCAAAATGGAAGAGAAAATAAATCAATTTATGGCTTTAGTGGAAGCCAAAAATCCAAACGAGCCAGAATTTATTCAAGCAGTTAGAGAATTCGCAGAAACCGTGATCCCTTTTATCTCAGAAAGGTCAAAATACGATGGAAAAAATTTATTGCTAAGAATAGCTGAACCAGAGCGTTCGATCATTTTTAGAGTTCCATGGGTGGATGATTCCGGCGAAATTAGAGTGAACAGAGGATTCAGAATCCAAATGAATTCTGCAATTGGTCCTTACAAAGGAGGAATTCGTTTTCACCACACAGTAAATTTATCGGTTTTAAAATTTTTAGCTTTCGAGCAAGTATTCAAAAATAGTTTGACCACCTTGCCAATGGGCGGTGGAAAAGGAGGATCTGATTTTGACCCAGAAGGAAAATCAGATGCAGAAATCATGCGTTTTTGTCAATCATTTATGACCGAATTGTGTCGTCATATTGGTCCAGATCTTGACGTTCCAGCCGGAGATATTGGTGTGGGAGCTAGAGAAATTGGGTATTTGTTTGGTCAATACAAACGCATCAAAAATGAATTTACAGGAGTGCTTACTGGAAAAGGAATCGCTTATGGAGGTTCATTAATTCGACCAGAAGCTACAGGTTATGGAGTCGTTTATTTTACTGAGCAAATGTTGAGAACGATTGGACATGAAATCAAAGGGAAAACAGTAGCTATTTCTGGATTCGGGAATGTAGCTTGGGGAGTTGCTTTAAAAGTAAACGAATTAGGAGGAAAAGTAGTAACTATTTCAGGTCCTGATGGTTATATTTATGATAAAGAGGGAATTTCTGGTGATAAAATTGAGTTCATGTTAGATTTAAGAGCTAGAGGAGATAACAAAGCAGAAGCCTATTTGGAGAAATATCCAAATGCCGAATTCCATAAAGGGAAAAGCGTTTGGGAAGTAAAAGTAGACATTGCGATTCCGTGTGCTACTCAAAATGAGTTGAATGAAGAAGATGCTAAAAAATTGATTGCTAACGGAGTGATTTGTGTAACGGAAGCGGCAAACATGCCTTGTACGTTGGATGCAATCAAACAATTTGTTGGCAACAAAGTTCTTTTTGCTCCTGGAAAAGCTGCAAATGCTGGAGGAGTTGCTGCATCTGGTTTGGAAATGACACAAAATTCGATTCGTTTAAATTGGACCAGCGAAGAAGTAGACCAACGATTGAAAGATATTATGGTAGGTATTCACAACCAATGTAAAAAATATGGTGTGGAAGAAGACGGATACGTAAATTATGTGAAAGGCGCCAACATTGCAGGTTTCGTAAAAGTTGCCGACGCCATGTTAGCTCAAGGTATCGTATAATTAATACCACAAACCCATTAAAATGGCCTTCTCAATATTGAGAAGGCTTTTTTATTTAATCTACATATGAAAACTATTATGTTTTCGTTTTATTCTATATTTGTAAAATCGATTTTTTAATTATGTTTAAAAAGCAATTTTTATTCTTGTTTCTAATAAGCGCGTTGTTTGTAAATGCCCAAAACAATCAATTGTGGCAAGGGTATTTTTCATACAATCAAGTGAAAGATATATCAGAATCGGCTACTGCTTTTTATGCCGCTACGGAAAATGCTATTTTTTCAAAAAACAAAAACACCCATGTTTTATCCACGGTTAATTCTGTAGATGGATTAAAAGCGGAAACCATCTCATCTCTGTACTACAGTGAAACTACTCAAAACACCTTTATTGGTAACAGCAACGGTTTGTTGTTAGTAAAAAATCCTGCAGGAGATTTTTTGTACAAAAATGGAATTGTTGAAGAATTACCGGTATCGCCCTTTATTAAAAAGATCAATCACTTCACAGAATTTCAAAACAATATTTATCTCGCATGTGATTATGGTATTTCTACTTTTAATTTGACCTCTCTTGAATTTGGCGACACGTTTTATATAGGATCGAATGGTGGGACCGTAAAGGTTGTACAAACAACAATTTTGAATAATGAACTGTATGCATTTACAGATAGTCAAGGGATAAAAAAAGCATCGGTTTCCAACCCCAATCTTGTAGACTATAATCAATGGCAGGTTTTTGATGCGGGTTATTGGTCGGGAGGCACTACGTTTAACGGGGTAATTACTGCGGTAAATGCCAACGGAAAATTATACCGTTTTAACGGATCTTCTCCCGTTGAAATAGCTACGTTACAGGACCCATTGAAGGACATCAGAGCCTATGGAAACTATTTAATTGTGACCACAACAAATCATGTGTATGTCTATAATAATTTGTTTCAACAGCTAGTACATATCAACTCCAATCAATTTACCAGTGCGGCGGTGACCTTCACTTGTGCGACGGTGATTGATAATACAATTTACATAGGAACCAATGAAAACGGGGTGCTTTCTTCTACCCTATCCAACCCAGCCAATTTTGAGATCAACCTACCGAATGGCCCTCACATGAATGCCATTTTTAGAGTAAAAAAAGCAACCAATGCTTTATGGGCGGTGTATGGCTTGTACAGCAGAACCTACAACCCTTATTTTTTAAACGGCCCCGGAAAATATCCTATTAGTAAATTTACAGAAGCCAATGGATGGAAAACCATTCCCTACAGCAGTTTGTTGGGCGCTAGGTCGCTTTCCAATATTGCTTTTCATCCCACTAAATTGAACGAAATCTACATCAGTTCGTATTTTTCCGGATTGTTGAAAGTAGTAAATGATGTGCCTACGGTACTTTACAATAATACAAACACGGGGAGCAACGGGTTACAATCTTTGGGAACCGATCCCAATTATGTAGACATACGCATCAATGGACCCACCTATGATTCGAATGGAAATTTATGGATGACGAATAATTTTGTTCAAAAAGGATTAAAAGTATTCAAAGCAGATGGCACCTGGGCTTCCTATGATTTGACTCAAACCATCCCGGCTCCTACGAGTGAAAGTTATGCTATTCCTGTAATTGATAAAAACAATTCGAAATGGCTGCCAACAAGTACCAGCGGTCTTGCAATTTATAACGAAACACTCAACAAGTCTTTGCAGATTACAGACAATACAGCTGGAAATTTGCCCACAACAGATGTAAGATGCGTGGCCATAGACAATCGAAATCAAGTCTGGATAGGAACCGGAAAAGGGTTGCGAATCATTTCAAGTGTGGATCAATTTGTGTCGCAAGATGAAATCACAACCAAACCGATCATCATATTAGAAGATGGGCTGGCTCAAGAGCTTTTTTACGAGCAATTTATTTTAGATATAGCGGTAGATGGTGCCAACAGAAAATGGGTTTCAACTGCAGATACGGGCGTTTTCTTAGTATCGTCCAACGGTCAAGAAACGATCTATCATTTCACCCAATCAAATTCCTCTCTTCCGAGTGATAATGTCAACGATATTGAAATTGATGGCGTGACAGGCGAGGTCTTTTTTGCTACCGACAAAGGATTGGTTTCCTTCAAAGGATCGGCGACAAAACCAAGCGAATCGCTAGAAAATGTATATGCATATCCCAATCCAGTTCGTCCCGATTATGCTGGAACGGTTAAAATTGCAGGATTAACTTCTAAAGCAACCGTAAAAATTACAGACGTTGAAGGAAATTTAGTTCATGAAACAACTTCTGATGGAGGAACAATCGAATGGGACACTACCGCTTTCGGCCAGTATAAAGTAGCTTCTGGAGTGTATTTGATTTTGGTTTCAAGCCAAGACGGACTTGATACAACCGTGAAGAAAATAATGATTATCCGATAATGATTGTCAAAACCAAAGCGATTGTGCTGTCCTCATTGAAATACCAAGAAAAGGGACTCATTACAAAATGCTATACGCAACAGGAAGGCGTAAAAACCTATTTTGTCCCGAATGCTTTTTCGGGTAAAAAATCCAATCAAAAAATTGCCTATTTTCAACCGTTGACACTGATTGAAATTGAAGCGAATCATAAAAACAAAGGCACGTTAGAACATTTTAAAGAAATAAAATTAGCTTTTGCTTACCAAACCATCAACAACGATGTTTACAAAAGTACCATTGTTATTTTTCTTTCGGAAGTCCTCAGCAATTGTATTCAAGAAGAGGAGCGAAACGATGATTTATTTACGTTCTTAGAAGCAGCATTGACTTGGTTGGATATGCACGACGAACCTCAAAATTTCCATTTAATATTATTGCTGGAAATGTCTAAATTTTTAGGATTTTATCCAGACATCACCGACATGGATTTGCCCTATTTTAACACAATGGATGGAAATTTTACCCTCTTTCAAGGGCTCCAATGTGTCTCGGAACATCAAACTTTTTTATTGAAAAAATTGATCCATTTGAAATTTGATAGTGATCAAAAAATGTTTTCCGGAATAGAAAGACAGTTGCTTTTACAATTGCTGTTGGATTACTTTGCGATCCATCTGGACGGATTTAGAAAGCCAAAATCACTCGATGTATTGAAAGAAGTATTTGCTTAAACGTTTTTTTGTAAAAAAGACAGATAACTTTTACCTCTTGCCTTTTGCCTATTTGCTAATATTCACTACTTTCGCACATTGATTTAAGATAGCAATACAATGAGTACAAAATTTACTGAATACAAAGGACTTGACTTGCCAAAATCGGCAGAAGAAGTATTGGATTTTTGGAAAAACAACAAGATATTTGATCAATCGATAACTTCTCGAGAAGGGGCTACTCCGTATGTGTTTTTCGAGGGGCCGCCTTCGGCTAATGGATTGCCTGGTATTCACCACGTAATGGCTCGTGCTATCAAAGATATTTTTTGTCGCTATAAAACTCAAAAAGGATTCCAAGTAAAGCGAAAAGCGGGTTGGGATACCCACGGTTTACCGGTTGAACTTGGTACCGAAAAAGAACTAGGAATTACCAAAGAAGACATCGGGAAAACCATCACCGTAGAAGAATACAACGAGGCGTGCAAACGCACCGTGATGCGCTATACAGACGTTTGGAACGACCTTACCGAAAAAATGGGATATTGGGTAGATATGGAAGATCCATACGTTACTTACAAATCCAAATACATTGAATCGGTATGGTGGTTGTTGAAACAAATCTATAACAAGGATTTGATGTACAAAGGCTATACCATCCAGCCCTATTCACCAAAAGCAGGAACAGGTTTGTCTTCACACGAAGTGAACCAACCAGGTTCGTACCGTGATGTAACCGATACAACCATTGTTGCTCAGTTTAAAACCAAACCTGAATCGTTGCCAAATTTTTTACAAGGATTTGGAGACATTCATGTCTTAGCTTGGACCACCACGCCTTGGACATTGCCATCCAATACGGCTTTGACGGTAGGTCCAAAAATTGATTATGTGTTGGTGAAAACCTTCAATCAATATACTTTTTTACCAGCAAATGTGATCTTGGCTAAAAATTTAGTTGGAAAACAATTTGGTAAAACATTCTTCGAATCGACTGAAGCTGCCGATTTTGAAAACTTCAAAGCAGGAGATAAGAAAATCCCTTTCCAAATTTTGGCAGAAGCCAAAGGAGCCGATTTAGTCGGAATTCGTTACGAGCAATTGATGCCATTGGCATTGCCTTATCAAAATCCGCAAGATGCTTTTCGTGTGATAGCTGGAGATTTTGTAACTACCGAAGACGGAACCGGAATTGTTCATACAGCACCTACTTTTGGAGCAGATGATGCGAAAGTTGCGAAAGAAGCTACTCCCGAAGTGCCACCTATGTTGGTGTTAGATGAAAATGGCACACCCGTTCCATTGGTTGATTTACAAGGTAAATTTGTTAACGGATTAGGCGAATTATCAGGCAAATACGTTAAAAACGAATATTATAACGAAGGCGAAGCACCTGAGCGTTCAGCTGATGTGGACATTGCCATTTTGTTAAAAGAAGAAAACAAAGCGTTTAAAGTTGAAAAATACGTGCACAGTTACCCACATTGTTGGAGAACAGACAAGCCTATTTTATACTACCCATTGGATTCTTGGTTCATCAAGATTACCGAGGTACGCGACCGCATGTTTGACCTAAACGATTCGATCAACTGGAAGCCTAAGGCTACGGGTGAAGGCCGTTTCGGAAATTGGTTAAAAAATGCAAACGATTGGAATTTATCACGTTCAAGATATTGGGGAATCCCCTTGCCAATTTGGAGAACCGAAGACAAACAAGAAGAAATCTTGATTGGTTCGGTTGAAGAATTATACAATGAAATTGAAAAATCGATCCAAGCAGGTTTCCAAAAAAGCAATCCATTTGCTGGTTTTGAAATAGGAAACATGTCAGAAGCGAATTACGATTTGATTGATTTGCATAAAAATGTGGTGGACGAAATCACGTTGGTTTCGGCTTCAGGAAAACCAATGCATCGCGAAAGTGATTTGATTGATGTTTGGTTTGATTCGGGCGCCATGCCTTATGCTCAATGGCATTACCCATTTGAAAACAAAGAGTTGATTGACCAAAACAAATCATTCCCAGCTGATTTTATCGCAGAAGGAGTCGATCAAACACGCGGTTGGTTTTATACTTTGCATGCCATTGGGACGTTGGTTTTTGATAAAATAGCCTACAAAAATGTGGTGTCTAATGGATTAGTATTGGACAAAAACGGACAAAAAATGTCGAAACGTTTAGGGAATGCTGTAGATCCATTTGAAACATTGAAAGAATATGGCCCAGATGCTACCCGATGGTACATGATATCCAATGCGAATCCTTGGGATAACTTGAAGTTTGATATCGAAGGAATTGCTGAGGTACGCCGTAAATTTTTCGGAACGCTGTACAACACCTATTCGTTCTTTAGTTTGTATGCCAATATCGATGGATTTACTTATTCGGAAGCAGAAATTCCACTAGAAGAAAGACCCGAGATTGACCGTTGGATCATCTCTGAATTAAATACCTTGATCAAAGACGTAGATGGATTTTATGCCGACTATGAACCGACAAGAGCTGCCCGTGCAATTTCTGATTTTGTTCAGGAAAACTTGAGTAATTGGTACGTTCGTTTGTGTAGAAGACGCTTCTGGAAAGGAGAATATGCGCAAGATAAGATTGCTGCCTATCAAACGTTGTATACTTGTTTGTTAAGCGTAAGTAAATTAGCTTCTCCAATTGCGCCCTTTTATATGGATAAATTATACAGAGATTTAACACAAGCTACACATTCAGAAGGATTTGAGAGCGTACATTTGGCAAAATTTCCAGAATTCGTTGAAAACTTTGTTGATAAATCATTGGAGAGCAAAATGATGAAAGCACAAACGATTTCTTCGTTGGTTTTATCATTGAGAAAAAAGGAAATGATAAAAGTACGTCAACCGTTGCAAAGGGTTATGATTCCTGTGCTTGACAACAATCAACGAGCAGAAATTGAAGCGATTTCTGACCTGATTAAAGCAGAAGTTAATGTGAAAGAAATCCAACTATTGGACGATGCCTCTGGGGTGTTGGTTAAACAAATCAAACCTAATTTTAAAACATTAGGCCCTCGTTTCGGAAAGGATATGGGATTGATTTCCAAAGAGATACAGTCTTTTTCAGCCGATCAAATCAACGAAATTGACAGCAATGGAAGTATCGTGTTACAGATTGCAGGAAATAGTATAACTTTAACTTCTGAAGAAGTTGAAATTACGTCGCAAGACATTCCGGGTTGGTTGGTTGCCAATGCAAACGGATTAACAGTAGCGTTGGATATTACAATTTCAGATGCATTGCGTCAAGAAGGAATAGCAAGAGAATTGGTGAATCGAATTCAAAACATCCGTAAAGATTCTGGATTTGAGGTTACCGATAAAATAAAAGTCCAATTGCAACGAAACGGCGAATTGGAACAAGCAATAAAAAGCAATGACGAATACATTATGTCAGAAACTTTAACCGAAGTATTAATTTTTGAAGATGAAATCAAAAACGGTACAGAAATTGAGTTCGATGACATAAAAACAATGATATTAATTTCTAAAATATAAAGAAAATGATAAATGAAGCAGTAAGATACTCTGATGCAGATTTAGCAGAGTTCAAAGAAATTATCTTAAATAAGATTCAAAAAGCGCAATCTGATTTGGAGTTGATAAAAAGTGCCTACATGAATGATTTGAATAATGGAACCGACGATACGTCGCCAACATTCAAAGCTTTTGAGGAAGGAAGTGAAACCATGAGCAAAGAAGCAAATTCTCAATTAGCTATTCGTCAAGAAAAGTTCATTCGTGATTTGAAAAACGCCTTATTTCGTGTAGAAAATAAAACCTATGGTGTGTGCAAAGTAACCGGTAAATTAATCGGGAAAGAACGCCTTAAAATTGTTCCTCATGCAACCATGAGTATTGAAGCAAAAAACTTGCAACGATAATCAGCAATAAATAAGAATCAAACGCACTTTTAAAGTGCGTTTTTTTTACTAAATTTTTAATGTATTTTTGCAGTATAATCTTATCCAAATGAAGTTAGCCCATTCTATATTCTTAGTCCTTTTCGTTTTATTACTCGACCAAGTATCCAAAATTTACATCAAGACCCATTTTTTATATGGCGAAGAAGTAGAAGTATTTTCTTGGTTTAAATTCAATTTTATTGAGAATAAAGGAATGGCTTGGGGAACTGAAATACCTGGGCAATATGGTAAAATAGCTCTTACAGCTTTCAGAATTATTGTCGTTCCTTGTATTGGATATTGGCTTTGGGATTCCATTCGAAAAGGGGGGTCTATTTATTTAAAAATTGCCATTTCACTTATTTTCGCCGGAGCAATCGGTAACATTATTGACTCTGTTTTTTATGGGGTTATTTTCGATGAAAGCACCTCAACTCATGTAGCATCAGCTTTTGCACCTGCGCAATACGGAACTTGGTTTCACGGTCGCGTGGTAGACATGTTCTATTTTCCTATTTTTAGCGGAGTATTTCCTACTTGGGTTCCAGTTTGGGGCGGAGAAGAATTTCGTTTTTTCAACGCTATTTTCAACATAGCCGATGTAGCTATTTCTACAGGCGTTGGTATTTTAATCTTCTTTAATAAAAAGTCCTTCGGAACGAACTAAAACGAGTACACTTGATGGGGTGTGACGCAATAGTTTAGTTTCATGTCCATACTCGAGGCGTCCTCAATTTCTATTTCTGGATCAAAGAAAGAAAGTCCTATTTTGATGGTTTCGGGTTTGCATTTTGACAAAAAACGATCATAAAACCCTTTTCCATAGCCTACTCTGTTTCCTAATTTGTCGTATGCAAGCAATGGGACAAATACAACTTCAATTTTTGAATCTGGGACTTCGATACCCTCAATGGGTTCCGGAATATTGTATTCGTTTTTCTGGAACTTGGTGTTGTCAGTGAGTAAATAATGAACCATCTCAAAAGTTGTAAAATCGCTTTTTGAAACAATGATTTCCTTGTCTTTTCCGGCTAGTATTTGCAGCACATATTCTGTTGCAACTTCTTGCTGTTCTTCAATTGTCAAAAACAAATGAAAATAGCTTTTCTCCCAAATGGGTAAACGCAGTAAATTATTGGCAATAGCCAAGCTAAAATCTTCAATCGTTTCAATAGAAAGGGCTTGTCTAAGCGACTTGTATTTTTTTCGAAAATCTTTTTTATTCATATTGTAAAAGTAATAAAAAACGCACTTGTTTTCTGTTGAATTTAGTCTAAATTTGTGGATAATCAGGTCAAATAAAATACCATCAAATGACAAGTCCGTCTTTACAAATACAAATACAAACCTTGCCAGACAATCCTGGGGTGTATCAATATTATGATAAAGAAGACAAAATTTTGTACGTAGGAAAAGCCAAAAACTTAAAAAAAAGGGTTTCTTCCTATTTCAATAAAGTACACGATATTGCCAAAACCAACGTATTGGTTAAAAAAATCGTAACCATCAAACATATTGTAGTAGCATCCGAGCAAGATGCACTGTTACTTGAGAATAATTTGATCAAAAAATTGCAACCTAGGTACAATGTGTTGCTTCGAGACGATAAAACCTATCCATGGATTTGCATTAAAAAAGAACCCTTTTCAAGAATTTTTCCTACCCGCAGAATGATCAAAGACGGATCAGAATATTACGGTCCGTACACCAATTTTAAAACAGTCAATACGATTTTAGAAATGATCAATTCGCTGTATCCCTTGCGCACATGTACTTATGATTTGTCTGAAAAAAACATCGAATCTGGCAAATTTAAAGTGTGTTTAGAATTCCACATCGGCAATTGCAAAGGGGGTTGTGAAGGATATGAATTGGCAGAAAACTACCAAAATCAGGTCAATGCGATTCGCGAAATACTAAAAGGAAATTTCAAAGAAAGCTTGAAAGAGTTCAAAGCCAAAATGCAACAACTGGCTTCCGAAATGCACTTTGAAGAAGCGCAAAAAATCAAAGAGAAATTAGAGGTACTCCAAAATTACCAATCAAGATCCACCATTTTAAATCCGAAAATATCCAATATCGATGTTTTTTCCATTGTCTCAGATGAAACGATGGCGTATGTCAATTTTTTGCAAATAGCGCACGGAGCAATCATTCGATCACATACGTTAGAAATCAAGAAAAAATTAGACGAATCGGATCAAGAATTACTAGAATTAGCCATCGTAGAACTTCGAGAACGGTTCCATTTATTGTCAAAAGAAATTATTGTGCCTTTTCCTGTAGAATTGGGAGATCACTTAAAAATCACCATCCCTCAATTAGGCGATAAAAAGCAAATACTTGACTTGTCGGAACGCAATGCAAAATACTACCGTTTGGAACAGTTAAAACAAATCCAAATCATTGATCCCGAAAGACACACCAACCGCATCATGGCCCAAATGCAAAAAGATTTGCGCTTGTCGGTTGAACCTCGTCACATCGAATGTTTTGATAATTCCAACATACAAGGAACCAACCCCGTTGCAGCTTGTGTGGTTTTTAAAGACGGGAAACCAAGTAAAAAAGACTACCGCCATTTTAACATCAAAACAGTTGAAGGACCCAACGATTTTGCTTCTATGGAAGAGGTGGTTTACCGTCGCTACAAACGGCTTTTGGATGAAAACCAACCCTTGCCCCAACTCATCATCATTGATGGCGGGAAAGGACAATTATCATCGGCGCTTAAAAGCATAGACGACCTGGGGCTGCGAGGTAAAATTGCCATCATCGGAATCGCGAAAAGACTCGAAGAGTTGTTTTATCCAGGCGATTCGGTGCCTTTGTACCTCGATAAAAAATCGGAAACCCTCAAAGTCATTCAAATGTTGCGTAACGAAGCACACCGATTTGGGATCACTTTTCATCGCGATAAACGAAGCAAAGCAGCTCTCAATTCTTCGATCGAGGAAATTCCGGGCATTGGCGAAAAAACCATGCAAACGTTGATCAAACATTTCAAGAGTGTTAAAAGATTGAAATTGGCCTCAGAAAATGAAATATCCGCGGTTGTAGGTGTTTCAAAAGCAAAAAAAATTTCCGACTTTTACCATAAAATTTCTTAGAGCAAATGGCCAGAACTTATTTACAAGCCCTTTTCCCGCTATTCGTTTCACTCTTTTTCTTTCCAAGAAAGAAAGAAAAAGGATTTCCACTACTATCGGGGCTAGTAACCAAAGGTCTTGTGTGCCTGATTCTAGTTTTCAGCACCGTATTTGTTCAAAAATCCCAGGCGCAAGACACCATCAAACGCCCCAAAATAGGATTGGTGTTGACCGGTGGAGGAGCCAAAGGTTTTGCACACATTGGTGTGTTAAAAGTACTGGAAGAAGCCGGAATCAAAATTGACTATATTGGAGGAACCAGCATGGGTTCTGTCGTGGGCGGACTCTACGCAGCGGGTTATAATGCCCGACAATTGGATTCTATTTTTAGCACCACCAACTTTGACGAGTTGTTAAATGATTACATACCAAGGTCGTATAAAAGTTTTTACGAAAAACGAAACGGCGAAGTCTATGCGTTGTCGCTGCCGTTTAGAAAATTTAATGTGGGTGTTCCCATTGCCCTTTCCAAAGGATTGTACAACTACTGTTTGCTTTCACAACTCACCAACCATGTACAACATGTTCGCGATTTTAGCCAATTACCTATTCCGTTCGTGTGCATTGCAACCGATATTGAATCGGGACAACAAGTCGTTTTAAACAAAGGATTTCTTGCACAAGCCTTGTTGGCTAGCTCTGCCTTTCCTACACTATTTTCTCCCGTTGAAATGGATGGGAAAATATTAATTGATGGCGGAATCACTAATAATTATCCCGTAGAAGAAGTTAGAAAAATGGGCGCCGATTACATCATTGGTGTGGATGTACAAGATGGATTAAAAGACCGAAATAATTTAAGAGAGGCCACACGTATTTTGTTACAAATATCTAATCTTCAAGTAATTGAAGGAATGAAAGACAAAATCAAACAGACGGATCTATACATCAAACCCGAAGTGGATCAATATTCTGTCATCTCTTTTGAAAAAGGGAATGAAATTGTTTTAAAAGGCGAAGAAGCTACCTTTTCCTTTTGTGATCAAATAAGCGATTTGGCCCAAAAACAGCAAACCCCTTATGTAAAAACCAGTTTAAAAATTGCGGACAGCATACAAGTAGAACGCATTACCATTCCTACATTAAAAAATTACACGAGAGCCTATGTTATCGGTCAGCTGGGTTTTAAAGAAGGGTCAAAAATTAGCTTTGCAGATTTAAAAACAGGAATGAATAAACTGAATGCAACGGAAAATTTCAGCACGATTGGATTCAAAATCAATCCACTCGAAACGGGACAAGAACTAGAAATTAATTTGCAAGAAAACGAAATCAAAACGTATCTCAAACTCGGATTGCATTATGATGGTTTGTATAAAAGTGCCGTTTTAGTCAACTTAACGCAAAAAAAATCACTTTTTAAAAATGATGTGTTGTCTGTTGATTTCGGACTTGGAGATAAGTTCCGATATAATTTTGATTATTATGTTGACAATGGGTTTTATTTCAGTTTCGGATTTAGATCTCGTTTCAATCAATTCAATAAGAACATTTCCTCTGATTTTAGTCAGACTTTAGTTAACAACCAGCCGAACATCAACACACTGAACATTGATTATGCAGACTTTACCAACCAAGCGTATGTGCAAACTATTTACTCAAGAAAGTTTTTAATTGGAGCCGGTGTCGAATTAAAGCATTTGAAAATATCAACACAAACGTTGGCTTTAGATAGTTCGGTTTTTGACAACAGCGATTATTTTAGTGCCTTTGGGTATTTAAAATACGACACGTTTGACAATAAATATTTTCCAAAAAAAGGCTGGTATTTTATTGCCGATGGTCAGACGTATCTGTTTTCTTCCAACTATTCCAATCGATTCAATCGATTCTCAATCCTCAAGGCTGATGCTGGATGGGCTAAAAAAATCGGCAGAAAGGCTACTTTAAAGATTCAAACAGAAGCAGGGTTATCCATTGGAAATGAAAGTGTCCCTTTTTTAAATTTTGTGTTGGGAGGGTATGGCTATCACCCCATCAATAATTTCAAACATTTTTATGGGTATGATTTTATCGCAATCCAATCGGACAGTTTTATCAAATCGGGCGCAACTTTTGATTATGAAATATTTAGAAAAAACCACGTCAATTTTTCGGCCAATTTTGCCAATTCAGACAACCGATTGTTTGAAAGCACGGCTTGGATAACCAAACCAAAATATTCGGGATATGCTTTCGGATATGGTCTAGAAACAGCGCTTGGTCCCATAGAAGTAAAATATTCTTGGTCGCCAGAATTAACCAAAGGGTTTACCTGGTTCAGCATTGGTTTTTGGTTCTAGCGGACAGTTTTTTTCGTTTTTTGTAAAAATATTAAACAAAAAAAGTATATTTGAACTTATTATTTAAAAAAAGATACATTATGTCTATTTGGAGAGTTAAACCAGTTTCTGCTTTTGAAGCAGACATGAAAAAAAGTGAATTAAAGAAAGTACTCGGAAAATGGAGTTTAACAGCGATTGGTGTTGGAGCTATCATTGGAGGAGGAATTTTTGTATTGACAGGAACAGGAGCCTACTATCATGCAGGTCCAGCCTTGGCAATTTCTTTCATTATTGCAGGAGTAGCTTGTGTATTTGCTGCACTTTGTTATTCAGAATTCGCTTCTATTTTGCCTGTTGAAGGTTCAGCTTACGCCTATGCATATGGTACCATTGGAGAAATTTTCGCCTGGATCATTGGATGGGGATTGATACTAGAATATGCCATGGGATCGATGACCGTCGCCGTTTCATGGTCGGGCTATTTTAATAAATTACTCAAAATGTTTGGCATTAAACTGCCCGAATGGCTGACCGCCGATCCGGCTAGTTATACAGGAGAAGGATTTTCAATGAACTTACCTGCCTTTTTAATTGTATTGTTTGTAATTTCTATTTTAATCAAAGGAACTTCAAGCGCTGCTAAAGCAAATAATATGATTGTGATACTTAAAGTTTCGGCTATTATTTTTGTAATTATTGCTGGGGCTTTCTTTATTAATGTGGAAAACTGGACCCCTTTTATTCCAGAAGCAACTCAAATAGTTGATAAAACTTCTACACACGAAGCATACGGTATCACCGGAATTGTATCGGGAGCTGCTGCCATCTTTTTTGCTTATGTTGGTTTTGATGCCGTTTCTACACAAGCGGGTGAAGCTAAAAACCCTAAGAAAGACGTGCCGTTTGCAATCATTGCGTCGTTATTGATTTGTACGATTTTGTACATTCTTGTTTCATTAGTGTTGACAGGAATGATGAATTATAAAGATTTCAACCCACTAGGACAATATCCAGATGCAATTAAAGCACCGGTTGCTTACGCGTTTGATATTGCAGGACAAGCTTGGGCAGGTTACATCATTACTATTGCAGCAACCATCGGATTGATTTCTGTATTGATGGTAATGATCATGGGACAATCAAGAATCTTTTTAGGAATGTCTAAAGATGGTTTGATTCCTCAAGTGTTTTCAAGAATCAACCCAATTTCAGGAACACCAAAAACAAACTTGATGATTTTAGGTGGAATTATTGCAACCGTAGCTGCATTCACACCGATCAATAAATTAGCTGATATGACAAGTTTCGGAACTTTGTTTGCCTTTACAATGGTATGTATCGCTGTTTGGGTTCTTAGAGTAAAACAACCCAATATTGAAAGAACATTTAAAGTACCTGCACTTCCTGTAATTGCGATATGCGGAATTTTAATCAATACGTATTTAATGATTAACCTTAGTAAAGATGCGCAATTGCTTTCTTTAGGTTGGTTAGTAATTGGAGTATTTGTTTATTTCTTATACGGAATGCGAAATGCAAAACTTGGAAAAGAAAAAGCAGAATAAATTTAAGCCACTTTTATAGTGGCTTTTTTGTTTTTTTACGATATTTGTATATGACAAAAAATTGGACCGAATTATTACGACACTTAAAATTCCTCATCAAGAGAAATCCTGAATGAATCCAACTTCTTTTTGTTTTTAAAAAAGTTTAAATCCTTTTTCAATTAAACTTTTAACCTATCAATTTTTAAACCTAAAGAAATGCCACTATATCATAAATTAGGAGAAATCCCTCGCAAACGTCATACACAGTTCCGTAAACCCAACGGAGATTTGTATTACGAACAGTTATTTGGGACCGTTGGTTTTGACGGAATGTCGACCAACATGTATCACGAGCAACGCCCCACTCAAGTTAAAGAAATTCGAAACCAATACAGTGTGGCGCCAAAAATCGCCAATGCAAACAACATTCAATCGTATAAATTGAGAGGTTTTGAAGTAGCCCCTCAAGACGATTTTTTAGAAAGCAGAAAAATTGTGTTGACCAATTCAGATTGTCACATTGTTCTGGCTGCACCTAGAAAATCAACAACCGATTATTTTTATAAAAATACCGATTCAGATGAGGTTATTTTTATTCATAAAGGGACAGGAAAACTAAGAACCATGCTAGGAAATTTAGATTTTAGCTATGGAGATTATTTAGTCGTGCCTCGAGGAATGATTTATAAAATTGATTTTGATACAGAAGACAATCGATTGTTTATTGTAGAATCACACCGACCGGTATACACCCCTAAGCAATACCGAAATTGGTTTGGACAACTACTTGAGCACGCTCCTTTTTGCGAGCGCGATATCCGTCGTCCACATGAGTTAGAAACCAATAACGAATCAGGAGAATTCATCATCAAAATAAAAAAGAAAGACGAAATTTTCGAAATGGTATATGCCTCACATCCCTTTGATGTGGTAGGTTATGATGGGTACAATTATCCGTATGCTTTTTCAATCCACGATTTCGAACCTATTACCGGTAGAATTCATTTGCCGCCTCCCGTGCATCAAACCTTTGAAACGGATGCATTTGTCATTTGTTCGTTTGTTCCGAGGTTATACGATTACCATCCACTCGCAATTCCTGCGCCCTATAACCACAGTAATATTGATGCCGACGAAGTATTATATTATGTCGATGGTGATTTTATGAGCAGAAACGATGTCAAACCCGGAAACATATCTTTACATCCAGCCGGAATTCCACACGGACCTCACCCAGGAGCTGCAGAAAGAAGTATCGGAAAAAAAGAGACTTTGGAATTAGCCGTAATGGTAGATACTTTTAAACCCTTGATGGTTACTGAAGAAGCAATGAAAATTGCCGATAACACGTATTATCAATCGTGGTTAGATCAATAATTTTATTAAAAACACTCCTTTAGATTTACGAAAATCTAGAAAAAAATAGTTCATTATGTCACAAGAATTAAAATCAGTCGAATACGGCTTAGAAAAAATATTTGAAGGCGCACAAGATTTTTTGCCTTTGTTAGGAACCGATTATGTTGAGTTTTATGTTGGTAATGCCAAACAAGCCGCTCATTTTTATAAAACAGCATTCGGATTTCAATCACATGCCTACAGAGGTTTGGAAACAGGATCGAGAGATGCGGTAAGTTATGTGCTAAAACAAGATAAAATACGCATAGTACTTACCACTGCATTAACAAGCAATTCACCGATTGGCGAACATGTAAAAAAACACGGAGATGGTGTAAAAATCGTTGCGCTTTGGGTTGAAGATGCTAGAAAATCTTTTGAAGAAACCACCAAACGTGGGGCCAGAGTTTATATGGAGCCAACCGTAGAAAAAGATGAATTTGGAGAAGTAGTTCGTGCCGGAATTTACACATATGGAGAAACAGTTCATATGTTTGTGGAACGAAAAAATTACACAGGTGCCTTTTTACCAGGGTTTGTGGAACATAAATCGGATTACAACCCAACACCAGTTGGATTGAAATTCATTGACCACATGGTAGGAAATGTAGGTTGGAACGAAATGAATGTTTGGGTAAAATGGTACGAAGATGTGATGGGATTCGTGAACTTCTTATCCTTTGATGACAAACAAATTACGACGGAATATTCTGCATTAATGTCCAAAGTAATGAGTAACGGAAACGGAAGAATCAAATTTCCAATCAACGAACCAGCAGAAGGAAAGAAAAAGTCACAAATTGAAGAATATTTGGATTTCTATGAAGGTCCAGGAGTGCAACATATTGCAGTAGCTACCGATGACATTCTCACTACAGTTGCCGAAATGCGTGCC
This sequence comes from Flavobacterium sp., assembly GCA_017984835.1. Classification (GTDB taxonomy): domain Bacteria; phylum Bacteroidota; class Bacteroidia; order Flavobacteriales; family Flavobacteriaceae; genus Flavobacterium. The sequence goes on along the minus strand of JAGNYR010000004.1, from coordinate 22,079 downwards.
CGTGGAATTGAATTTTTGAGCACGCCTCCGCAAGCTTACTACGATGCCATTCCGGAAAGATTGAAAGATCATATGTCTAAATTTAAAGAAGACATCAATGAATTACAAAAGCTAGGGATTATGATTGATGCGGATGAAGAAGGGTATTTGTTACAGATATTTACAAAACCAGTGGAAGACCGTCCAACACTCTTCTTTGAAATCATTCAAAGAATGGGAGCTAGAGGATTTGGAGCAGGAAACTTTAAAGCGCTTTTCGAATCGATCGAAAGAGAGCAAGCACTGAGAGGAACGTTATAAAATTACCTCAAAATTACATTATGTGTAATTTTGACAACCAAAAAGGGTATATAATTGTAAAATTTGTGTTAAAGTAAAAAAAATGTTTGCAATAACGCAACAAAATAAAGTACTTTTGCACTCGGAAAAACAAAGGAGTGGTTTCCTTTATACGTTTTTCATATAAGTTTTTCATAATTTATAGTTTTTTTGGTTGGTTAATAGCATAAAAACTCAGTCATTCTTTGATTGGGTTTTTTTGTTTTTATACTTTTGGAATAAATATTGCTTAGTACAGAAAGTACCCCATTCTATTTTTATGAAAAAACTGATATTACTTACCCTGATCTTTGTTTCACTTGGATTTGATTCTTCTCCTAAAGAAAGTGCATTTCAAGCGGGAGAGTGGATAAAATTTAGAATTCACTACGGATTAATAAATGCGGGTTATGCAACATTGGAGGTGCAAGAAGCTGTAAAAAATAACAAAAAAGTCTTCCATGCGATTGGAAAAGGATATACCGTTGGGATGTCGCGTTTTTTCTTCAAAGTGAACGATAATTACGAAAGCTATTTTGACAAAGAAACCGGTAAACCTTATCAATACGTTCGAAAAATTGATGAAGGCGGATATACAAAAGACCAAGAAGGGTTTTTTAATCAAGCTACAAACAAAATTTTAGTAAAAGATTATAAAAACAAAACCGAAAACACATTCCAAGTAACCGAAAACGTCCAAGATATTATTTCGGCTTTCTTTTACCTTAGGAACCATCCAGAAATCGATAAGTTGAAAGTGAATGAGTCCATTTCAATCGATATGTTTTTTGATGATGAAACCACAAAATTTAAGCTGAAATATTTAGGAAAAGAAGATATAAAAACTAAATTTGGGGTAACTTCTGCTTTGATTTTTCGCCCACTGGTTCAATCAGGAAGGGTATTTAAAGAAGAGGAAAGTTTAACAGTTTGGATCACAGATGATGAAAGCAGAATTCCGGTTCGAATAAAAGCCAGTTTGGCAGTAGGTTCAATAAAAGCCGATATTGAATCTTTTAAAGGATTAAAAAATCCATTCATGGTAAAAGTAAATAAATAATGAGCGATACAACCACTAAAATCTTAGCAGATTTACAACATAAATTTGAAGCAATCAACCAAAAAACAGATACCCATTTAGAAGGATTGCTTTGGGCAAAACCCATCACCTATTGGGATTATATTCAAACGGATGCGTTATTGAATCTTCAAACACAACGCACTACTCTACCTGATGAAATGGTGTTCATCATGTACCATCAAGTAAATGAATTATTATTCAAAATGATACTTTGGGAAATAAACCAAGTAACCCGAACGGAACAGCCAACGACGCAATTTTTTACTGAAAGAGTAACCAGGGTGAGCCGTTATTTTGATATGCTGACCACTTCTTTTGACATCATGGGAGACGGGATGGAAGTAGAGCAGTATATGAAATTTAGAAATACCCTTACGCCAGCCAGTGGTTTTCAAAGTGCACAATACCGAACAATTGAATTTGCTTCAACAGACTTGATCAACTTAATTGATTTCAGATTTAGAGCAACGATTGATAGAAATACTCCTTATACCCACGCCTTCGAACATTTATATTGGCAAGCTGCCGGGAAAGATTATCATACTGGACAAAAAAGCTATTTAATATTAGAGTTTGAACGCAAATACAAAGAAGAATTTTTGCGTCAAATGGAAGCCTATAACACGACGAACTTGTGGCAAAAATTCAAACAACTGCCAGAGGAAGATCAAAAAAATGAAGACCTCATCAATGCGATGCGTCATTATGATAAAACAGTAAACATTACTTGGGTGATGGGTCACTTAAATGCAGCTAGAAAATACATAGAAAGTGGTCATGGAACCGGAGAAGCAACGGGGGGTAGCGACTGGAAAAAATACATGCATCCAAAATACCAAAGAAGAATTTTCTTTCCAGAATTATGGTCAGAAGAAGAATTAAAAAACTGGGGAGAAGACTGCTAATACATCCAACTTTTGAAAAAAATAGCGCTCATAATCATCGTTTTCATCAGCATCCTATCTTGTAAAAATACAGAGGTAGAATATGTTATTGAAGCTAGTGAACCTGCTAAGCCAGTGGTTGACTTTGGTTTTCGATACGATGATTTTAATGTGCATTATGACACGATTTGGGCCCAAGACACCTTCGAAAGAATATTAAAAAAGCAAAACCTAAACGGAAAGAAAGCTGCTCAAATTATTGACATCATCAATGATTCGATCCCTACTTCGGTTCGTTTTATGCGTCCTTATGTTGCTTTGCGATCCAAAGACAAATACCACAAACTACAATACTTAATTTATCAACCCAATAAATTAGATTATTATTTAGTTGATTTAACTGATTCCATCATTGCCTTTAAAAAATCAAGACCGCTAACATTCAAAACAAGAACGATCGCAGGTAAATTGGACGGTTCCTTGTCAACTACCCTAAAAAATTTAAAGGTTGACCCGTCACTCGCGAATAAATTGCTCAAAGTGTATGCTTGGTCGATTGACTTTTTTAAGTTACAAAAAGGAAACAAATTTGCCATCAGTTTTACCGAACGGTACATCAATGATACCATTTATGACGGCGTAGACAGTCTTAGAGCTTCTTACATTGAATACAAGGGAGAAAAATTTTATGCTTTCCCTTTTCAACAAGAAAAAAGTTCAAAAATTGATTATTTCAACGACAAAGGAAAAGCCCTCAAAAACTTCTTTTTGAAAGCGCCCTTAAAGTACATACACATTACTTCAAAATTCTCAAAAAACCGATTTCACCCTGTTCAATTACGTTGGAAGGCCCACAAAGGCACCGACTATGCTGCTCCTACAGGAACTCCTATCATGACAACGGCATCGGGTGTTGTGGAACAAGCTGGGTTTACAACGGGTAATGGTAATTTTGTAAAAATAAAACATGACAATACCTATTCAACGCAATACCTTCATATGTCCAAAATATTGGTACGAAGAGGCCAACGCGTGAAGCAAGGAGACATCATTGGTAAAGTAGGTAGCACCGGATTAGCATCTGGACCCCATGTATGCTATCGTTTTTGGAAAAACGGAGTTCAAGTGGATGCCTTACAATTAAAGCTTCCCAACTCACAACCCATGGAAAGTCGCAACTTGCCAAGGTTCAATAAGCAAATGCAACCGCTCAAAAGAGAGTTGGACAGTGTCATGGCCATCCAATTTAAATAAACAATTCTCCATTTTGTTTGTCCGTCGATTTGGATCCATGTGATCCGACCTTGCCTATCCAATAAAAATCAGTATTTTTGAACTTTCAAAAGAAGCAAAAAAATGAATGAAATTCCAAAGTTTGCAGTTATTGGAGGGGGTAGTTGGGCAACCGCTATCGCAAAGATGCTGTGCGTTAATTTACCGGAAATTTCTTGGTACATGCGCAATGAAGCTGCAATTGAACACATAAAAACACACCATCACAACCCAAATTATCTGAGTTCGGTTGAATTTGATGTATCCAAATTACATCTTACAAACGATATTAACGAAGCGGTGTTGTATGCAGACTATATCATTTTTGCCATCCCATCTGCTTTTTTAAGCGCTGAAATGGAAAAACTAACTGCTAGTCTCGAACATAAAATTATCTTTTCTGCCATCAAAGGAATCGTTCCAGAAACCAGTTTGATTGTAGGAGAACACTTTAACCAAACTTACTCCATTCCCTTTGAAGACATTGGTGTTATTACCGGTCCTTGTCATGCAGAAGAAGTAGCACTTGAACGGCTATCCTATCTTACCATTGCTTGTGGCGATGCAAATAAAGCAGAAGTCGTAGCCAAGTACCTAAGTGGAAATTACATTAAAACCAAAATATCGGATGATATTATTGGGACCGAATACGCGGCCATGCTGAAAAACATCTATGCAATTGCGGCGGGAATTGCTCACGGATTAGGATATGGCGATAATTTTCAATCCGTTTTGATGAGCAATGGCATTCGTGAAATGAAAAAATTCATTAGAAAAGTACATAAAATGAAGCGCAACATCAATGACTCGGCTTATTTAGGCGATTTGTTGGTTACAGGATATTCTGTTTTTTCACGCAACAGAATGTTTGGAAACATGATTGGTAAAGGATATACTGTAAAAAGTGCGATGATGGAAATGAGCATGGTTGCAGAAGGGTATTATGCCACCAAAAGTGCTTGGAAATTAAATCAGAATTACAAGGCCAAAACGCCTATAATTGATGCGGTTTACGAAATCTTATACGAAGGTAAAAACGCAAAAAGTGTATTTAAAAAACTAACCGATAAATTGGACTAATTATGAACAATAGATGGACCTATCAATTAGTAACAGGGGGCCTTTGGGCCGTATTTATGATTGTATTTTCGACTTTTTTTGTGGAGGACATTCCTTTTCAAGAACAACTAACGACGCAATTGTTCTGGATTAAATTCGTCAGTTATTTTGCCCTCGGAATTTTTGTTCTTGGTTATGTCAGCTGGAAAGGCAAACAACGAAGAGCCTCTCAAAATAATAAATAAAAAAAATCCCATTCAATTGAATGGGATTTTTTTATAAGGTTCGGAATACCTTATGGAATAACTTTTACGTCATCTAATTGCATGGTAGTAGTCAGTACATTGCCTACTCCATTTCCGCTGTATTCAAAGATGAAATATCCATTTCCGGTTAAGGTTGCTGGGATGGTATAATCACCACTATTTGTAAAGTTAACTGCATATCCAGATGTTGCTCCAGTGGCAATCGTAAAACTAGAAGTAATATCTACCAAAGTCGCTTGTCCAATGTTTGCACCAGCAGTATAATTTGTAGAGTAATACACTTTTAATACGTTTCCAACATTGTATCCGTCTTTTGATTTAAACGAAAACTTGTATCCAGGAGTGAAGGCAACAGGCATTGCTAAATATGTTTTATTCACTGCATTTGAACCAAAAGAAGTCATTTGAGCATATTTGTTACCACTAAATGTTTTGATGTCCCATAAACGTGAACCTACGTAGGGATCGTTTACATATTTTGGAAGCGTAGCACCAGAAGAAGTTACATTGTATGACTCAAAATTTTCATTAAAGGTTGAGGCAAATGTTATGGCTGTTCCACCTACAGGAGGAGACACATCAAAACGAGGTTGTGTCAAATTAATATCACTTTCATATCGAACAATAAATTGATAATCGGAATTGTATTTGGTTAGAACCCCTCTGATTTTTCCGCTTAAGGTAGGAACTTGGTTTCCTGTAAAAGCGGCAAAACTACTAAATCGGATGATTCGTTCTGTTCCACCTGCAGATGAAGTAAGCATGTGATTGGTAGCTCCACCACCAGAATCTACATCATAATAGGTTCTATTAATTGACCCATCAGAAAATTGAACCACGCTTAAATCTACCAACGTATTTTGGTTTACATCTGCATAAGCTTGCGCTAAGGTAAGTGTACGAACCATAGCTGATTCGGGTACAATTGTAGCTGAAGGGAACAAATGGTCTTGCCATTCAAATTCAGAGATTCTTCCTAAAGCACCTTGGTACAACGATCCAATTTGCATCGAACCAAATACTTTCGCTACGTACAAACCTTTTAATTTGATGTATACTTTTCTTCCCGGCGTGAATCCTTTTGCGAAAAGAGATGTTTGATTAACGGGTACACTAAAACCGATCGGAGCTGTATTATCTGTCGGGATCGATTGAAATGAAATGGATTTGTAAAAAGTACCGCTTTCATCATTTGAAGTCACATAAGCTTCAATAATATCATCTGCAGTATAAGCTGTAACGGAAGAGTTTGCTGTTGCATTGATTTGCGCAACTGTTTTTGTCGCAGTCAGTTCATAGGTCGTTAAAGTGTTTTGTGGAACACTATAAGCATCGTCATTAATACAACTTGAAACTCCAAGAGTCAAAGCGATTAATAGGGCTGATTTTACTAGTATATTTTTCATGGGTAGCTAACAATTATTTATTAAAAACTCTAATATCATCTATTTGGTACGATCCATCAAGAGCTGTATTGGTTCCAGAACCAGTTACTTTAAATGCAATAGAAATATTTCCTGTGTATTGAGATAAATCTACCTCTCCTGATTTCATAAATTCAAAATAAGGACTAGCAGTAGTAGGTAAAGTAGCCGTTACGGGAGTCCAAGTAGCCGTTGTTACATTGGTTCCATCAAAATTAGTAGAAACTAAAACTTCCAAAGTGTTGGCAGTAGAAGAAACATAACTTTGAGACGATTGAAACACCAACGTTTCCTGATCGTGCTGGTCCATATTTATTTTTGGAGAAATCAACCAAGCTACATTTACTGCATTTCCTGATTGAAAGGAACTGAATTCTGCATACGCGTTTCCACTGTATACTTGCTCTTTCCATAGCGCTGTCCCTGTTTGTGCATAATTGATCCATCCTGTCGAATTCAACACCGTGTTATCCACTGCTCCAACTGCAAAGTCTTCAGCAAACAACAAAGGGGTAAAATTTGGAATGGTGATATCATCTTCTGGCGAACATCCGCTAAGGGTTGCCATAAATAGAAAGCCTAAAATTGCAAATAATTTATTTGTTTTCATTATTGTGATGAATTAAAAGTTAAGGTAAAAGTTAAGGAAATAAGTTCTTCCATATCCATAAAAATATTTGGGAGCAAATGCAGGAGTGCCACTAGAAATATCTTGGTTTAACTCTCTATAATTAGCATTTCTTGTTTGCTCAAATCCACCTGTTTTGTAGGTAACGTCAAAAACATTGTTGATCGAAGCAAAGAACCCAAAAGTTTGATTGTTTACTTTCCAAGATTTTCCTCCTGTAAGATTAATTAGAGTGAAATCCTTGAATTTTTCTTGACTTAATAATTGTTTTGCTCTTGCTTCTGTAGCTTCTGGGAAAGTAAGTCCATAAGGATCCAGCGGGTTTTTGAAGAAATTATCGGTTCTTAGTAAAGACGAAATATCTAAATAATTGTCAGCTAAGTAGTTTGCATTGGCACCAATCCACCAAAATTTAGGATCTCTGTACTCAATTCCTAATGAAGCAGCTGTTTGAGGTCCGCCAGATAGCCTGTATCCTTTTAATTTAGCAGTCCCAAAATCTGTAACCGGATTGGTATTGGTTGGACTTGCTAAATTGTCATTATTTAAAGTAACATTTGGGTTGTTGTTGTAGGTATATTCACCATAAGTTCCTGCAACCGTTAATTTAATGGTTGAGGTTAATTGGTATTCAGCACCCATTTCTAATCCAATATTTTGTTTTTCGATGTTAGTTACTGTTTCGGCTACAAAAGCATCTCCTCCGTCGCCACCATCATCAGCAAAGATTCCTTCACCATAGAAAAAAGAAGTTTCCGTTGCGTTTTTTGTATTGGCATAAAATGCAGTTAATCGAGCTTTAAATTTTGGAGCTCTAAAGATGTAGCTAGCATCGGCACTGGTAATGTTTTCGCTTTTTAGATCTGCAATAGAATTATCATTCAGACGAGCGTTTGGGAACACATTTCTTAACACGGGCGCTTTCGTAATGAAGGCTGCATTGAAATTAACGTATTGTTTACCTGAAATTTTATAAGTCAAACCTCCTTTAGTGCTAAAGTTTGTATATTCATATTTTCTACTTTTTCCATATGAATTCGTAGGATATAAACCGTTTTTATACAATCCTTCTCTTTGGTAATCACTTTTATTTAATCCGCCTGTGATATAAAAATCAACTTTTTTCAAAGAAAATTTAAATTGAGCAAAAGCATCCAAGGTGTTGGCAATTAAATTATAATTGTATGAAAAAGCTTCGCCTACAACTATTCTTCTGTTTGGGTTGTTCAAATCAGATTGTTGTTCAGATCCCGCTTGAAAATTATCAATATCATTATAATATTGACCTCCTAATAAATCCAACAAATTAGCGAAATTATGAGATTTTAATCTTTTATAAGTCACTCCTGCATTTAAAATAATACGGTCAGAAAGCTGAGAATTCAAAATACTGTTTGCCGTCCATACTTTATCATCTGTTCGGTCTTCATACAAAATATATGCACTGTGTCCATCATGCGTTTTGTTTGCTTGGTACATTTCCAACCAATTGATTTGTCTGTTGGCTAAAAAATTAGTTTTTGCAGAAGCCGCATTGGCAACATTCAAAGGATCGTCACCAATCCAATCGGTATAGTCGTTTGGATTGTATTGTGAAGTGTAATAACTAGGTAATTTTCTGTAATAAGTTGGGTCTGGATTATCCACACTTTGATAATCTAAACGGCTGTTCCCAATTTTACCCGTTTGATGGGTGATACCAGAATTTAAGGTCGTTCTATCGGTGATTTTCCAGAAGTGATTCAACATAAAGATAGGCTCTTCAACATCTTTGTCTCGAGAGTTTCTTTTTTTACCTTCTTGCCATCCCCAGTACGAGTTGTATTTTACACCTGCCAATTGAGTTACTTCATCTGAATTTGGAGAACTTTTCCCTCTTTGGTTTTCAGCATAAATAGAAGTAAAGTTCAAAGAGTGTTTGTCGTTTATTTTCTTTTCAACACTTGCAAATAAGGAGTTAGCACCATAATCGGTTCCTTCAAAATATCCTTCTTGTGCCCATCTTCTAGATCCTGAAACCACAAATGCCCATCCGTCTTTATTCATTCCAGAGGCATGGGTTGCCATGGATCTCCAACTGTAATTTGTGTTGGTTCCCGAAAATGAAATTCGGCTTCCCGGTCTGTAAATAGAAGCGCGGGTGTTGATTTCTTGCGTTCCTAATATTCCTCCAAAAGTATAATCAGATGGAGCAGAACCCATTGTAAATTCTTGATTTCGAGTAGCGTCATTCAATCCGCCCCAGTTACTCCATTGGGGTCTACCGTCATAAATTTTATTCATAACCACCCCATTAATCATGGTCGTTCCGTTCTCGTTATCTAATCCTCTTATTCTAAAACGAGCTTGACCCCAATTGAAAGCTGCTGCTTGTTGAAAAACATCTCTTGTCGCTTGAAGAAGCCCCGAGGTACTTTCAGAACCACTGTTGTCATCGCTCAAGTCATTTTCTGTAAGCGTTACCAAGCTTAATTGTTGCTCAGAAGTTATGTCTTCCTCTAAAGTAATCACACCTAAATCGGTAATTTTACCTTTTTCCACTTCCACAGTCAGCAGTTGTTCTTTGTATCCACCACTTTTAATTTGGACCACATGCGACCCTGCCACCACATCTGAAAACACAAATTTACCGTCTGCATCTGTTACTTCGGTAAAACTCGTATTCATGATAGCAGCCACAACATTTTGTAATGGTTTTTGAGTTTTTAAATCGACCACTTTACCACTGAAACCAGTACCAACCTGACCAAAAACAAAAACAGCTTGCATCACAAACAAAATACTCAAGACAAGTTTTTTCATAAATAAAATAAGTTTAATTTTCTTTTATAGTTGTTAATTAAAACTTAACAACATACAAATGTACATTATTTTGATAATTGTTCTACTTTTGATGAATATTTATTATAAATTTGATATATAATTAATCTCACATTGCATGAAATGTAAATATCTTTTACTCGTAGCTTTTGTAATCACCTCTTTGAATCCTTTGTTTGCACAAACAAAAAAATACAGCATTCATACGGTTGCTTTTTATAATTTCGAAAATTTATTCGACACGATCAATGGTCCAAATTATGATGAAGAATGGTTGCCAAATGGTCCTCAAAATTGGACTTCCAAAAAATATCAAAAAAAATTAAGCAATTTAGCACGTGTGCTTTCAGAAATTGGATCAACAGACAACCCAAACAATGCGCCAACCTTTATTGGAGGAGCAGAAATTGAAAACCGAAGTGTGCTAGAAGACTTAGTAAAACAACCCAAATTAATCAATAAAGACTATGGAATTGTTCATTTTGAATCGCCAGATAAACGTGGAATTGACGTAGCTTTATTGTACCAAAAAAAACATTTTAAGGTGGTGAGTGCCTCCAATATTCCGTTGATGATTTATCAAGGGGAAGAAAAAGCTTCATCCAAAAAAGAAAAAGAAGAAATTACCGACGATCAATTGGAAGCAGACAAAACATCCAGACGTGTATACACAAGAGATCAACTGTTAGTAACGGGTTTTTTAGACGGTGAAGAAATCAACATCATTGTCAATCATTGGCCCTCTCGTTCGGGAGGTGAAAAAAGAAGTTCACCATACAGAGAAGCTGCAGGGGCACTGAATCGAAAAATTATTGATTCATTGGTAAGCATCAATCCCAATGCAAAAATTATCACCATGGGAGATTTAAACGACGGACCTTACAATCGAAGTGTAAAAGTGGCTTTGGGGGCCAAAATAAAGAAATCAGAACTCCAAAATTCGGGGGATATTTACAATCCATTTGAACAAATGGCAAAAGATGGAAACGCTACCTTGTTTTATAGAGATTCGGGAGATATTTTTGATCAAATCATGATTTCTCAACCTCTAACAAAGGAAGACTATTCGTCTTTTAGATATTGGAAAGCAGGCATTTACAACAAACCTTTTTTAATTCAGACCACCGGGCAATACAAAGGATATCCTTTGCGACATTCGGCAAACGAAGAAGGGTTTAGCGATCATTTCCCAGTCTATATCTATTTGCTCAAACAAGTAAATTAATCTTCAAACTATTTATTAAAAAATCATGAAAAACCTATTTTTCCTCTTTGTTCTTTTTTGCACGACTTCCTTGGTAGCTCAAGATACGATTCCGACTTCAAAAGCGACTCAATTTATTGGTAAAGAAGTGTGGGTAAAAGGAACTATCGCATCTCTTAAATTAGCACCTGAAGGGAGAAGCACAAATTACATCAACGTTGACAAACCTTATCCAGATGCCGAATTTACAGTAGTCATTTCAAACAAATACGCCGAAGAGCACCAATTGAATTTATTGGAAGCTACAGGAAAAAAAATCCGCGTAAAAGGAGTTATTTCTGTGTATGATAAAGATCCCAAAAAAACCCCTCAAATATACAATCCCACCCAAATTATTATTGAGTAATGACTGCTTTGCCTCCGTTTAATTTGCCCAAATGGATTGAAGAAAACCGACATTTGCTTCAACCGCCTATTGGGAATAAAAATCTTTATATTGAGTCGCAAGATTACATTGTGATGATTGTTGCGGGGCCCAACGCTCGAAATGATTTTCATTACAATGAAACGGAAGAAATTTTTTATCAAATAGAAGGTGAAATTTCTGTTTTTATCCAAGAAAACGGGATCAAAAAAGAAATGAAATTAGGTCCTGGTGACATGTATTTAAATCCGGCAAAAATCCCGCATTCTCCAGCTCGAACAGAAGGATCCATCGGATTGGTTATCGAAAGAAAACGTGCCGGAAAAGGTTTTACCGACGGACTTATTTGGTATTGCCAACAATGCAATCATACGTTACATGAAGCTTATTTTGAATTGCATAACATCGAAAAAGATTTTTTGCCCCATTTTGAATCGTTTTATGCATCCGAAACCAAACGAACGTGTAAAAATTGCGGATTTATTATGGAACCGCCTGCAAAATTTAAAAATTCGAAATAATTCAATGTAACATAAGCCACATTTTAATTAAAATATATTTTTTACCTTTGATAAAAAATTAATAACAACCGAAAAATAATATACAATGATATCTGAAGCAGCTGTACAATTTGGTATGCAAGAAGCTTTGCAACAATTAGGAATTAAAGAAATCAACGAAGGAACTTCAACGGGTTCTAAGTGGTTTTCTAACGGAAAAATCATCGAATCTTATTCTCCTGCAACAGGTGATTTGATTGGAAAAGTAAAATCTTCGACCAAAGAAGATTATGAATCTGCTATGAGTGCTGCAGAAGAAGCATTCAAAACTTGGCGTTTGGTTCCGGCTCCAAAAAGAGGTGAAATCGTTCGTCAAATGGGCGATGAATTACGCAAAAACAAAGAAGCATTAGGTAAATTAGTGTCTTTTGAAATGGGAAAATCCTACCAAGAAGGCCTAGGAGAAGTGCAAGAAATGATTGACATCTGTGATTTTGCAGTTGGTTTATCACGTCAATTACACGGACTAACCATGCATTCAGAACGTCCTATGCACCGCATGTATGAGCAATGGCATCCGTTTGGAATTGTCGGAATCATCTCTGCTTTCAACTTCCCAGTTGCCGTTTGGTCTTGGAATACGATGTTGGCTTGGATTTGTGGCGATGTGTGTATTTGGAAACCCAGTTCAAAAACACCTTTGTGTGGTGTAGCGTGTCAAAACATTATCCAAACCGTATTAGAAAGAAACAATTTACCAGAAGGAATCAGCTGCTTAGTGGTGGGTAACGAATCGGGTGATTTAATCAATAATGACAAACGCATTCCTTTGGTTTCGTTTACAGGTTCTACCAGAATTGGTCGTCACGTATCAAAAACAGTAGCAGAACGTTTTGGAAATACCATCCTAGAATTAGGTGGAAACAACGCCATCATCGTTTCTAAAGAAGCCGATTTGTCTATGGTATTGGTAGGAGCCGTTTTTGGAGCGGTTGGAACAGCTGGTCAACGTTGTACTTCAACTAGAAGATTAATTGTGCACGAAAGTGTATACGATAAAACTTTAGACGTTTTGGCAAAAGCATATGCCCAGTTAAAAATTGGAAACCCATTAGACGCAAACAATCACGTGGGTCCACTTATCGATAAAGGCGCTGTGCAAGATTACTTAGACGCAATTGAAAAAGCAAAAGCAGAAGGCGGAAAAGTAATTGTTGAAGGAGGCGTTTTAGAAGGGAAAGGCTACGAAAGTGGTTGTTATGTAAAACCATGTATTATAGAAGCAAAAAACGAATTCGAAATCGTGCAACACGAAACTTTTGCACCCGTTTTATATGTAATGAAATACAGTACCATTGAAGAAGCGATTGCGATGCAAAATGCAGTTCCTCAAGGTTTGTCGTCTTCGATCTTTACCAACAACATGAGAGAAATGGAATTGTTCCTTTCAGCTGCAGGTTCTGATTGCGGTATTGCCAACGTAAACATTGGAACTTCGGGAGCCGAAATTGGTGGAGCATTTGGAGGTGAAAAAGAAACAGGTGGCGGTCGTGAATCAGGTTCTGATGCATGGAAAGCCTACATGAGAAGACAAACCAACACCATCAACTACGGAACCGCATTGCCGTTAGCACAAGGAATCAAGTTTGATTTTTAATGGAAGAAATGAATATATAGAAAAACCCTGCAAGATCCTTGCAGGGTTTTTTGTTGTATCAAAGTAGCTGAATAAACTACTTCGTTTTCTTCACGTATTGCGTCAAAATGTAGATATTTTGGTTTTCTACTCTACCTTCAATCAGGTTGGCATCGTCCCAAACCAATTTAATGTTGTGCACGGCAGCCCCGCGTTTTGCCGTAAAAGTAGCTCCTTTTACATCAAGGTCTTTAATCAACACCACAGAATCGCCATCAAGTAAAACATTTCCATTTGAATCTTTGTGTACAATTTTTCCTTCATCGTCATCGGCTTCACCGGTTGCTTTTGCCCATTCTAAAGCATCTTCATCAAGATACATCATTTCTAACATATCCATATTTTTTAACCTTGCATGCATTCTCCAAGAGACAATTTGAACAGGTAGGTTTTCATTCCACATACTGTCACTTAATCCTCTCCAGTCATTTGGATTGGTAGTATCGGGGTTTTCTATTTGATCTTTAAGTGATTTGGTAATCAAGATACAATTTTCAGGAATAGCTTCTGTTTTCGGTTCTACTAAATAAACCACTAAATTTTCATCACTTCCACTAATTTCACAAACAGATCCACTTCTGTCTTTTAATCTTTTTTCGGTAACAACACTCATTCTTTATGATATTAAATTTTATAAATTAAAAGAAGCACCGGCACAAAAAACAAATTGATTGTTATACAATTTGTATCCAGCCACTTCATTATTATATCTAGCGATTGGTAATCCAACCTCTGTAAATACGCCAAATCCATTTGAAAAAAAATACCTGGCACCAAGGTGTCCTCCCAGATTTTTTATTCCTAAACTTAACCCTGGATACAGGTCAAAATTTTTATCGATATTGATTACATTACCAATGTTTGCATTAAAACGGACTTTTAAATCAATTTTATCCTCAATTTTTGGCTTTGTGATTTCCATTTGATCTGCATTCAACATATAGGATCCAACAAACCCAACAGAGATGTTTTCTCCAATACCATAGTCGTTGGTCACATACAAGGAAGCACCTCATTTTGAAAACTAAACCCTACTTGGGCTTTTACATCTCCTTTGCCTTTAAATACTTGCGCATTTGAAAACATGGAACTAAATACTAAGGCGAAAACGAATACTTTTTTCATGGTAACGATTGGATTATAAGGTGTATGCAAAGATACTAGGTATTGGCTAATTTCTGCCCTTTTCGTTCGGATATATTTCGGGAAGCGGATCACTTTGCCAATATTCTTTTGTTTCCACATCCATAAGGGTCAAGGGCCCCTTAAAAGCAGCACCTGTATCGAGGTTCCAAACACATGCTTTCTTAATCGGAACGGTTTCTCCAATTTTAGTCACAGGGGTGTGCCCGATGAAAATTTCGGGGTACAAAGTGAATCGTTTTGGATAATACAGATGATCCGTTGACATGGTTGCATCAACAGACAAAGCCGTTTCCCAAAGTGTTCGATCCCAATAAAACATCTTCGGAAAATATTCGAAATTTACCCCATTCAAATTTGTAAATCCGGCATGGATGAACAGCCTGTTTTTATCATCTATATGGTAGTCTTTTAAAGTTTTCAAAAACGCAATATGATCCTTCTTTTTTTCTGTCGAAATCGAGGAATAGGCCAATGAGGTAGATTCCCCGCCATGTTTGAACCACAAACTTTCATCAAATTCTGCGGTATTTCCTTCTAGCCAATCCAACAGCAACTGGTCGTGATTTCCTCGAAGCAAAATGGTATTTTGAATTTTTGACGTTGCGATCAAAAAATCGATTACTTCCGGAGATTGACTCCATCCATCTACATAATCACCTAAAAAAATCAAGGTGTCATTTGGGCTTACTTTGGCACGATGCATCACTTGATGCAAAGCAAGTAAACCGCCATGGATATCTCCAATAACGAATGTTTTACTCATTTATGGAATGTTTTTACCAATACTTTCTGACCAAATGGCAAACCAATCTTCTAGAGTTAATTCTAGACTAGCCGCTTTCATCAATTGTTGAATTCGAGCAATGTTTACTGTTCCTGCAACCGGAAGCACTTTAGCCGGATGACGAATGACCCATGCAAGCAATAAAGTATCTGATCCTACGCCATATTTAGTTACTAATTGAGCAAACAGTTTTTTCAAACGTCGTGTTTGTTCAGAATCTTCTCTAAAAACAGTCCCAAGCGGGTTCCAAGACATCGGTTGGATGTTGTGTAATTGCATATAATCGAGACTTCCATCCAGCATTGGCTCAAGCTGAGTAGCCGAAAATTGTATTTGATTGTATTGTATTTCAGTGTTTTTACGAATTAATTCGGTTTGTGATGACGTGAAATTAGACAATCCAAAATCGATTATTTTCCCCTCCGATTTTAATTTGGCAATGGCCTCAGAAATTTCATCTGCTTGCATCAACGGACTTGGTCTGTGCAACAATAAAACGTCCAAATAGTCTGTATGTAAATTTTTCAACGAATTTTCGACCGACCAAACGATGTGTTCTTTGGAGTAATTATAGTGTTTAATGGTTGTAGATCTGTTGTCGGCAACCATTTGAATACCACATTTTGAAATCAATTGGATCGCGTTACGATCTATTTTGCTTTCAGAAAATGCTTTTCCAAATTGGGCTTCGGTGGTATATCCTCCATATATATCGGCATGATCAAAAGAAGTAATGTTGTTTTCTGTGCAAAGGTGGATCAAATGATTCATTTCTTTCACAGAAAGATTTTTATCCCATACGCCCCAATTCATGGTTCCGGCAATAATAGGTGATAATTTTGTTTTTGAAGTACTCATAAATTGAAATAGTAGCTACTTAATTAGTTTAAACATTAAAATTACTAAAAGAAAATCATAAATCATCCTTAAATTGTCCCTTTTTTATGAAGTTTTAACGCATTATTAACATTCGAATAGTAATTTAATTTTCAATTTTGGAATGTTAAAATTTTGAAATAAAAAAAAGGGATAAATATACAATTATGGAAGAGCAAATTGCCGCTTTAGACATTAGAGCTATAAATGAGAAAATAGAAAGAGAAAGCGCTTTCATTGATTTACTTTCATTAGAAATGAACAAAGTAATCGTGGGGCAAAAACACATGGTGGAACGATTATTAATTGGTCTATTGGGGCAAGGTCATATTTTGCTTGAAGGAGTTCCTGGATTGGCAAAAACCTTGGCCATTAACACCTTATCACAAGCGGTTCAAGGAAGTTTCAGTAGAATTCAATTTACACCTGATTTATTGCCTGCAGACGTTGTTGGAACCATGATTTACAACGTAAAGCAAAACGAATTTTCAATAAAAAAGGGGCCTATTTTTGCCAACTTTGTGCTTGCAGATGAGATCAACCGTGCGCCAGCCAAGGTACAATCGGCACTTTTGGAGGCCATGCAAGAAAAGCAAGTTACTATTGGAGATACTACGTTTAAATTAGACAAACCTTTCTTGGTATTGGCTACACAAAACCCAATTGAACAAGAAGGAACCTATCCTTTACCAGAAGCGCAAGTCGATCGTTTTATGTTGAAAACTGTGATTGAATATCCAAAAATGGACGAAGAGCGTTTGGTCATTCGTCAGAATTTGAAAGGCGCTTACGAAAAAGAAAATGCGGTCATCTCGGTGGAACAAATTCTGAGAGCTCAAGAGGCGGTTCGTGAGGTTTATATGGACGAAAAAATTGAAAAATACATACTCGATATTATTTTTGCGACTCGTTTCCCAGAGCAATACAAGCTAGAAAGCTTGAAACCATTAATCAGTTTCGGTTCTTCTCCGCGTGGTAGTATCAATTTGGCAACCGCTGCTAAATGTTACGCATTTATCAAACGAAGAGGGTATGTTATTCCAGAAGATGTGAGAGCTGTAGTTCATGATGTATTACGTCATAGAATTGGGGTTACGTATGAGGCTGAAGCCGAAAATGTAACGTCGGTTGACATCATCAACAAAATTGTGAATGAAATTGAGGTGCCTTAACTAGGTGATCGTAGTTAATAGATCGTTGATGGATTTTTCCAATAACCTTCTATTGATACCAACAACCACAATCCAATGGAAACAAAAGACCTACTAAAAAAAGTACGTAAAATTGAAATCAAGACCCGAAGATTGAGCGATCATATCTTTTCGGGTGAGTATCATACGTCTTTTAAAGGACGCGGAATGACGTTTTCAGAAGTTCGCCAATATCAATTTGGAGACGATGTTCGTGCGATAGATTGGAACGTTACCGCAAGATACAACGAGCCCTATATCAAAGTTTTTGAAGAAGAAAGAGAACTTACCATGATGCTCATGGTTGACATCTCTGGTTCGGAACATTTTGGAACAAAGAACCAACTTAAAAGTGAAATTGTGACAGAAATTGCTGCAACGATGGCTTTTTCGGCAACGCAAAACAACGACAAAATAGGCTTGATTTTATTTTCAAATCAAATCGAATTGTACATTCCGCCAAAAAAAGGCAAATCACATGTATTGCGCATCATTCGTGAATTGATCGAATTTGAACCCAAAAGCAAAGAATCCAATCTTTCAGAAGCCTTAAAATTTTTGTCGGGTACCCAAAAAAAGAAAGCAATTGTGTTTCTGATTTCCGATTTTATTGTCGACGATGACTATGAGAAATCATTAAAAATTGCCAGTAAAAAACACGACATTACAGGTGTTCGTGTATTTGACATTCGGGAAGAAAAAATGCCAAATATTGGAGTGGTAGAAATGGAAGATGCCGAAACAGGTGAAATTTTAGTAGTTGATACCTGTTCAAAAAGCATCCGAATGAATTATGAAAAACAGTACAGAGAAAAAGTAACTTATTTTAAAGAGATTTTTTCAAAATGTGGATCGGGAACGATTAGTACCCGCGTGGATGAAAGTTATGTCACAAAATTATTAGGTTATTTCAAATCAAGATAAGGAACCTACCACTAGGATTATACAACATGAAAAAAATAATTTGCTTCTTTTTATTGTTATTATCGACCTCTATTTTTGCACAGAAGGTTACTTCCTCTGTCGATACAACGCGCAATAAAATAGGTGCCGAATTTTTATTGACTTTAAAAACTACCGTTGGGAAATCGGATAAAGTAAAATTTCCTGAAACCAAAAATTTTGGTGCTTTAGAGATTATTGAATCTTACAAAATAGATACGGTTAAAAAAAATGAATCCATTGAACTCATCAAAAAATACGGACTCACCCAATTTGACTCAGGAAAATATTCGATCCCAAAAATTCGGGTAATAATCAATGGGAAACCTGTATTTACAGACAGTATTGCACTAGAAGTCACAGATGTTAAGGTAGATACGTTGAAACAAAAAATGTATGATATCAAAACAGTTCAATCTGTAGAAACAGCAAGTAATTGGTGGATCTATGTTTTAGTTCTTGTTTTTTTAGCCTTGCTAGCAGTTGGAATTTATTGGTTTTTGAAAAATAAAAAACAACCGCAAAAAGAAGAAGTTATTGTTTTTACCTCTCCGATAGAAAAGGCGACTTCATTGCTGCAATCCTTAGAAAAAAAGGAACTTTGGCAGAAAGGGGAAGTTAAAATATATTATTCGGAACTCACCGATATTGTTAGAAATTACATCGAAGAAGAAATTCAAATTCCGGCCATGGAAAGCACCACTTCCGAACTTATTATGAGTCTGAAAAAAGTGGCTTCGCAAAAAAAATTAAAACTATCGCAAGAAACCTTATCCAATCTTGAAAAAGTATTGAAACAAGCCGATTTGGTAAAATTTGCAAAAGTTAAACCATTGGATTTTGAAATTGAAGAGGATAAAAAACGTGTGACCAACTCCATTGTAACCATCCATAAAGCCATCCCAACAGAAGTGGAAGCAACCGATGATGAATTGGCACTTTGGAACGAAGAACAAAAAGAAGCTCAACGTATACTCAACCTTCAAAAAGAGAGAAAGCGTAAAGTAAAAATGGCTCTTGTGGCCTTCGCATTTTTACTTTCTTCATTGGTTGTATACCGATTGACAACAGAGGGATTCGAGAACTTTTTTGGAAATCCAACCAAAGAATTATTGGCTAAAGAATGGCTGTTTAGTAATTATGGAAATCCAAGCGTAAAATTGGAATCACCAGCCATACTGATGCGTCAAGATCCAGAAAAAGTACTGCCTAAAAACGCCATGGCACTCATCAAGGAAATGCAATTTTTTAGTTATGGAAGTTTGGCCGAATCTTTTTACGTGGCCTTGGCGACCAAAAAATTAAAGCAAAAAACAGAAATCAATTTAGAGCAACTTGCAGACGAAACCGTCAAAATATGGGAAACGCAAGGAGCAACTAACATTATTTTTAAACAGGAAGATTTTAAAACCAACCAAGGAGTAGAAGGTAAAAAAACCTTCGGAACCATAACGATGGTAAATAAATTAACCAAAACGAGCCACAAATTGTATTACGAAATGTTGTTCTTTAAACAAGACGGAGGGATTCAACAAATTACCATTTGCTACAAAGAAGGAGATGCTTATGGGTCTGAAATTGCAGGCAGAATATTGAACTCGGTTGAATTAAATATAGCACAAGAATAATGGGAAATGTATCGTTTTTAAATCCGGAATTTTTTTGGCTATTGTTGGTCTTGCCTGTTGCTGGTTTTTGGCTTTTTTATAAAAAGAAGGAACAAACGCCAACCTTGCGTATGAGTTCGGTAAAAGGATTCCAAAAAGCAACTTCCTTTCGATCAAAGACCAAACCATTTTTACCTGTCCTCAGAATACTTGCTCTAGCAGCTATTATCGTTGCATTGGCAAGACCTCGAACAGTAGATATTAGCAATCAAACAAAAACCACTAAGGGAGTAGATATTGTGATGGCAATCGATTTGTCGAGCAGTATGCTTGCCAAAGATCTGAAACCAAATCGGATGGAAGCCTTGAAAGAGGTCGCCATAAAATTTGTTGAAAACAGACCCAATGACCGTATCGGAATTGTAGCTTATGCAGGCGAAGCGTATACCAAAACCCCAGTTACTAGTGATAAAGCCATTGTGGCAGAGGCCATAAAGGAAATAAAATTTGACAACGTACTTCAAGATGGAACCGCCATCGGAATGGGACTTTCTACGGCTGTAAACCGATTAAAAGACAGTAAAGCAAAAAGTAAAGTTATTATTTTACTTACTGATGGGGTAAACAATTCTGGATTCATTGAACCCGAAATGGCTTCGCAAATTGCCAAAGAATACAAGATAAAAGTGTACACGATTGGTATTGGAAGTAACGGAATGGCTGATTTCCCATATGCAATTGCACCCAATGGTAGTTTTATTTTCAAAAAAATGAAAGTAGAAATTGACGAACAATTGATGAAAAACATCGCCAATAACTCGGGGGGAAAATACTTTAGAGCGACGAGTAACTCTAGGCTAGAGACAATTTATGAAGAAATCAACAAATTAGAAACAACAGAAATAGAAGAATTAAAGTTTTATGATTACGACGAAAAATTCCGTCCATTTATTTGGATTGCTGTATTTTTACTCGTGCTCGAAATTACTTTACGCAATTCTATTTTTAGAAGTTTTATATAAATAAGATATGTTTGAACTAGAAGAAAAAAGTTATTTCTATTTACTACTGCTCATTCCGGTTTTGGCCTTGTTATTTGCTTATACATTGGTTTGGAAAAAGAAAAAGCAGAAAGAATTTGGAGAGGCACATTTAATACAAAGCTTGAGCCCCGAGAAATCGGTTTTTAAACCAACACTAAAAATTACGGTGGTTTTGGTAGCCTTCTTGTTTTTGATCATCGCATTGGTTAATCCAAAAATGGGAACCAAAATGGATACTGTAAAGCGCCAAGGTATCGACATAGTTTTTGCTGTGGATGTTTCCAAAAGTATGCTAGCGTCAGACATTGCCCCGAACCGACTTGAAAAAAGCAAGCAATTGGTTTCGCAATTAATCAACCAACTGGGAAGCGATAAAATTGGGATCATTGCATATTCTGGAAGTGCTTTTCCGGTACTACCCATGACTTCAGATTATAGCGTGGCTAAGATGTTTATGCAAGGGATGAATCCAAGCATGATCTCGTCACAAGGCACCATGATTGACGAAGCGATTCAATTGGCGACAGATAAATATTTTGACAAAAAAGACAAAACAAGCAAGTTACTTATCATTCTTTCCGACGGAGAAGACCATTCTGAAGAAGCAGTAGATGCAGCCGAAAACGCGAAAAGCCTAGGCATCCGAATTGTAACGATTGGTGTAGGTACAGAAAAAGGAGGAACCATTCCTTTAAAAAGTTTAGGACAAGGCAATGCCTTGCAAAAAGACCAAGATGGGAACATTGTGGTTACCAAAAGAAATGAAGAAGTATTGACAAAAATTGCCAAAGCGACCAAAGGAATTTATGTCGACGGAAA
Source organism: Flavobacterium sp. (assembly GCA_017984835.1). Taxonomy (GTDB): domain Bacteria; phylum Bacteroidota; class Bacteroidia; order Flavobacteriales; family Flavobacteriaceae; genus Flavobacterium. Next base: position 96 of record JAGNYR010000004.1, on the reverse strand, counting down.
CAATACAAAAACGGTACTTGAAGAAATTAAAAAAGTGTTGGATTCTACACAAAAATCTGAATTTGAAAGCAAACTTATGGCCAATTATCAATCGCA
>JAGNYR010000003.1:28190-64571 GCA_017984835.1 Flavobacterium sp. | reverse complement strand
GTCATTTTATTGTACAATTGAATTCGGGTTTTCCCACCATAAATTCCGTGATTTTTATCGGGATAAATTGCCCAATCAAATTGTTTGTTGGCTTGAACAAGCGCTTCAATCATTTGCATGGTGTTTTGAACATGTACGTTGTCATCTGCCGTTCCATGAATCAACAAGAAACTACCTTTTAATTTAGATACATGGTTGATCGGTGAATTTTCATCGTACCCACTTGCATTTTCTTGAGGTGTTTGCAAATATCTTTCTGTGTATACACTATCGTAAAAACGCCAATTGGTTACCGGCGCAACTGCAATAGCCATTTTGAAAACATCGGCACCTTTGAACAAACAGTTGCTCGACATGAAACCTCCATACGACCATCCAAAAATTCCGATTCTTGTTTTGTCAACAAAAGGATAATTTCCAATTACTTTGGCGGCATCAATTTGGTCTTCTACCTCAAATTTACCCAATTCTTTTTGAGTACATTTTTTAAATTCCGCTCCTTTAAATCCGGTTCCTCTTCCGTCAACACAAGCCACAATGTAACCTTGTTGCGTAAGCATCATGAACCAATAATCGTCGGTACCATTCCAATCGTTGTTCACTTGTTGTGAACCTGGACCCGAATATTGATACATAAATACAGGGTATTTTTTAGACGCATCAAAATCTTTCGGTTTGATCATCCAAGCATTTAATTTATTCCCTTTTTCTGTGGTCAATTCAAAAAACTCTTTGCTTGGCAAATTGTATTTTTTCAATTTTTCAGCCAACGCATTGTTGTCTACAATAGATTGCACTTGCTTTCCATCGTTCGCATTATTCAAGGTGTAGGTTGTAGGTTGCGTAGCGCTTGAATAGCTATTGATAAAAAATTGAAAATTAGGACTGAATGTAGCATTCGTTGTTCCGGTTGTTTGCGACAATCTCACTTTCTTTTTTCCGTCTAATCCAATTCGGTACACATCTCTGTTGATCGATCCGTTTTCTACCGATTGATAGAATACTGTTTTCGTTTTTTCATCAAAACCATAGTAGTTGGTTACTTCCCAATTTCCTTTTGTGATTTGATTTTTTAATTTTCCGTTTTTATCATACAAATAAATGTGATTGAACCCATCTTTTTCTGAAGTCCAAATAAAACTATTGTCATTCAAAAAGGTCAAATTATCCGTCACATCCACATAAGCTTTGTCTTTTTCGTTCAAAACTACTTTGGCTGCAGCTGAATTTCCGTCGATAAACAATAAATCTAAATTATCTTGATGACGGTTCAATACTTGTGCCGACAATGTATTCGCATCATTGGTCCATTTCAAACGTGCGATATAGAAATCTGCATAATTTGAAAGGTTCACATTTTTAATAGATTGCAGTGTTACATCATAAATATGTAATGAAACTTCTGCGTTTTTTTCACCCGCTTTAGGGTATTTGAATGTTTCTACTTTTGGATACAATTCTTTTTGAAAAATATTCATTGAAAATTCAGGCACTTGACTTTCGTCAAATTTAATGAATCCAATTTTTTTACTGTCAGCGCTCCAATCAAAGGCTCTTACAAAAGCAAATTCTTCTTCATAAACCCAATCCGTGATTCCGTTGATGATTGCATTTTTTCTACCGTCAGTTGTAACTTGTGCCGTTTCTTTTGTTGCAATGGTGTACACAAAAAGATTGTTTTCTTTCGCGAAAGCTATTTTAGTTCCGTCAGGTGAAAAAGTTGGTTCTTGCACTTGATCAAACAATTTTACCAAGGTTTTTGTAGCCAACGAATACAAATAGAAATCAGCCGTAAATGAATGTCTGAAAATCGGATTGGTATTCGACGCGATCAAAATTTGTTCTTCATCAGAAGAAAAAGAATAACTATCAATTCCATCTGAAAGCGCTTGATGATCTTTGGTGTCAATTAGCGTGGCTACTTTTTTCAAGGTAGCGAATTCATACAAATCAATTTGCTGCGTTCTAGTAGCTCTATCTGTATTCAATACAGTATATTGATTGGTGTTTTTCATTGACTGAAGTTCGTCCATACCTTTGGCTCTAAAAGCACCTGTATAAATATCTTCAACCGTTATTTTTTGTTGTGCTACCGAGGTAACAACACAAACAAATAGAAGTGCGAAAAGGGATAGTTTTTTCATTTTCATTATGTAATTATAAATCGACTTCAATTTTAGTGAAAAAAATACAATAAATGGCAATTTTTTACATAAAATGTAATTTTGACGGCAAATTATTTATCGTCTACAAAATATAACAATACGTTGGAAAATGTATCTTTGTAACTTAAAGAAAAAAATAATAGCGCATGAATAAGGCCGTTTCTGGATTTTCAAAACTTTCTAAAGAAGAAAAAATAAATTGGATTACTTCGACGTACTTTTCGAATCCAAGTGAAGCAAAAGCAAATCTTTTAAAATACTTCAATACAGACGATGCATTACAAAAGCTCCATGATGAGTTTATTGAAAATGCAATCAGTAACTTTTATCTTCCCTATGGGGTTGCACCAAATTTCATCATCAACGGAAAAAGCTATACGATTCCGATGGTGATCGAAGAAAGTTCAGTCGTGGCGGCTGCATCCAAAGCAGCAAAATTTTGGGGAGATCGTGGCGGATTTAAAACCACCATCATCAATACCGAAAAAGTAGGCCAAGTACATTTTTTATTCAAAGGAAAGGTAGAGAAGCTGCATCAATTTATTGAAACCATTCGCCCATGCTTTTATGAGGATACTGCTGAAATCACCAAAAACATGGAAAAACGTGGTGGTGGAATCGTAGGTATTGAACTGCGTGATAAAACCTCAGAAATTGATCATTACTTTCAACTGCACGCTACGTTCAACACAAAGGACAGCATGGGAGCAAATTTCATTAACTCTTGTTTGGAGCAATTTGCCAAAACCTTGGAGACCCAAGCTCATAACCATGATGCCTTTTCATCGGATGAAAAAAACATCCAGATCATCATGAGCATCTTGAGCAATTACGTACCTAATTGCATTGTAAGAGCCGAAGTTTCTTGTCCGGTGGACCAATTAACGGATTCAAATAATGGAGAGGGTCTAGAATTTGCCACTAAATTTGCCACTGCGGTAAAAATTGCAGAAATAGAACCCTACCGTGCAGTGACACACAACAAAGGTATCATGAATGGTATTGATGCGGTGGTACTTGCTACGGGTAATGATTTTCGAGCAATCGAAGCTGGCGTGCATGCTTATGCAGGCAAATCGGGTAGTTATTCGAGCTTGTCACACGTGAAAATAGAAAATGGAATTTTTACTTTTTGGCTGGATGTGCCTTTGGCATTGGGAACTGTGGGAGGATTGACCTCTTTGCATCCGATGGTGAAATTTTCATTAGCATTGTTGCAAAATCCGTCTGCCGAAGAATTGATGCAAATTGTAGCTGTGGCTGGATTGGCGCAAAATTTTGCAGCACTTCGATCGTTGACTACCACTGGAATTCAGGCCGGACACATGAAAATGCATTTAAAAAACATCTTGAACCAATTTCAAGTAACGAAAGAAGAGCGCGCGATCATCTCAAAACATTTTGACAACCAGCCCATTACACATGCAGCGGTAGTAGAATGCATTGAAAAAATAAGAGCCTCATGAAGCAACAGTTTTATAGTAATGGGAAACTTTTAATTACGGCTGAGTATGTAGTACTTGACGGAGCCATTGCGCTTGCTTTGCCTACCAAATTTGGACAAAAATTGACCGTGGAAACGACCGATAACAACGGAATTAATTGGACCAGCTATGATGCAGACGGAACCTGTTGGTTTTCCTCTTTTATACCATTTGAAAGCATCCAGAAGAAGGAACTTACCGATGAAACGACGACCATAAGAAATACGTTGGTTGAAATCTTACACGAAGCTTTTTTGCTCAACTCCGACTTCATTTTGAATTCAAATGGGTATTCTATTGCTACCCATCTTACTTTTCCTAAAAATTGGGGCTTGGGAACGTCTTCTACCTTAATCAACAATATTGCCAATTGGCTCTCCATAGATGCCTATACGCTCTTGAAAAATAGTTTTGGGGGAAGTGGTTATGATTTGGCTTGCGCGCAAAATAACGCAGCTATTTTATACCAATTAGTAGACAACCAACCCAAAGTAGACATTGTGCCCTTTGCGCCTTCTTTTGCGAATCAAATCTACTTTGTGTATTTGAATAAAAAACAAAGCAGCAAATCGGCCATAGCGGCATATTTTAACCGATTGGATGATATCCAACAGCAAGTTCCCTTCATGAGTGAGCTCACAAAAAAAATCCTTGCTAGCGATACCTTGGAACAATTTTGCGCGTTGCTTCAATCGCACGAAATTGAAATGAGTTTGATTTTAGAACAACAAACGATTCAAGAATCTTTGTTTCCCGATTTTAAGGGTGTGATTAAAAGTTTAGGCGCATGGGGAGGCGACTTCATCATGGCCGTTAGCAACGAAAATCCGACAGCGTATTTTCTTGAAAAAGGATACCCAACTTTACTGACGTACCACGAAATGATTTTATAAACAACAAGATAAAAAAAAAGTCCGAACATGATGTTCGGACTTTTTTTTGAATTAATTTTTATATTAATAAAAATCTGCTCTATTATCTTTGATGTCTGCTTTTTCTTTTAAAGCAGGTAAGATTCTACCTGAAAATTGAGCCGCATTTGCTTTCAATTTAGCGATATAATCATCGTACTTAGGCAATTTTGGTGCTTTCGTAACTGTTTTTGTTTTTACAACAAACACTCCAGAAAAACCTTCAACAGGTGCTGATAGTTTGTTTGCAGCAGTTCCAAAAGCAGTTCCAACTACTTTACTTTCCATTCCTAGATTTGGCAACATTGCATTTTCTACTGTTACACCCTCTACAGTTTGTACGGTTGTTTTGTTAGCTTTAGCGATAGCATCAAGAGAAGTGCCTGACATTTTAGCCATGATTTTCTCTGCTTTCTTTTTATTTTTGATGGTCATTTCAACCATTGGTTTAGCTTCTTCAACCGTCATTAATCCTTTTTCATTTATTTTTTTCAAACGAGCGATAACATTTCCAACATTAGGAACTTCAAATCGTTTGATATCACCAACGCTAGTTCCGCTTTCAAATCCCCACTTCACAATTTGTCTTTGGTTTCCAACCATTCCAAATGCTTCGTCCATAGCAAATACTTTGATGGCAGGATTCACAGTTAATTTTTGAGCTTTAGCTACTGCTGCAAAATCTTTTTCGTTAGCATCCATTTCAAATTGAGTCGCTTTTGTATACGCTTCATTTGTAGTTGCTTCAGAAGCATCAATTTTTTGAGCTACCGTTGCTAAACGAATTGCATCTTGCTTGTCAGTTACATTGATGATGTGGTATCCAAAATCAGTTTCTACCAAACCGATGGTTCCTACTGTGTTTGCGAATACGAAATCATTGAATGGTTTAACCATTTGATTCGGTCCAAAATATCCTAAATCTCCACCTTGTTGTGCAGAAGAATCATCTGAATTAGTCAAAGCCAACATCATGAAGTTTCCAGGATTTGCTTTTGCTTGCGCTAACAAATCATCTGCTTTTGCTTTGGCTTGTTCTTTGGTTCTTTTTTCTTTTTTGTTTGGAAGTTGTGTTCCTTCCCAACTGATAAGAATGTGAGATGCTTTTGCTTTTGCTCCAGCTTGCTTACCTAATGCTTTTGATAAACAATAGTATTTTCCATTGATGTAAGGACCATAAATTTCTCCAGCAGGCAAGTTGTATAATGCATCTGCATGTGCTTGAGGTAAATCTTGTTTGGTTACATAAGTAGAATCGTAAGGAATATCTGAATTAGCCGCAACAAAATCAACTACGTTAGTAGCATTTTTGAAACTTGGTAATGTATCGTTAACTCCTGTTTCTTTATTGTAAACTACACTTCCAGCAAGTAACCCTTCGATTTTAGCTTTCACTTCTGCTTCATCCGATTTTGAAGGTTGATCAGAAATCAATACGTATTCAATTTCTCTAGACTCTTCTGCTTTAAAACGTTTTTCGTTTTTCTTCATGTAATCTAAAATATCAGCATCAGTCACTTTGATTTCGCTGTCTTTGATAGAAGCGTATTGTACAGAAACATATTCAAAGTTCACTTTGTTTGCTTCCATTTCATATTTAAACTTACCGTCTGCTTTGGTTGTGTACATACCCGATTTTACCAAAGTACTGTAAATTCCAAATTTAGAATTGATTTCAGCTTCTTTCTCTTTGTCTTTCAAGAACATTTTTTGTTCTGGATTTTTTGCGAAATAATCGTTGTATTTTTTCAAATCAAATTTTCCTAATTCATTTAAGAATGCAGGATTTTGACCAATATTTGGATCTTTTTTGAATACTTCAATCAAATGATTTTCACCTGTACGGATACCTGCTTTCTCGAATTGATCAGTGATCAATGCAATTGCAAGTTCTTGGTTCCAAACTTGATTAGCTGCTTGGATGGTTGTAGGAGTTTGTCCGTTTTGACCCGGTGTTTTTTCTACATTAGAAACTTTCACTCTAAAATCTTCAAAAACAATATCTTTTCCATTAACGCTTCCTACGTCTTTTGCTTGATTTTTGAAACCATTTGAAAAAAGATCTTGAATTATAAATGCTAATAATGCGAATGCTATAATTCCTATTAATAAAGCGGAACGATTTCTAATTTTTGCTAAAACTGCCATTTTTATCTATGTTAAATTTTATTTCAGTTTGCGAAAATACAATTATCTGTGAAATAATAATAGTTTATGAATAGTTTTTACACTAAAAAATGTAATTTTTTTATTTTTGGTCCAAAACAAGCATTTTAACCACTTCAATTTTAGTATTTGTAGCTTCTACTATTTCAAATTGGAAGCCATCGATTGGAATGATTTCTGCCTTTTCAGGAATTTCATTGGTGCTGTGAACGATGTACCCGCCCAAGGTACCGTAGGAATCATTTTCCGGAATCGCTAAATCGTATTTTTCATTTAAATACGCCACATCCAATCGGGCAGAAAACATAAATTGATCGGGGGCGACTTGCATTTCTGTCAAAGTTTCCTCTTCATCATGCTCGTCTTCAATTTCTCCAAACAGCTCCTCCACAATATCCTCAACTGTGAGTATGCCAGAAGTTCCTCCATATTCATCGAGTACGACTGCCATACTTTTTCTTTTTTTCGTGAGAATATCCAACGTATCCTTCACCAATATCGTATCGGGAACGTACTCCACTGGGGTCATGACCGATTTGATGGTTTTGGGTTTCTTGAACAATTCGAACGAATGCACATACCCAATGATGTCATCCAAAGAATTTTGATAAATCACTATTTTGGAATACCCAGTTTTGATAAATAAGCTTCTTAAATCGGCTACCGAATCATACAAATCCATGGCAACGATTTCTATTCTAGGTGTCATGATATCTCTTGCTTTTACGGCAGAAAATTCGAGGGCATTTTGAAAAATTTGAATTTCAGAATCCATGTTTTCATCGGCTGTGGTAGCTATTTGCTCATGGATGTAATGCTCCAATTCTGTTTTACTAAAATTCGACGAAGCATCTGGGTCATCCGTCGTTCGGAGCTTTTTCAGCAAACTATCTGAAACCCATAGCAACCCAGAAGAAAATACTGAAAAGAGTTGGTAGAAAAAATAAGCGGGTAAAGCAAACCACTTGATGAGTTTGTTCGCATAAATTTTAAATAGGATTTTTGATATAAAAACCGTGGTCATTAAAACAACCACCCCTGACACCAGCACTTGCAGCAACAAAACAGAACCATTTGTGAGTTGCGGTTCTATCGAAAGCACCCAATTGGAGACCAACTGCCCCATCAAGAAAGCGTAAACTACCAATGAAAGGTAATGGCCAATAAGCAGGGTAGCTTTGAATTTGGAAGGGTTTTGGGTGATTTTGGTAATGGTTCGAGCGCTGAAATTTTCTTGTTTTTTTTCAATTTCAAGATAAATTTTATTGGACGAGACGAACGCAATTTCCATCCCAGAAAAGAAAGAATAAAGAAGTAAACAAACAATGATTACTGCTACATCCATTGACTACTTGGCGTTTTTGGAATTGTTTCTTTCTTCAAACTTTTTATTGAAACGACTTCTAAAAAAGAACGTAAAAAAAGCCAAACCGGCAAGCATCAAACTTAACCAAGGCTTGTCTGTGTTGTCATTCCATTTAGTAAAAGCATCGTAGGCCATGATACAACCTACTACCAAATAAATATATTTTGTGATGTTCAAGTAATTCATAACTAATCGTTGTTTTCTACTTCGCCCGAAATGCGTTGGGAATTAATAACTTTAAAGTCTTTACTAAAATCGACCCCTTCGCCATAAGAGATGCCTTTGGGGTCTGAAAATTTATATCTTTTTTCGGTATAAAACCATTCCGATTTTTGATCAAAATACAATTGATCTGTTTCGAAAAGCTGTCCTGATTCATTGGAAATTTTAACGCTTCCTTGCAAATCGATCAATTCGGTATCTTTAAAAGTAACCGCATATTTTGAAGTGACAAAAGTTTTTCTTCCGTTTTCATCAAACAAAGTGACTTTGATGCCCTTTGGAAATTCGGTAAACGGAAATTTAACCGTTGCATAATCCAACATTTTCGGACTGATCAAAATGGATTTTATCCTACCTGAATCGGTATATTTTAAATGAATGGAATCGGCTTCACCACTTGGTGCAAATTCTTCAAAAGTGGATTGTTGCACTTCTTTAAAGTTATCATCACAAGAAAAAAATACAACAGCACTCATTGTCATGAGTACGATTTTGATCTGTAATTTAAAAGATAACTTCATACGAGTGGGTAGTTGGAACTACGAAGTTTAATTGATTTTTCTCTTTTTGAACCAAGTGTCATTGAAAACCAAACCAACGCAAAGACTGCCATAACTTTCTTGTACTAGGCTGTTTGTAGTTTTACCTCTTTTTCCTAATTCGAAACCTAAGTTCACGTTAGAAAAAGTTCCTCCTAACGGAAGGCCCAATCCAAAAGTAAGTGCTGCATCTGTAATGGATTGATTGTTGATGACCAATCCTGTGTTTTCATATCTAAAACCTGCTCTGTAAGTTACTTTATCCCAATAGTTCGTAAACGAGTTGTATTTTGGGATATAAAAACCACCTAATGTAAATCTTCTTGCGTTTTCGTAAGTTACATTGTCGATGTCATTGAAGCGATTAGATACCTTGCTGCTGTTTTGAAAAGTTACTTCAGAACCCAAACTCCATTTTTTAGGCAAACCAATACCCGCACTGAAAGCCACTTTTTGAGGGATTACAATCGTCGAATTTACAACAGCTGCGGTGTAAGGATCTCCTACGGTTGCAAAACTTCCGTCTGCTTGCAATTGAACCACGTCGATCACTCTAGAATTAGAAAGTTTTAAGGTAGTTTCTGGTGAAAAAGTTCCAGAGGTAAACAAAAATAATTTTTTGGCTACTTTCGTGTTGTATGAAAATCCTGTGTTGTAGGTAACCCCAGACACATTCGAATTATTGACTTCTCTTGATCCGTTTTGAATTCCGTCTAAGTAGGTGATGCTTGTGGTTTGTATTTTTCCAAAGTTGTATTGGATATCTGCTCCTATACTGAAATTTTTTGCAATATAAAATCCAACACCTACAAAGGTTTTGTTTACCCCACCCAATCCGTTGTATCGAGAAACGCGTGCGTTTTCTCCGGTGATAACGTTTTGAATTTTGTAACCTACTGAAGAATATGGTGCAATACCGAAACTAATGCCGGCTTTTCCAACAGGTAATCCTACCGCTAAGTAATCAAAAGTGGTTCTTTTGGTATTACTTTTTTGGGTACTGGTTTTTAAAGTAGATTGGGTATAGGTTCCTCCCACGCCAAAAGTCATCAATTTAAGACTTGCAAGTTGCGCTGGATTTTGAAGGTTTAAGTGAATACTATCTGGAAAAACAGATAATCCTGCCATGGTTCGACTGTCAACGGTCCCTTTAAATCGTACATCGCCTATTCCATAGTAAGAATACGGTGAAGCGGTTCCCTCTTGTGCAAAAGATGCGATCGAAATAAGCAATGAAATGCTTAAAATAATTTTTTTAATCATTTTTGATTGTATTGAAAAAGTTGGTTCAAACTTTCTAATAGAAAATTTGGATTGGCAAATATGGTATTTTTTAATCGTTTAGCCAAAAATTCTGCGTCTCCTCCCGTTAAAATTATGATAAAGTTTTCATATTTGGATTGATAATCGGCAATTACCCCTTCTATTTCAAACAATACACCCTGAACAACGCCCGAATGAATCGCTTGTTCTGTAGAATCTCCTGTTGTTTTTTCTGGATATTGCTTGGAAAGCAAAGGCAGTTTTGCAGTATGTTGGTGGAGTGACTGATATCGCAGTTGAATGCCAGGAGCAATTGCACCGCCGTGGTACTGATTTTCTGCATCGACAAAATCATACGTGATACAGGTTCCAGCATCGATGACCATACGGTTTTTATTGGGGTATTGCAATACGGCACCCGCTGCCAACACGCTTCTATCTATACCCAAGGTATTTGGCGTTTTGTACAAATTGGTAAATGGAAAGTGGGATGCTTGGGTAACTTCAAACCATTTTTGGGAAGTGAGCAGCCCTTTCACGGCTTCATTTTCGATATTCCCCACGTTCGAAACCACAATGTGCTCGATTTTTGGAAAAGTTTCTAGTTTTTTTTTGAAATTAATTTCCCAATCCAAATGCGGGTACGTTTCTTTCAAAACAAGGGTATTGTCTTCAAATACAGCGGTTTTGATTTGAGAGTTCCCGATATCGATGATTAAATTCATTTGGCAATAATTAAAAAGCAAAGGTACGAATTGATTTTTTTTAATAATTGTTTTGGATAAATTAAAAATCGTTCTATATTTGCACCCGCATTAGCAAGGTACCTTAGCTCAGATGGTAGAGCAATGGACTGAAAATCCATGTGTCCCTGGTTCGATCCCTGGAGGTACCACAAAACCCACTCAAACGAGTGGGTTTTTTGTTTTTATAGGTCATTACACTTTATTCATAAAAAAAAGCCATTCAAAACGAATGGCTTTTTTTTATTTAATTTTTTATCAGTTTGAGACTCGAGAATTGGTTGTCCTTATCTTGAACTTTGATGATGTAGATTCCGTTTTGCAAGTCTGATATTGGAAATTGAAAATCGGAAGGAGTTCCCTCAAATGTTTTGATCAATTGTCCCGCCATCGAAATGATTTGCACTTGTTGGGCTGCTATATTCAACTGAAACTGCTTTTGCGATGGGTTGGGGTACAACGCAATGTTTTGCACTGTATGGTTCGGATTGGACAAGGTACCCAATTGGTTTCCTATGACTCTAAACCCACCTGGCTCAATGGAGACTTGTGTGGTTAGTGTGGGCACATTGATGGTTGAACTGTCCATTAAATTGTACCACGTACCTGTAAAAGGGAACGTTACATTCACATTATAAGTAGCAGTCGTAAAATTGGTTAGCACGATGGCATAACTCAATTCTGAAGTTTGTGTTGTGCTGGTATTGATCGTAAATCTTGGACGACCGGTATCGCTCAAGTTCCAAGCGTAGGTACCGTTTTCAAAAAGATTTTCGGCTTTTTTCAATTGGATCATTTTGGCCCAGTTGGTATATACAGCGTTTCGATCGGTATCTGAAAGCCAGTTGTTGGTCCATTGCGGTTGTGGTTTGGTATCCAATTTACAATCGGGTGACGAAAAAGAAACGGTGTTGTTGTTGCACGTCCAGAGTGATTTTTCGTAACCTAATTCTCCGAAATGCCAAATCATTTTTGGTCCAGGTACTAACAAATGTACCGCTCCAAGAGCAGAAAGACGTTTGTGAATCATGGCTAAATTACCATTCGTTTGTCCGGATTCTACCAAAGCTTTGTAGGCAATACGTTCTTCGTCATGGCTTTCTGCATAGCCAATAAAACGATCCGTTGACTCGGCAACAGCGGTAATATCAGCAAAATTTCCTTTTAACAAATTAGCGTAGTCGTTGGTCATTTTTCTCCAATGCATGATCCCTTTTGTATCTCCCGAACGCTGGTAATTGGCCCATTCTACTTCTTCTTGATACGATCCTGCAGAGGTTCCTAAATGTTCAAAAATCACATAAAAGGTAGGATCAATGGCCCATTGGATGTCGGTATACGCTTTTAATTTAGCGACTCTATCGGTGCGGTATCCTTCGGTACAAGCGTAATCAGAAGCAGAACATTGGTTGGTAAAACCTTTGGTTAAATCCCATCTAAAACCGTCTACTTTGTAATCGATCATCCATGTTTTGATGGTTTCGGTTACGTAATTATTGGTTAAGTTTTCTGGGGTTCTAAAATGGTTTAAGTCGCTTCCCACACTATAAGTATGCGTCGCAAATTGATTGATGTATGGGTTTTCCGTGGTAACTCCGTTGTCCCATCCGTCATTGTCGGTGTCTTGCATCCACATTCTGGTAAGTGGTGATCTTCCAAAAACATGATTGAGTGCAATGTCTAAGATGACAGCAATTCCATTTTGATGGCATAAATCAATGAATTCTTTCAACTTGGCAGGGGGTCCGTATCGTTTGTCTAATGCCATGTGGTACACGGTATTATACCCCCAACTTTCGTTGCCTTCAAATTCCATTACGGGCATTAATTGAATGGCATTGATTTTCAGATTTTTGAAATAATCGATTTTATCAATTAAATTTTGGTAGGTTCTGTTGGCGTCAAAATCTCTTACAAGCGCTTCGTAAATAACCAAATCTTTCTTCTTTGGTTTGATAAAATTGGTCGTTGCTGCACTCCAGTTGTAACTCCATAAGGTGTTGGTTCCTGTTTGCAAAACGGTAACTTCTCTTTCTTGCCCTACTGGGTAGGTTGGAAGATTAGGAAAAACACCTAAGGTTCCAATTTCTGGGTCATCAAAAGGCGAAAGAACTAATTTCGAAAAAGGATCAGCTGTTTTTACCAAAGCTGGCGAATTGGCTGGTAAGCTTGTTTGATCGCATACCCAATATTGATAAGTGTATACTTGGCCAGCGGTTAAGCCGGTTAGCTCGAGCCAAAATTTATTGGAACTCGGGTCTTTTTTCATTGCATAAGCCGAAGTAGGTTGGTAATTGTTAAAACTACCTGCTACGTACACAAAGTCTTTGAACGGTGCATTCAACACCAAAGTCGCTTTTGTTGGATCGGCGGAGTTGTAATTGATTCCGTCAACAAGATTACTTGGTATGGCACTTGATGTAGGTGTAATCGTTTTTAAAACAGTAAAAGAATAGTATTTGGTTACACCATTTTGAGTCACTTCTAATGTGTAGTTGTTAACGTCTGCCAAAGCGTTGTCATTGTAGGAATAACTTGGCGAACCAGCAGAAGCTGGTAGGTTATTTTGTGTGTTAATTGTGGTTCCGTTGCGTTTCAAAACATAGTTGGCATTTCCGCCCGTATGTCGTGCTGCAATCGCATAAGAAGTAGTTGCAAATTGTGTCCCACCGGCAACAATTCCGTTCAATAAGGTCACTTGAAAAGACCCTAAACTAAGCACAATGTCTTGCGATTTTTTATCACCTGTCCCATTTTTAGCTTTGATCAAAAAACCAACTTTGGCAACGTTGGTTGAATTAAAAAAGTTAAAAACACTGGTGTTGTATGTAAATGAATAGGTATCTGAACCTGCATTATAAGTCATTAATTTACTCGTGTCTGAATTAGCCCAGGTTCCGTTTCCGTTGTACGTAATTAATGCATTTGCCGTATCTAAAGCCCATACCCATGCATACAATTGATTGTTGGTTACACCCCAAGTACTTTCATTAATAGAGCTTCCATTAACGGTAATGGTGAGTGCTTGCGTACCCTCAAACGTAGGCGAAGGCGAATAGGAATAAGTGGCTGTTTGCTGTTGTGCAAAAAGGGAAAGGGGAAGTACAAATAGTAAAACTAGTAACTTTTTCATGTTTTATTTTGGGTGTTTTTTGTCATTAGGATCTCAAAAATGGTGTTTGGATTTATTCGAAATGACGCTAATTTTGGTTTGCTAACGTATTGACTATAAATAGTCTGTAAAAATAGAAAAAAAAAGCACTTGACAAGTCAAGTGCTTTTTAATTTTTAATCAAATATTAGTTAGGTACAATCATCATTGTATAGTTTGCAGAATTTCTCAAATCTACAATTACTTTATACGATCCTGATACTTGTACTTGGATATCTGCACCACCTTCTTTTAATTTGATAGGCACATTTGGAACTAAGTTTGCATCAGCAGCAGAACCACTCATTGCTCCCATTTTAATTCCCCAGTCATCGTTTCCTCTCAACAACATTCCTCCTGTTGCAAGTGTCACTGTTTTTTCCCATTTTTTTGAAGTTGTATCAAAATCTAGGTTCACATCAGATGACCATCCGTTGAATTGTCCAATTAATCCATAATCAATTTTTTGAGCAGTAACTGTTTTTGTAGCGCCTGAAAAATTAGCGCTTAAACGGTATGTTCCTACTCCTGATCCTTTTAAATTTCCAGAATTGTTAGTAACCGTTTTGGTTGTAGATGAAGTTGTCACTGTAAAATCACCATCGTTTTGGTGACCAAAGTTCACATCCCAGCTTGGTCCTGTAGTAAATTTAAAATACGGATTGGCTTCGTTCATGTATACATATCCTACATAGTTACCATCATTTCCTGGAGAAAATAATTTTGGCGCTGCTTCTGGAGCCCAGCTACCACCAGTAGCATTTGGATATCCACTTGCTGCTTGGTAACCACCTGGTACATAAATACGATCAAATTCGTCATACGTATCAAAAGCAGTTGCAGTGATCGTAACCTCATTTGATACAGCTAAATATGCTGAAACAACTGAAGAAGATTGATCTAAGGGACTTCCAACTACTCTAATTTTATAAGATTGAGAAGCGCCAATGGTACCACCTGCTCCTAATAAAGCTGCATTTAATTGTCTGTTTGTAACTACTTTCTGTAAATCAATAACAGAATTCACACTGTAATCACCCAATGGTAAAACTCCTGGATTATTATCGAATGAACCGGTTGCTTTAATTACTTGAAGCGTGTATCTCGCTGCAGCAGAGAATCCGAACTCAGATGAAGTCCATTGTGCTGTAAACGCATTACTTGATGCATTGGCAGCAGACAAAGTATAAGTTCCACCTGTTGGAGCAGACAATACAATGCTTTGTGAAACGGATGCTACAGGATCTAATGCTTCATCATTACATGAAACAAGAGCTGTAAACAAACCCGTCACTAAAACTAAACTTAAAATTATTTTTTTCATAACTTTTTATTTTTGTTGTTAAGGTATTTCGAACCTATTTTCATAGAGTTCAATTTTTTCCAAAGGTTGACAAAAACCAACCTTTGGATTAAAAATTAATACCCTGCGTTTTGTGTTAAATTTGAATTTGTATTTAATTCTGTTTGAGGAATTGGATAAAGGTTGAATTTAGCATCAATTGAAGCACCGTTCAATACATTCCCTTTCCATTGCCATAACTTAGCACTTCCAGAGAATTTATTATTTCTAATTAAATCCTGTCTTCTGTGTCCTTCCCAGTATAATTCTCTTGCTCTTTCGTCAAGAACAAAATCAGCAGTTACCTCAGCATCGGTAGCAATTGTTGCTGCATTTGCACGTGTTCTCAAAGCATTGATATAACCTCTTGCAGTAGTTTTAGAACCTACTCCTTTAGCCGCTAATTCAGCATACATTAAGTAAGCATCTGCTAATCTAAATACAGGGAAATCTGTATCTGTATGCGTTTGGTTGCTTCCAACTAAACCAGTAGAAGTTCTGTTTTTGAATTTTTTCACTTTCAATCCACCGTTTCCGAAGAAATCTGAAACTGTAGCAATGTTTAAAGTAGAACCGCTATTGAAAATAGCTCTGTTGTCTGTAGCACCTGTTAAGTCAGAAAATACGTTAGCAAACTCTCTACGAGCTACTAAACCATACCAACCACCATCAACACCTGTTTCTGAGTTCCAGTCTCCTGTAGAAGCATGAATTAAGAACGTTGTTCCTCCCCATGTTTTCGTTTTGATACCGTCAAAACGGATTGGGAAAATGATTTCACTTTGAACTGCTGCTCTATCATTATCTGCACGGAACAAATCACCGTAAGGTACATTTGCAATTGCGTAAGAAGAAGCAATTACAGCATTTAAAGCAGCTAAAGCTTCTGTATCTTTATTTACACCTGTGTAAACAATTGCATTTTGATATAATTTAGCCAATAACATTTTAGCAGCTATTTTATCAACTCTACCGTATTCATTTGTTCTTGCAGCTTTAAGATCTGCATCGATAGCATTCAATTCAGAAACCAAATAATCAAAAACAAAGGCTCTGTCTTTTTCAACTGGTTTTGTACCTACCAAGTCGTTTTCTGTTGCAAAAGCAACTTTTCCGAATAGGTCAATTCCGTGGTAGTAAGACAATGCTCTTAAGAAACGAGCTTCTGCTCTGTACACTTTAATTTCAGCTTTCAAAGCATCTGAAACACCTCTAGATGCAAGTTTTGCATCGGTAGTTTCGCGTAAAAACTCATTAGCTACACCTACTTGATAGAAAACTCTAGCATAAAATGCTTTAACAAAACGGTTATCTGCATTCCATGTATGGTTGTTTAGTTCTGGTAACGTTGGATCTCCCCAAGACACCATTGCTTCGTCAGTAGGAAGTTCTTGTAACTGCCATAATCCTCTTAGGTATTGACCAAAACCTTCGTCAATTCCTTGGATATCTGCGCTACCGTCTGGTCCACTTTGACCTGTTACAGCTAAACCTGCATAGATTTTAGCCAAAAATTGTTTGTAAGAAGCCGGATCTGCATAGAACGCTTCTGCTGAAAATTCATCGTCATCTTTTGGAGTTACAGTCAAATCATCTGTACAAGCAGTGAAAAATGTAATCAATCCAATAAATACAAGAAATTTAAAATTTAATGATTTTATCTTTTTCATAATATTTTGTTATTAAAAATTATAGTTTAATCCAAATAAGAACATTCTCGCACGTGGATAAATTGTACTATCAATACCTCCATAAATTTCAGGATCCATTCCTTTATATTTAGAGATTGTCAATACGTTTTGAATACCTGTGTATAATCTTACGGTTTGTGTTTTAGCTCCAAATGGATTTTTCAATAAATAACCAACCGTTACGTTGTCCCATTTTAACCAAGATGCATTTTTAACATAGTAGTCAGATTCTGCTCTTTTTTGAGTAAACAACGTATTATCGAAATCAACTGTTGTATTGTTAATTGCGTTTACGTTATTATCTGAAATACTTTGAGAAAGGAAACTTCTACTTGCATTTACGTTATCAAAAACATAATTTCCTAAGCTAGATCTCCAAGCCATAGAGAAATCCCAGTTTTTGTAGTTGTAATTGGTCATGAATCCCATGGTAATGTCTGCATTTGGTTTTTCAACTGCATGTTTATCCAAAGAGGTGATTTGACCATCACCATTGTTATCTACGTATAATCCTTCGATTGGTTTTCCGTTGGCATCATATACTTGCTCGTATAACCAGAATGTGTACGGAGATAAACCTTCTTGGTTGATTTGCGTATTTAAATCAAGTCCTACAGAACCTGTTTGATACTCTAAACCTTGTAGGTTTGTAATTTTGATTTTGTTGTATGCTACGTTGTAATTGAAAGTCAAAGATGACTTTTCAGTTTCAATTGCTTTGTAAGTTAAACCTAATTCAGCTCCTTTTGAAGTTAACTCTCCAATATTTGCAGTTCCATACGTTCTAAAGTTTTGCAACGCTCCTTCTGGAACATATGCAAACAAATCTGAAGTTACTTTATTATACACATCTAGCGTTCCTGTCAATTTGTTTCCAAATAAACCAAAATCTAAACCTGCATTATACGTAGTTGTTTGCTCCCATTTTAAGTTTTCATTGTATCCTTCTGGACGACCTAATTGGAAAAATTCATTTCCGAATTGGTACGAAGCTCCCGAGTTTGGTCCGCTTAAATTATATCTTTTGAAATAATCGTAAGCTCCATCAATTTGTTGTTGTCCTGTAACACCCCATCCTAAACGAAGTTTTAAATCAGAAACTGTTTTTGAGTTTTTCAAGAAATCTTCGTTAGAAATTTTCCAAGCAAAAGCTGCTCCAGGGAAGTTACCCCAACGGTTCATTTCTGAGAATCTTGAAGACCCGTCTCTTCTGTAGTTCACAGTCAATAAATATTTATCGCTTAAATCTACATTCAATCTTGCATAATACGCTTGTAAATTTACACCTGGAGATGTATAAACATCCGGGTTTTGATTTGCAACAGGCAATAATGTATTCGTTGAATTGTATGATTCGTAAGTAAAGTTTTGGTACGAATAACCCGCTGTTAAATCAACTTTCGCATTACCAAATTTTTTGTTGTAGTTCAAGTAAGAATCCAACAAAGTGTTTTCAGATTCTGCCCAAGAAGTACTGTAATTTCCTAATTGACCTGCATTGAATAATCCTGATCTAGAATTAGCATCTACTTGATACACACCATCTGAACTGTTTTTATCAAAACCTGCATTCACAACTACTTTTACATCTTCAAAAAAGTGTAATTTGTATTCTGTTTGTAAATTACCATAGATTCTGTCATTTCTACCAATGTTTGATTTTTGTTTCAATAAAGCTAATGGGTTAGCTGCACCATATACGGTATAGTTATTTGGTGAATTCAACGTATAGTTTTCATTATATCCCCCAAATGGAGAAGCTGCGTCATATACAGATTGTGTCGGATCAGAAGAGATCGCAGCACCAATAGCACCTTCATCAGCATATTTGTTTTTTTCAAATGCATAATTTGCATTCAATTGGAATTTCAAATGATTGTCTAAAAAAGAAGGTGTCAAAGACAAACCAACCGTTTTTCTATTATAATTTGAAGTAGACAATACCCCATCTATATTAGTATATCCTACAGATAATCTTGTTGGCAATACTTTCATTAAATTTCCTCTTACAGAGAAATCATTTGTAGAAGTAACTCCTGTATTGAAGATCTCATCTTGCCAATCCGTATTACTTGTACCTAACAAACCTGTTCTTGTAGGAACATACGTTGTGATCAAATTTCTAAATGCATCTGCAGAATACACGTTTGCTTTTTTAGCAACTGTATTAAGTGTAGTCATTGAGTTGTAAGTGAATTTAGTTCCTTCTTGTTTCGATCCTTTTTTAGTTGTAATTAATACAACACCATTAGATCCACGAGAACCGTAAATAGCAGTTGCAGAAGCATCTTTCAAGATAGAGAACGATTCAATATCATTAGGGTTGATAGAAGACAATCCTTTATCAACTGGCAAACCATCAATTACCACCAATGGATCATTTGTTGCATTTAATGAAGCTCCACCTCTAATTCTAATTGCAGCTCCATCTCCAGGACGACCCCCTTGAGTAACTACAACACCCGCAACTCTACCATTCAGTAAATTTTCAGTATTTGTAATCGCTCCTTTGTTAAAGTCTTTAGAAGATAAAACAGCCACAGAACCTGTTGCGTCTTTCTTTCTAACCGATCCGTAACCTACCTGAACTACTACCTCTTGAAGTTGATTTTCAGATTCTTGAAGTTTAACTTCAAGTGATTTTTGAGAAGCAAAAACTACTTTTTGGTTGGTATAACCAATGAAAGAAAATGAAATAACATCATTTTTCTTCAATTTAGATAATTGGAATTTACCGTCTAAATCGGTAACAGCACTTTGTTGCGCTCCTTCTACAATTACATTTACTCCTGGAAGGGGTTGGTTTGATTTTGAATCAACAACAACTCCATTTAATGTGCTTTGAGCTAGTAAACTAGCAGGCAACAAGAGGAATAAAAATAACAACTTTTTGTAAATTGTTTTCATACATTTTGTTTAGGTTAAATAATAATTTTGAAGCCGTAGCTTTTTATTTGGAATGTTAAAATTATATATTAAAATGGGATAAAAAAATTTAGTTGCGAAAAATAGCTTTCGAAAACGTTTTCGTGTTAACAACTTTATTGAAATCCCTTTATATATTGACTTAAATTGCGAATCATAAAAAATAAGAAAAGAATTATTTGATATTTATTAATTCAGAAATGTAGATGAGAAGAAAAATCACTTTAAAACACATCGCAAAAGAGCTTGATATTTCCATCTCGACGGTTTCAAAATCGTTGCGAAATAGTCACGAAATCAGTGAAGAAACCCGCGAAAAAGTGCAAGCTTTTGCCAAGTTATACAATTACAAACCCAACAATATTGCACTGAGTTTAAAAAACAAAAAAACGAAAACCATTTGCATTATTATTCCTGAAATCATCCATCATTTTTTTACTTCTGTAATCAGTGGAGTTGAAAAAATTGCCAACGAAAAGGGCTATAATGTAATCATTTGTCTTTCTGACGAGTCGTTTGACAAAGAGGTCATCAACATGGAAATGCTGGCCAATGGAAGTATTGACGGTTTCATCATGTCGTTATCTAAAGAAACCCAACAACGAAAAGATTTTCACCACATAACTGAAGTCATCAACCAAGGAATGCCGGTGGTTATGTTTGATCGTGTTACCAATGATGTTTTATGTGATAAAGTAATTATTGATGATAAATTAGCTGCTTTTAACGCGACCCAATTTTTCATCAACAATGGATGTAAAAAAATAGGATTGATTACAACTGTTGACTACGTAAGTGTTGGACAACTTCGCACCGAAGGGTATTGTAACGCATTAAAAAATAGCGACATTCCGTACGATGATAACATCGTCATTAAGATTGAAGACACCGATAATTTTGAATCACAAATTATTGCTTTGATAGAGAACAATGAGTTGGATGCCATATTTGCGGTCAACGAAATTTTTGCAGTAACCGCAATCAAGTCGGCGATCAAACTGGGCAAAAAAGTACCCGAGGACCTTTCCATTATTGGTTTTACAGACGGAATCATTTCTAGATACTCCTCACCTTCTATAACAACTGTGGGGCAAAATGGCATCAACATGGGTGAGAAGGCCGCAAAAATGCTTATTGAAAAATTGGAATCGGAAGAAGACGACAATTATGAAGAACAATACAAAACAGAAATCATCATCACCGAATTAGTAGAGCGTGAATCTACCCTAAAGAAGCACAATTTATAAACAAAAAACGTTTGCGTTAGCTGTTTATGCGCTTTTTTAAATCGTATATTTTTGAGATTATAAAACTTTTATATATTTACCATTCATTACATAAAATCAAATTTTAGTTAGAAAAAAATAAGAAAAACTACTATTTTTCTTTAAAAATCAACAATATGGAAAAACGTAAATTAAATTTTTGGCAGATTTGGAACATGAGTTTTGGATTTTTGGGTATCCAAATGGGATTTGCCCTTCAAAATGCAAATGCAAGTAGGATCCTCCAAATTTTTGGTGCCGATGTGCATGAACTGTCTTGGTTTTGGATCATTGCTCCCTTGATGGGATTGATTGTTCAACCAATCATCGGACATTATAGCGACAATACTTGGGGGAAATTTGGAAGAAGAAAACCTTATTTCTTGGCCGGAGCTTTACTCGCCTCTATTGGACTTATCTTGATGCCACAAGCAGAAATTTTCATCGCCTTCATGCCCGCTCTTTGGGTGGGTGCCGGAATGTTAATGATCATGGACGCCTCATTTAACGTGGCAATGGAACCTTTCAGAGCATTAGTAGGAGATAACCTTCGTGCCGACCAACACACACTTGGATTCAGCGTGCAAACAGCTCTCATCGGAATTGGTGCAGTAGTGGGTTCTTGGTTGCCTTATGTACTGACCAATTGGTTTGGCGTAAGCAATCTAGCTACAGAAACATCCGCGGTGCCTCAAAACTTGATCTATTCTTTTATCATTGGAGCCCTTATTTTAGTAGGAGCAATTTTAGTAACTATTTTCACTACCAAAGAATATTCGCCGGAAGAATTAGAACAATTTAGCGACCAAAAAGACGAAAATTCAAATGGGGATTCAAAAAAAGAATCGAAACTAAGTGATGTATTCACCGACTTTGCAAAAATGCCGGTAACCATGCGCCAATTGAGTTGGGTACAGTTCTTTTCTTGGTTTGGATTGTTTGGTATGTGGGTATTTACCACACCTGCCATTGCACAACACATTTACGGATTAAGTATGGACGACACAAAAAGCCCCGAATTTCAATCGGCGGGAGATTGGGTCGGAATCATCTTTGGAGTTTACAATCTGGTTTCAGCAATCGTTGCTTTTGCTTTGCCCTACATAGCCAAAAAAATTGGCAGAAGAAAAACACATGCTTTGTCTTTAATACTAGGTGGAATCGGATTGATTTCAATGTATTTCATGCCAAATAAAGAGGCCTTAATTTTCTCTATGATTTTAGTTGGATTTGCTTGGGCTAGTATTTTAGCGATGCCTTATGCTATTCTTGCAGGCTCTATTCAACCCAAAAAGATGGGAGTGTATATGGGAATTTTCAATTTCTTTATTGTCATTCCACAAATTGTAAATGCCTTAATTGGTGGTCCATTGGTAAAATATGTGTATGGAAACCACGCAATGTATGCAATCGTTATGAGCGGTATCAGCTTTATCATTGCTGCATTTTTAGTTTTGAAAGTAAAAGATAATGTTGACAATAAAATAAATGAATAAAAAAGCATTCCTATTTGACCTAGATGGCGTCATTGTAGATACAGCTAAATACCATTATTTAGCTTGGAAAAAAATTGCAGCCAACTTAGGTATCGATTTCACACACGAACACAACGAATTATTAAAAGGAGTGAGCCGCGTGCGCTCGCTCGATATTATTTTAGAACTTGGGAAAGTCGAAGCTACACAAGACCAAAAAAACCAATGGTTGATCCAAAAAAACGAGGATTATTTGACCTATTTGGTCGATATGGATCAGAGCGAAATTCTTCCAGGTGTGTTACCTGTATTACAATTTTTGAAAGCACACCAACAACCCATTGCGTTAGGTTCTGCAAGTAAAAACGCACGTCCAATTCTAGAAAAAACAGGTATACTATCCTATTTTGATGCAATTGTAGATGGTAATGACGTAAGCAACGCCAAACCAGATCCAGAAGTTTTTCTGCAAGCGGCCCAAAAATTAGGAATTTCCAAAGAAAACTCGATTGTCTTTGAAGATTCGGTAGCCGGAATTCAAGCGGCCAATAGTGCTTCGATGATCAGTATTGGAATTGGAGAAGCAGACATTCTAAACGAAGCAAAATTCAATTTTAAAGACTTCACGTTTATCGATGAAGCCTTTTTAAACACACTAATAAATAATTAAAAGTTAGAATTTGGGAGTAACTAAACCCTATTCAAATTTTCAAATTTTCAAATTAAAAAAATGAATCAAGATTATATTAAACCAGACAACTGGTCCATTATTGAAGAAGGATTTGATGTAGAAAGAGTAAAATCATCCGAAAGTCTTTTTAGTATTGGAAACGGAGCCATGGGGCAACGTGCCAATTTTGAAGAAGCCTACACGGGCGAAACCTTCCAAGGAAGTTATATTGCCGGCATTTATTATCCAGATAAAACCAAAGTGGGTTGGTGGAAAAATGGGTATCCAGAATATTTTGCCAAAGTACTGAATGCACCAAACTGGATTGGTATCGATATTGAAATTAACGGTGAAAATTTAGATTTACATTCGTGTGCATCGGTTCGTGATTTCCGTCGCGAATTGAATATGAAAGAAGGTTGGTACCAACGTACTTTTGAAGCTACTTTACAAAACGGAACCGAAATTGCTGTCAACGTAAAACGTTTTTTATCTTTAAATTTAGACGAATTGGGATGTATTCATTTCGAAATTACCCCATTGAACCAAGATGCAAAAATTGTTTACAAACCTTATATCGATGCAGGAGTTACCAATGAAGACGCCAACTGGGAGGAGAAATTTTGGGAACCAATAGAAGTAAAAAATGGAAACCAAGATGCTTATGTAACGGCACAAACGTTTAAAACCCATTTCAAAGTGACCACATTTATGCACAACAGCATTTGGTCAAACGGAAAAAATGAAAACGCATCTCCTGTTTCAACCGATGCTTCCAATGATAAAATCCAACACCGTTATGAAACCGTAATTGGTAAAGGTCAGACCTCAGCGATTCAAAAAATGGGTGGATACACCGTTTCGATGAATCATGAAAACACACAAATAGCTGCTCAAAATGTGATTCAATCAGCTGTAGCGAAAGGATATGAAGTGCTTTTGGAAGAGCAAAAAATAGCTTGGGCCAAAATATGGGAAATGTCAGACATTACCATTGAAGGCGATGTGAAAGCACAACAAGGAATTCGTTTCAATATTTTTCAATTAAACCAAACTTATTTAGGTAAAGATTCACGTTTGAATATTGGGCCGAAAGGATTTACCGGAGAAAAATACGGAGGATCTACCTATTGGGATACCGAAGCGTATTGCATTCCTTTCTACATGGCAACCAAAGACCAAGAAGTGGCAAGAAATTTATTGACTTACCGCTACAATCAATTGGATAAAGCCATAGAAAATGCGGCTAAATTAGGCTTTACCAATGGTGCCGCTTTGTATCCAATGGTTACCATGAATGGTGAAGAATGCCACAACGAATGGGAAATTACGTTTGAAGAAATCCACAGAAATGGAGCGATTGCATTTGCCATATTTAATTATTACCGTTTCACGGGAGATTACAGTTATGTCCCAGAAAAAGGATTGGAAGTACTGATTGGAATTGCTCGTTTTTGGCACCAAAGAGCTACTTTCTCTACAAACAAAAATCAGTACGTAATTTTGGGAGTTACAGGTCCAAATGAATACGAAAACAATGTGAATAATAATTTTTACACCAATTATATTGCAAAATGGTGTATTGATTATGCCGCAGAACAAATTCAGAAAGTATCGTTAGAATACCCATCCGATCACAAACGAATAGTCGAAAAAGTACAGTTATCGAATGCCGAATTACAAGAATGGAAAAAAGTAGCAGACAATATGTACTTCCCTTACTCAGATGAGTTAGGTGTCTATTTACAACAGGATGGATTTTTGGACAAAGAGTTGGTTCGCGTGGCCGATTTAGATAAAAGTCAACGTCCAATCAACCAAAAATGGTCTTGGGATAGAATATTACGTTCGCCCTACATCAAGCAAGCCGATGTTTTACAATGTTTCTACTTCTTTGAAAATCATTTTACAAAAGAGCAACTGAAAAATAATTTTGAGTTTTATGAATCATTCACCGTGCATGAAAGTTCTCTTTCACCTTGCGTTCACTCGATTCAAGCCGCTGTTTTAGATAAAATGGATATGGCCTATACATTCTACTTAAGAACATCTCGTCTTGACTTAGACGATTACAACAAAGAAGTGGAAGAAGGTTGTCATATTACATCTATGGCTGGAACTTGGATGAGTATTGTAGAAGGATTTGGTGGAATGCGCGTTGTCAATAATCAGTTGCACTTTGCGCCAAAAATCCCTAAAGAATGGCACGGATATTCATTCAAAATCAATTTTAGAAACCAGATCATTAAAGTAACGGTTGATCAAACCAAAACACAAATTGCTTTGGAGGGTACGACGGATATTTCTGTTGTGGTTAACGGAAAAGAAGTGGCCGTGGCTGCAAATGGTTCTGTTTCGATTGAATAGGTAAATTTTGTTTGAACCATTAAGGAATAAAAAATGAAAAAAATCGTACTCTTGTTCTTTACATCCATTGCTTTTGGGCAATCCCCAGAAGTGAGTTTGGGAAAGATTCAACACATTGAAAACTTCCCATCGAAGTATGTAGACGCCCGAAACATCGATGTTTGGATGCCAGAGGGCTATTCGGTATCCGAAAAATATGCTGTATTGTATATGCACGACGGCCAAATGTTGTATGACGCAGCTACTACATGGAACAAGCAATCTTGGGAAGTAGATGAAGTGGCTGGAAAATTAATCCGTGAAGGGAAAACAAAAAAATTCATTGTGGTTGGAATTTGGAATAATGGATCCAAAAGACATCCCGAATATTTTCCTCAAAAACCCTTTGAAAACTTATTGCCCACTCAAAAAGATACGATAACAGCACAATTACAAAAAGCTGGGAGAACCAAAGAAAAGTTTCAGCCCATTTCTGATTTGTATTTGAAATTTTTAGTAACCGAATTAAAACCGTACATCGATAACCATTTTTCTACTTTAAAGAACAGAGAAAATACTGTAATCGCTGGTTCGAGTATGGGTGGACTGATTTCGATGTATGCGATTTGCGAATACCCAGAAGTTTTTGGAGGTGCCGCATGCATCTCTACCCATTGGCCCGGAACCTTTAGTTCGGAAAACAATCCGATTCCCGATGCTTTTTTAAATTACATGAATTCGCATTTACCCGATCCAAAAACACATCAATTCTATTTTGATTACGGAAACAAAACACTCGATGCCTTGTATCCAGAATTACAGAAAAAAGTGGATCTACTCATGAAAAATAAAGGTTTCACCCCTTCGACATGGACCACTCAATTTTTTGAAGGAAAAGACCATTCGGAAAAATCATGGACCGAACGATTGCATATCCCCTTTGAATTTTTATTAAAAAAATAAACGATATCCTTATGAAAAAAATTATTTTCCTATTCCTTTTTTGCAGCTCCTTATTTGCTCAAATCGATCGTGTAGAGCCTCCTTTTTGGTATGCTAACATGCAAAATCCAGAAGTACAAATAGTGTTCTATGGCAAAAATATTGCTGAAAATGAAGTGGCTGTTTCAAACAATGTCATCATCAACAACATTAGAAAAACAGAAAACCCAAATTATCTTTTTGTGACCATAAACACCAAAAATGTAGCGGCTCAAGAACTTACTTTTTCGTTTTCAAAAAACAAAAAAACGGTATTCACTCAAAAATACGACATCCGCAAACGCAAAGAAAACGCCCGCTTCAGAAAAAGTTTTGATGCTTCCGATATGATGTATTTGATCATGCCTGATCGATTTGCAAATGGTAATCCTTCAAACGATAGCGACAAATCGGTAGTAGAAAAAGCCGATAGAAAAAATCCAGGAGGTCGTCATGGTGGTGACATTGAGGGGATCATTCAACACATTGATTATTTGAAAGAATTAGGCGTTACCGCATTGTGGAGTACTCCGTTGTGTGAGGATAATGATAAAACTTATTCTTACCATACCTATGGTCAATCGGATGTATATAGAATTGATCCGCGTTACGGAACCAATGAAGAGTATGTAAAATTGGCTGAAGTCCTGCATCAAAACGGAATGAAATTGGTCAAAGATTATGTAACAAACCATTGGGGTGCCGAACATTGGATGTTCAAAGACATGCCTACCTATGATTGGTTTCATCAATTTCCAGGATATTCACAATCCAATTATCGCATGACTACCCAATATGACACAAACGCAGCTGCAATTGATAAAAAACAATGTATGGATGGTTGGTTTGTTCCATCCATGCCCGATTTAAATCAATCCAATCCATTGGTGCTGAACTATTTGACTCAAAATGCCATTTGGTGGATAGAATATGCGGACCTAGACGGATTTAGAGTTGACACCTATTCGTACAACGACAAAGAAGGAATTGCAAAATGGACCAAAGCCATAACGGATGAATACCCTTATTTCAATATTGTGGGTGAAGTTTGGATGCACGATCAAGCACAAATTTCGTATTGGCAAAAAGACAGCCCAATTGCTAAAATTCAAGATTACAACAGTTATTTACCAAGTGTGATGGATTTTACATTACATGATGCTTTAGGATCTGTTTTCAACGAAAGCAATCCGAATTGGAATGACGGAATGATCAAAGTATATGACAACTTTGTGAATGACTTCTTATATGCAAACACCAATAACATTTTGACTTTTGCAGAAAATCATGACACCAATCGTTTCAATCAAATTTACAAAAACGATTTCAAGAAATACCAATTGGCCATGACATTGCTCGCTACCACGAGAGGGATTCCTCAATTGTATTATGGGTCAGAAATAGGCATGGCAGGCGACAAAGGAAAAGGTGATGCCGACATAAGACAAGACTTCCCAGGAGGTTGGAAGGGTGATGCGCAAAACGCTTTTAGTAAATCGGGGAGAACAGCTGTACAAAACCAATATTTTGATTTCACTTCAAAATTATTCAGCTGGAGAAAAAACAATCCTGTGGTGTCTTTTGGCAAAATGAAACATTACTTGCCAGACAACAATGTGTATGTTTATTTTAGATATGATGATGCACAATCGGTAATGGTAGTAATCAATAACTCGGACGAGACAAGAACTTTCAATACCCAACGATTTGCAGAAAACATGCAAAATTATAGCTCTGGCACGGAGGTTTTGAGTGGCGAAAAATACACAAGTCTACATTCGATTACCATCAAGCCTAAATCTTCTTTAATCATCGAATTGAAAAAATAATACGATTTAGATTCGTCAAAAATAATGAAACGCCTTTTCAATGAAGGCGTTTTTTATGCTTAACTTTGTCACTTCAAAACAAAAAAATGAATCAAAACTTCGATATCATCATTGTAGGAGGCGGTGCTGCTGGATTTTTTTCAGCCATCAACATCGTGGAACGCAATCCGAAACTCAAAGTGGCGATTCTTGAAAGAGGAAAAGAAGTGCTTTCCAAAGTTCGAATTTCTGGTGGCGGACGTTGTAATGTTACCCATGCTTGTTTTGAGCCCAACGAATTAGTGAAATTTTACCCTCGTGGTGAAAAAGAATTGCGAGGTCCGTTTCATCAATTTTGCTCAGGTGATACCATCGAATGGTTTGAAAAACACGGAGTAGAACTCAAAATCGAGGATGACGGACGTATGTTTCCTGTATCAAATTCCTCCCAAACAATCATCGACTGTTTTCTAAATGCGAGTCAAAAATTAGGAATCTCAATTCTAACTGGTCAAAGTGTGCAATCCATTTTCAAAAAAGAAAATTGTTGGAAAATTGAAACACAAAATGAAACATTTCTTGCAGAAAAATTAATAGTAGCTACCGGAAGTAATCCTAAAATTTGGGAGTTATTGCAAACATTTGGGCATGCTATTGTAACCCCGGTTCCTTCGCTATTTACCTTCAATACTAAGGATAGTCGCATCAAAGATTTACCCGGTATTGCAACTCACGTGAGTGTGAAAGTTAAAGATACAAAACTCAATTCGGCGGGTCCTTTGCTGATCACCCATTGGGGAATGAGTGGTCCTGCCATCTTAAAATTATCTGCTTGGGGTGCCCGAATACTTCACGATAAAAATTACCAATTTACTCTTATTGTTAATTGGTTGAACGATAGCACAAAGGAGGAAACTGAAATCTTATTGAAAGAACTAAAACAAGAACACGCTAAGAAAACAGTTTCCAAAAAATCACCTTTTGAGCTTCAAAATAGACTTTGGGAAAGCTTGGTTTTGGCTTCGGGTATTACTGCAGAAACCAAATGGGCTGATGTTTCTAAAACACAAATTCAAACCTTGGCTGGTCAACTCACAGAGGGTTTATTTCAAGTAAATGGTAAAAGTACTTTCAAAGAAGAATTTGTTACGGCGGGCGGAATTGATTTGAAAGAAATCAATTTCAAAACCATGGAAAGCAAACTGCACCAAAATCTATTTTTTGCTGGCGAGATCGTAAATATTGATGCCATTACTGGTGGATTTAACTTCCAAAATGCATGGACAAGCGGTTTTATTGTGGCACAAAATTTTTAATTCATAATAGTTAAAAATTATTTTTTTTTTAAAAATAGCATCTGTTTTTCTTTCTAAGTATTCCAATAAAATAAGGAAAAGTGTACTAATTTTCTTTCAAAATTTGTAAGTTGTTAAAAATCAACCTATATTTGAAATCTATTAAATACTTTTTTATGAAAAAAAATCTACTATTATCCTTATTTGCCCTTGTATTTACTTCACTATTTTCAGCTTATTCACAAGCAGGATTTACATGTAGCACACCGATAGCAATAAATAATTTACCTTATGTAACCGCAGACAACACCGCTAATTATGGTGATACTTATGATGTGGTTCAAGGTGCAGGTTGCGTAACAACAACTGCAAATTATATGAGTGGAAACGATGTTTTCTATTCTTATACTCCAACTACCGATGGAATTATCAACATCAATTTAACTCCAACAGGAACTTATTCTGGTATTTTTGTATACGATGGATGTTCAAACGTAGGTGTTTCTTGTTTGGCAGGTGTAGCTAATGGAAATGCAACTCTTAGACAAATTTCTAGTTTAAATGTGATTGCAAATCACACGTATATTATAGCAATTTCTACATGGGCTGCTCCTCAAACAGTTGCCTATACCCTTCAAATTGCAAACGTTACGTGTTCTATTCCCGCTCAAGTGACATTGACATCTAATGTTAGTTCAACCTCAGCTAGTTTTTCATGGGCTGCTTCAAACAATCCAAATACAGCTTGGGAAGTTTATGCAACTCCATGTGGTACAGCTGCTCCAACAGCGACTACTGTAGGCACCGCTACAAGTACAAATAATTATACTTTTTCTAATTTAATTCCGAATACTTGTTATAATTTTTATGTAAGAACTGTTTGTTCTAGTTCAGACAAAAGTAACTGGACAAACGCACTTCCTTTTACAACTCCTACAGCACCTATTGTAAACCCAGTTTGTGGTGGTACATTTATTGACAACGGAGGCGCAAACGGAAATTATACTTCAAATCAAAATTCTGTTTACACTATTTGCCCTCAAAATACGGGTGATGTGGTTTCGGTTGTTTTTAATTCATTTGATTTGGAAGCAAATTATGACGCACTATATGTTTTTAATGGTGATACCGTATCTTCTCCACAAATTTCAAGTGGAAATTTAGCAGGAAATGTTCCTGGCGCATTAGCAGGTGGGTTTTGGGGAACAGTAATTCCGGGTCCATTCGTAGCAAACAATGCAAGTGGCTGTTTAACTTTTAAATTTGTTAGTGACTCTGTTACTACCAAACCAGGATGGAATGCAACTGTAAGTTGTGGCGCTCCAGCAACATGTCAAATACCAACCGCTTTATCTGCAAATACAATTGGTTTTTCATCAGCAAATGTGACTTGGACAGGACCAACCAATGCGAACCAATGGGAAGTTATTGTTCAACCATCAACATTAGCAGCTCCTGTTGTTACTTCATCAGGAACTGTTGTTTCTACTAATTTATTTCAAGCGTCTGCACTGTCCTTAGGAACAGCATACAAAGTATATGTTCGTGCTATTTGTTCGGATACAGATAAAAGTTTATGGTCAAGCCCAATTACATTTACTACATTGAGCTGTACTCCCACTACAAATTATGTATCCCAAATCACGAATACAAGTGCAGTTGTAACATGGTACAATTCGATACAACAATCTGCAACCAATGGGCAATGGGAACTTATCATACAACCTGTAGCAGACAGTGCTCCTACAGCAACTTCAATTGGAATTCCCGTAACAAGTAGCCCTTATACAATTGTAGGCTTAACTTGTGGCACAAGTTATAAAACGTATATGCGTTCGTTCTGTAATAATGAATGGACAAGCTGGTCTACAGGAACTACCTTTACAACAAGTGTTTGTACTTTAACGAGTGGTCAACCTACCAATTTAAGTGTATGCAGCGATAATGGTTATGGATGTGTAACTCTTACAAACAATAACGCGCCTATTTTAGGTAATTTAGATCCATCATTATACACTATTAGTTATCATTTAACTTTAGCAGATGCAAACAGCCAATTAAACCCGCTTGGAGCTGAATACTGTATTACAAATATCTCACAAGTCATTTATGCTTTGTTGGTAAAAAATGGCACAACTGAAAAACAAATACTACAATTTACTGCTAGTTCTAACTCAATCAATCCTACAGTAGCACTTCAAAACATGGTGCAATGTGATGATAACCTAGATGGTCAAGTAGTATTTAACTTAACGAATCAAATCGTTTCAACAAACACCGTAACTTATTACTTAACATTGGCTGATGCTTTAAATAATTTAAATCCAATTACGAATTCAACAACATACTCAATTGCAAGTCCATCTGGTAACTTTGCAATTTTTGCAAGAGAAATAATTGCAAATGGTTGTGACAATGTGTATTCATTTAATTTAAATGCCTATTCTGATTGTAATTTATCATACAATTGTGCTCAAGCCAATTCATTATGTGGTACGCTAGGTGTACCGTTTGCAAACACGCACCAAGGAATCACAGCTGATCCAGGAAATGCCTATGGATGTTTATTTTCTAGACCAAATCCAACTTGGTTTTATTTACCCGTAAGCTCTAATGGAACATTGAACTTGACCGTTGAACAAAATACAAGCATCGCCTTTAATGGACAAAACCTAGATGTAGATTACATTGTGTACGGACCCTTCACAAACCCAACATCGGCATGTAACGGTGGATTAACAGTAGACAAAATTGTGAGCTGTAGTTATTCAGCTGCTGGTATTGAATATCCGATTATTCCAAATGCAATTGCAGGTCAATACTATTTAATAATGACCACCAATTTTAGTAACCAACCTGGTTTTATCAGAATTACGATGAACCCATCTTCTCAAGGAACAATTGATTGTTCTGGAGTAAGAATGAACGCCTTCTTGGATGCTAATAACAATGGAACAAAAGATAATGGCGAACAAAACTTCCCATTAGGTCAATTTCATTACACAAAAAATGGAGGTACACCTCATAATGTAACTTCTCCAAATGGTGCTTATACTATCTATGACGCAAACGGATCTAACTTGTACAATTTAAGCTATACCGTAGAGCCATCTTACAGTAGCATGTATGCTATTTCAACAAGTAGTTATAACAATGTAAGTGTAATTGTTGGAAGTGGCGTTGTTAATTATTACTTCCCAATAACAGCCGTTCAAAACTATACCGATGTGGCTGCAACTATTATTCCATTCAATGCTCCAAGAGCAGGATTTGTATACAAAAATTTAATTGTGTACACCAATTTAGGAAGTCAAACGGTGGCAAGTGGTACGATCACTTTTAATAATAGTACTACTACACCTATCACAGCCATTTCTCAAACAGGAACCACTCCAACAGCCACAGGATTTACTTACAATTACAGTAATTTATTGCCTTTTGAAGTGAGAACCATATTAGTAACCATGCAAGTTCCACCAATTCCTGGTGTTGCATTAGGTCAATTAATTACTAATAATGTAACCATTACTCCAACTCAGGATGATATTGTATTATTGAACAATGTAAACAGCTCTACACAACCGGTTATTGCTTCTTACGATCCAAATGACAAAATGGAATCTCATGGAGAGAAAATTGTATATTCTACGTTTGCTCAAAATGAATATTTACATTACACCATTCGATTTGAAAACACAGGTAATGCAAGCGCAATCAATGTAGCTATAAAAGATATTTTGGATTCAAAAATTGATGAGACATCATTGCAAATGGTGAGTGCAAGTCATAACTACACGTTGGATCGAATCAATAATGAATTGACTTGGAATTTCAATAACATTCAACTTCCTGTATCAGTTTCAAATACAGATATTGGTAAAGGATATGTATCTTTCAAAGTGAAATTAAAACCTGGATTTGCATTAGGAGATATCATTCCGAATACTGCCAACATTTACTTTGATTACAACCCAGCTATTGTGACCAATACGTTCAATACTGAATTTGTAACAACCTTAGGTGTTGAGACCAATCAAATCAGCGATTTTGTAATGTATCCGAATCCTGCTCGCGAATTTGTACAAATCAAATTACAAAACAACGAGATGATAGAAAACATCAAAATATCAGATGTACTAGGTAAAGTAGTTAAATATGTGGGTTCTGTTTCAGACAATCAAACTACTGTTTCAACTTCAGATTTAACTTCAGGTATTTACATCATAGAAGTTGTAACTGCTAACAACAGTAAAATCAGCAAGAAATTAGTAATCAAATAAGACATTACGATACTCAATAAAAAAAACCCTCATTGAATCAATGAGGGTTTTTTTATTAGTTCAACCACCAAATACTGAAATTCAAAAGGGATGCAAAACTGACCCAAGCAAGATAAGGCAGTAATAACTTGGAAGCGGTTTTGTTGATCAAAGCAAATTGATTATAGGTTTCAAAAATCAGTAGCCACAACAAAATAATTTCGATCAAGGACAATAACGGATTTTGCAATCCAAAAAACAAATAAGACCAAAGTGCATTCAATCCTAATTGGATGACAAAAAAAGAAAAAGCTTTCTTAACTTCCTCCGGTTTGTTGTCTATTTCATTCCAAATCATTCCGCCCGATACGCCCATCATGATAAACAATACTGTCCATACAGGTGCAAAAACCCAGTTTGGCGGATTAAAAATCGGTTTTATCAAAGTTGGATACCACGTAGAAATACTTTGTTGCGTTACCTTACTAGATAAAAAACCAACAATCAAACAAGTGGTAACAACGAGCAATATTCTAACTTTTCTATTCATTTTGTTTAAATTTTTAACAAATGTACTAAACAAATTCACATATTATTTTTTAAAATAAGTATCTTTGTTGAAAATTGTAATTCAATATGTTTTCAGAGAAAGATTTTATTCCAAAAAACCACAGCAATACTTTACAGAAAGGAACGTTTACTTGGAGCGCTCCAAGCAATATTGCACTAGTAAAATATTGGGGGAAGATTGAAAATAAAACGAGTGAACTTAGTGGGTTTCAGGAGCAAATTCCTGCCAATCCCTCGGTTAGTTTTACCTTAAATAATTGTAAAACCATCACTCAATTATCTTTTGAAAAACACCATGTAAACCATTTTTCTTTTGATTTGTTTTTTGAAGGTAAACCCAAAGAGGAATTCAAACCAAAAATTCAAAAATTTCTTGAACGCATTGAAATTTTCTGCCCTTATTTAAAAGAATTTCATTTGCACATAGATACACAAAATACTTTTCCTCATAGTTCTGGGATAGCTTCGTCAGCTTCTGGAATGGCAGCGTTGGCAATGAACATCATGAGCATGGAACGCCTACTAGATCCCACCATGACCGACGACTATTTTTATCAGAAAGCCTCCTTTCTAGCACGTTTGGGCTCAGGAAGTGCTTGTAGAAGCATCACGGGTAAAGTAGTAACCTGGGGCGAATCAAACATTGAAAAAAGTAGTGATTTGTATGGGATTGAACTCCCAATTCAACTACATCCAATCTTTGAAAACTATCAAGACACTATTTTGTTAGTGGATAAAGGAGAAAAGCAAGTTTCTAGTACCGTTGGGCATAACTTAATGCACAACCATCCTTATGCTCAAAATCGTTTCAATCAGGCGCACGATCATTTATCTTCATTAACCAACATCCTCGAAACGGGAAATATAGACGCATTTATAGAAATAGTTGAAAGTGAAGCATTGACGTTACACGCCATGATGATGACTTCCATGCCCTATTTTATTTTAATGAAACCCAATACCTTAGAAATACTAAATGCCATTTGGAAATTCCGAAATGAGAATAAAATTCCGGTTTGTTTTACATTAGATGCAGGGGCAAACGTACATCTATTATATCCAGAAAATGTAAAAGAGACCGTTCTAGAATTTATAAAAGAAAAATTAGTTGGCTATTGTCAAAATGGTCAGTATATTTGTGATGAAATTGGAATTGGCAGTCAATTAATGGATAATGGATAATGGATAATGGATAATTGATGATGGATGATTGCTAATGGATAATTTTTAAAACAAATGGCTAAAGAGAACATTATCAAAAACAAATCTTTTATTTTTGCTATTGAAATAGTACATCTTTACAAAAATTTAGTTCAAAAAAATGAATTTGTTTTATCTAAACAAATGTTACGTTCTGGAACATCAATTGGCGCTAATATCAGAGAATCAGAGCATGCACAAAGCAAAGCTGACTTTATTCATAAGTTATCTATTTCTTTAAAAGAAGCTAATGAAACAGATTATTGGATTGATTTATTATTTGAAACAAACTATATAAATCAATTTGAATATGATTTTATTAAACCAAAAATTACAGAGTTATTGAAATTACTAACAAGTATTATCAATACTTCTAAAAAAACATAATTATCAATTGTTAATTATAAATTAATAAGAATGAAAGGACCTTTATTTTATTCAAAAATATTACTCTTTGGAGAATACGGTATCATCCAAGACTCCAAAGGACTTTCTATCCCTTATAATTTCTATAATGGAGCTTTAAAATGTGATGAAAACCCAA
>JAGNYR010000003.1:16883-28090 GCA_017984835.1 Flavobacterium sp. | reverse complement strand
ATGAAAGGACCTTTATTTTATTCAAAAATATTACTCTTTGGAGAATACGGTATCATCCAAGACTCCAAAGGACTTTCTATCCCTTATAATTTCTATAATGGAGCTTTAAAATGTGATGAAAACCCAAGCGAAGAAGCAAAGGCTTCCAATGGTCATTTAAAACGATTTTTGGCACATTTAATAAAATTATCAACCGATCAACCCGATTTAGTTACGTTTGATTTAGCAACTTTAGAATTTGATGTAAACAAAGGAATGTATTTTGATTCCAGCATTCCACAAGGATATGGAGTGGGAAGTAGTGGCGCCTTGGTAGCTGCTATTTATGATAAATACGCTCAAAATAAAATAACGGTTTTAGAAAATCTAACCCGTGAAAAATTATTGGAACTGAAAACAATTTTTTCGCAAATGGAAAGTTTCTTCCACGGAAAAAGTTCAGGTTTAGATCCATTAAATAGCTATCTAAGCATTCCCATCTTAATCAATTCCAAAGACAATATTGAGGCAACTGGAATTCCAACACAAAGCTTTGATGGAAAAGGTGCCGTTTTCTTAATTGACTCCGGAATTGTCGGTGAAACAGCACCAATGGTGAATATCTTTATGGAAAATCTAAAAGATCAAGGTTTCCGCACCATGTTGAAAACACAATTTGTGAAACACACCGATTCGTGCGTAGAAAATTTCTTAGGTGGCGATATAAAATCGTTGTTTGCCAATACAAAAAAACTATCAAAAGTAGTTTTGAATCATTTCAAACCCATGATTCCAGAACAATTTCATGGAATTTGGCAAAAAGGAATTGACACCAATGATTATTATTTAAAACTTTGCGGATCCGGTGGTGGAGGTTACATCTTAGGCTTCACACAAGACATTGACAAAGCAAAACAATCGCTTAAAGATTATAAACTAGAAATAGTCTATCAATTTTAATCCCTTTTATAATGTTGACCCGAAAATCAAAACACATACTCATGAAAATCATAAGTATGTTTTCTGTGGTACGCGGGTATAATATTCCGGTCATTATTGTGGCGCAATACCTTTCGGCTATCTTCATCATGGCGCCAGAAAAAAGAGCCCTGTCGATTGTATTAGATCCCAATCTATTTTTATTAGTACTCGCTTCAAGTCTTTCCATTGCATCAGGATATATTATCAATAATTTCTACGATTCAAAAAAGGACATCATCAACCGACCCAACAAATCGCAGTTAGACCGATTGGTGAGTCAAAAAACCAAGCTTCAAGTATATTTCACCGTGAATTTTATAGTGGCAATTATTGCATCGTTCATTTCCATGCGTGCCTTGCTGTTTTTTTCTGTTTATATTTTTTTCATCTGGTTTTATTCTCATAAATTAAAAAAAATGATTTGGATTGGTAATCTAACAGCAGCCTTTTTAGCTGTGCTACCCTTCTTTGCTATTATGTTGTATTATAAAAATATTTATCCCGAAATTTTTGCACATGCCAGCTTTTTGTCTTTGTTGATTTTGATCAGAGAAATCATCAAAGACCTTGAAAACATAACCGGTGACATTGCCAACAATTATGCTACAATACCTGCAAAATTCGGAGAAAATAATGCCAAAAAGATAATCACCCTTCTAACCTTAGCCACACTAATTCCCATTTATTTTTTGATAGAAATTTACGATGTGGGTTATATGGACATCTATTTTTACACAAGCTTATTGATTTTGATCTTATTTCTGTACCAACTTTGGAAATCACATCACAAAAAACAATACATTTTACTTCATAACCTTCTTAAATTTCTAATTGTATCTGGAGTTTTCTGCATTCTTTTAATCAATCCGGAGGTCTTAATTCACGGAAAACACCTGCTCAAACTTTAACCTGCAGAAAACCAATCAAAATCTGTATCTTTGCAAAAATATTCAGACAATGAGCACTTCAAACAACAATAAACGTGGCACTTCAGGAAAATCAGGAAGTGACAGAAAAAAATCAGCTGCTTCACCAAAACCAGCCATGGCAAAACGTTCTCAAAACAGAAAACCTATTGTTAAGAAAGACTCGCCAAACATCCCTAAACCCTTAAAATCTGACGACATCCGTCTGAATAAATACATCGCCAATTCGGGCATGTGTTCTCGTCGTGATGCAGATATCTACATACAATCTGGAAACGTAAAAGTGAATGGAATTGCTATCACAGAAATGGGATACAAAGTAAAACCAGGCGATGTAGTGAACTTTGATGGCGCTACCATTATTCCAGAAAAAAAAGAATATTACGTCCTTAATAAACCCAAAAACTTCACGACCTCTTTAGACGAATTAGAACACAGACAAGTTTCCGAATTGATCAAAGGAGCTTCTAATTACCGACTTGAGGCAATTGGTAGAATGGACAAAAACACGACAGGTTTGTTGGTTTTCACAAATGATACCGATATGATTCGTAAATTTAGTTTGCCGAATCAAAAATCGACCAAAATATACCAAGTTACTTTAGATAAAAATTTGAAATTTGAGGATTTAGAAAAAATAAATTCGGGAGTAACCCTTGATGGACACCGTTTGTTTGTAGATGAAATCAGCTACATAGAAAACGAACCAAAAACAGAAATCGGTATCAAATTGAGAACTCCCAACGTGAAGGTAGTTCGCTCAATATTTGAAAATTTTGATTACACTGTGATCAAAGTTGACCGCGTCGCATTTGCCGGACTTACCAAAAAGAATCTACCACGAGGAAACTGGAGACCCTTGACAGAACAAGAAATTATTAACTTGAAAAACTGTTAAGCAAACAAAACCAACATGACAACTCAAAAAAATCTTTCCATTGCACATGCATGGTTCGAAGCATTTAATACGCATAATTTAGAGAAATTGATCTCTCTTTACGACGAAGAGGCCGAACATTACAGCCCTAAATTAAAAGTAAAGCATCCGGAAACCAACGGGTTAATAAAAGGTAAAAACGAACTGCACTCTTGGTGGAAAGAAGCTTTTGAAAAACTTCCAACGCTGCATTATAAAGTAACTTCCCTTACCGCAAACGACCACCGCGTTTTCATGGAATATGTGCGCAGTGTAGCCAACGAACCCGATATGCTTGTGGGTGAAATACTCGAAATTAACGAAGGGAAAATAATCGCTTCAAGAGTTTATCACGGCTAAAATTTTCTATATTTGAAGCAGCAATTTCCAGCTGTACGTGCCTGGTTATTTTGTGTACCGCTTTTTTTCTAAGGCAAAAAACGAGCTTCCGTAGGTCGCTGTTTTTCACCAAGAAAACAATAGCCTTCCACTGCAATACCAAGCTACTTCCATCTGGGCTATAACCCTCGATACAATGAACGAACTTCATTTAGAAACCAGTCCTTACCTACTCCAACACGCCTCCAATCCCATCCATTGGAAAGCATGGAATGCAAACACCTTGCAACTGGCCAAAGATCAAAACAAACTAATTGTAGTGAGTGTTGGCTATTCGGCTTGCCATTGGTGCCACGTAATGGAACACGAAAGTTTTGAAAACGAGGAAGTGGCTCAAATTATGAACAACCATTTTGTCAACATCAAAGTAGATCGTGAAGAACGACCAGATATTGATGCTGTGTACATGAAAGCCATTCAAATCATGACTTCTAGAGGTGGATGGCCCATGAATGTTGTTTGCTTACCCAACGGAAAACCTGTTTGGGGAGGCACCTATTTCAAAAAAGAAGAATGGATGGATTACCTATTACAACTCCAACATCTTTTTGAAAACCAACCCGATAAATTAATCGAATATTCAGAGAAATTACACCAAGGCCTTCAAGCACTGGAAATTCATCCCACTCCTCAAGAAAACAACACTTTTGTAGCAGAACAATTGCATGCCTTGGTTCAGAAATGGAAAAAAAGCTTCGATCTTGAGTACGGCGGAATGGCGCGTGCACCCAAATTCATGATGCCTAATAATTATGAATTTTTGATGCAATATGCCCACCAATACAAAGACCAACCGTTGCTAGATTTTGTGAATTTGACCTTAACAAAAATGGCGCATGGTGGGATTTTCGACACCCTTCATGGAGGATTTTCGCGCTATTCAGTAGACATGAAATGGCACGTACCCCATTTTGAGAAAATGCTCTATGACAACGGTCAATTAGTGAGTTTGTATGCCAATGCTTATAAATTAACACACCATCCGTTGTACAAAGAAGTAATTGAAAAAACGCTACTGTGCATCGAAAATACGCTGTTATCACCTGAAAACGGATTCTTCTCTGCCTTAGATGCCGATAGTATCAATACAGAAAATCATTTAGAAGAAGGTGCTTTTTATGTTTGGTCACAAACCGAATTAAAACAACTTTTAGGATCTGAATTTTCATTGTTTGCACAAGTATTCAATATCAACGATTTTGGATATTGGGAAAATGATCATTACGTGCTCATTCAAAACCAAGAATTGGAAACGATTGCAGCACAAAATTCAATTTCAAGCGAAGATTTAATCAAGCGGAAAAAAGAGTGGGAACAACTCCTTTTTGAAGTTAGAAAAAATAGAAATCCCCCGCGATTGGATGACAAATGTTTATGCTCTTGGAATGCCATCATGCTTAAAGGATATGTTGATGCGTACAAAGCGCTTCAAATCGAAGACTACTTGAATAAAGCACATCAAAATGCAGCTTTCATTCAGGCAAAATTTATGGGTTCCGAAGGCAATTTATTTCATAATTACAAAAATAATCAAACAACCATCAATGGGTATCTAGAAGATTATTGCTTTGTCATTGATGCTTTTATCGGCATGTATCAAATTACTTTGGAAGAAGAATGGCTACAGATCAGCAAACAACTAACCGATTATTGCTTGGATTATTTTTATGACGAAAAAACCAAATTATTTCAATTCACCTCCCGAATAGACGACCCTCTCATAACGACTCATTTTGAAATTGAAGACAATGTTATTCCGGCGTCAAATTCGGTTATGGCACATAATTTATATAGTTTAAGCAGTTATTTTAGCAACAGCCATTACGAAAAATTAGCGCAATCAATGCTGCAACAAATAACGCCCATTATAGATTATCCATCGGCGTATTCCAATTGGTTACGTGCTGCGTTAAATTCGCTTCAACCCAAAAAAGAAATAGCCATTTGCGGTCCCGATGCCCTGCCCGAAATCACCCATTTTAACGCAAGCTATCTTCCGTCCATTTTATTAGGCGGAAGTAGTAACGCCAGTAATCTACCCTTTTTGTTAAATAGATTCCGAGCAAATGAAACGCTTTTTTATCAATGTGAAAACAAATCCTGCCAATCTCCAGTGAATGATCGAAGTAAAATAAACGCAGATTTTTTAGCCAACTAGTCCTCTTCCAAACCTATTAAATAAAATTAAAGAATATAGATTCCTTTAATAGCATTCGGTGAAGGCAAACGATTAATCAAGAAAATTTCAGAAAAAAAAGTACCTTTGTCCAAATTACAAATCTCGTTACATTAACTTGTTTTTTTTAGTCTACTCAAATGAAGGAAGTCATCAACATCAACTCATTAGAAAGTTATACGTCTCAATTTATTTCCCTGTTAATAGATTATTCTCCCAAATTTATTTCGGCGGTTTTCTTATTAATCATTGGGCTATACGCGATAAAAATCACCAACCGAATTGTCAAAAAAGTGATGGTCAAAAATAATTTTGATCCCACACTTTCGAAATTTCTTGCCGATATTTTACTTTGGGCTTTGCGAGTGTTATTGTTTGTAACCGTTATTTCAAAACTAGGCATTGACAACTCTTCTTTTGTGGCCATACTTGGAGCTGCCGGCTTAGCGGTAGGCCTTTCATTACAAGGATCGCTGTCTAATTTTGCAGGAGGAATGCTTATCATCTTGTTCAAACCATTTCGTGTAGGCGATACCATAGAAGCACAAGGAATCATTGGTACCGTAAGCGAAATCCAAATTTTTGTGACCAAAAT
The DNA here is from genome assembly GCA_017984835.1 of Flavobacterium sp. Lineage (GTDB taxonomy): Bacteria > Bacteroidota > Bacteroidia > Flavobacteriales > Flavobacteriaceae > Flavobacterium. Next base: position 22,118 of record JAGNYR010000003.1, on the reverse strand, counting down.
CATTTCTGCTAACAACCAAACCATCTTCATTCCAAACGGAGCCTTATCCAACAACACCATCACCAATTACTCTATACAAGAAAACAGACGCACCGATTTGACGTTAACGATCTCGTATGACACCAACATTAAGTTGGCTAGAGAAACCGTCTTAGAACTGATTAAAAAGAACCCCAAGATATTGACCTCTCCAGAGGCTACGGTTACGGTTAAAGATTTTTCAGACACAGCAATCCATTTAGCGGTAAGAGCTTGGTGTAAAAAAGAAGATTTTGCAGATATCAATTCCTACCTACTTGAAAATTGCAAGGAAGCTTTTGATGACAAAGGCATTGCCGTAAAGCCAATTGTAAAATAAAAAAGAGTAAGTAAACCTAAATTTTCAAGAAACTAACTACTTAGCAAACAAAAAATCTTTTAGATAAAAAGGCTCATAGTAAGCCAGATCTTCAAATTCATTGCTTTGAAATTTTGCAAAAGAAAGAGCACCCATCTGTTGGGCAGATGGGTAAATAAAAGTGTCTAAAAAAACATGATTCGGTTGATTCAAGATCGACTTTACTTTCTCATTTGAATCGCCAATAAAATAAATAGTATCCGTAATTTCAGCAAAACTATCTCCGGTAATAATTTGAGCTTCTACTTCACGAATCATTTCTTTTTCGTGGTTAAAAACGGCACTGTACACTTCCATGCGTCGTGCATCAATCATCGGAACAATACATCCGTCCGTCTGTTTTACTTGATGAGCCAAAGAAGTTAAGGTGTCAATAGAAATAAGCGGGATGCCCAAAGCATAACAAAGCCCTTTTGCAGCAGAAACTCCAATTCTGAGTCCGGTATAAGACCCGGGGCCAGAACTAACCGATATGGCAGACAATTCCGAAAATTGAATGGAAGCTTCGGCTAGGATCTCATCTATAAAAACATGTAGTTTTTCAGCGTGTGAATAGCCTTGCTCTGCGATTTCTTTACAAAGCAACAACTGCCCGTTTTGCGATAAAGCAACCGAGCAGTTTTTTGTGCTTGTTTCTATGTTTAGTATATAAACCAAAAATTATTTTTTTGTTTTATCTGTTTTATCCGATGCTAATTTTACTTTGTCGCCCGAATTAAGTTCTTTGGAAACGGTTACATAAGGACCTACAATAATTTCATCGCCTGCTTTTAATCCTGATAGAATTTCAATTTTTGAATCATCTTGAATTCCAGTTTTAACCACTCTAATTTTGGCTTTATCACCTACTTTTACAAATACACATTCGTATTTTTTATCTGATTTTGGAAGCGGTTTGTCACCATCTTCACCTGCTTTTTCTTCTACAGCGAATTTTTTGGTAGCCGTCGTATCTGATTTTACAACAACCGCACTAATAGGCACTCCCAAAACATTTTCTTTTCTAGTAGTGATGATGTCTACGGTTGCAGTCATCCCGGGTCTAAAAGGAGAATACGTATCGGGTTTCCCTTCTGTCAAATCTTTGTATGATTCTTTTAAAATTCTAACTTTTACTTTAAAGTTTGTGACTTGATCTGCCGTTGTAGCTGCACTAGCCGAATTAGAAATACTAGTAACTACTCCTTTGAATTCTTTTTTCAAATAAGCATCTACTTGAATATTGGTACTGTCGCCAATGCTTATTTTCACAATATCATTTTCATTTACATCCACTTCAACTTCCATGTTGTTTAGGTTGGCCACACGTAAAATTTCGGTACCTGTCATTTGTTGGGTTCCTAATACGCGTTCTCCTAATTCTACATTAAGCATCGAAATGGTTCCGTCTTCTGGAGAGTAAATAGTGGTTCTACCTAAGTTGTCTTTGGCTTCTTTTACAGTTGCCGAAGCACTTTTTACATTGTAGTAAGCCGATTCTTTGGTCGCTTTTGCAACTTCAAATGCAGCGGTTGCTTTGTCCCACTCCGATTTTGAAATGATTCCTTTGTCGAACAGCATTTTACTTCTGCTAAAGTTAGCTTGTGCTTCTTTGAAAGAGGCATCTGCTTGACTCAAGCCTGCTTTTGTACCTGAATAATTAGAAACGGAACGATCCAAACCTGAAGTATATAAATCGGGATTGATTTTTACTAATAGATCTCCTTTTTTTACAACTTGACCTTCTTTAACAGGCAAAGCTATGATCTCCCCAGAAACTTCAGAAGAAATTTTAACCTCAATCTCGGGTTGGATTTTACCTGTTGCAGAAACGGTTTCTACAATCGTTATTTGCTCCACTTTAGAAGTTTCTACTTCTACAGAGGTATCTCTGTCACCAAAAACGCCTGCTTTTGACAGTGCAATTAGAATAATGATTACTCCTAATAATACTCCAATAATGATGTAAATTTTCTTTTTTGACATTGTATTTTAGTTTTCTAAATTGTTATAATATGTATTGTATTTAATCTAAATGCTCTTAGTATTGTTGGTTACTACATTTCTGAAAGGGGAATTCCAAAATAAAATTCGACTACTTTAATTTTGAATATAGCATCATATTTTGTTCGTACCACTTCTGATTGAGCATTGGTGTATAATGTTTGCGCTTGGTTGTAGTCAAAACTATTTAAGAGTCCAACTTCATATTTCTCTTTGGCATAATTCATGGCCTCTTTTCTTGCATTCATTGCAATTACAGCTGCTTCGTGTGCATTGATAGCTCCTTTAGCATCCGAAATTGCCGTATACACGTTTCGCTCTAGATCTAATTCGGCCGTTTTGGAAGCAATTTTTGAACGTTCAAAACTAAGTTTCGCTCTTTCAACACTGTTTTTTACAGCAAATCCATTGAAAATTGGAATGGATAATTGCAAGCCAAAATTGTGTCCTTTGTTGTTGCTAAATTGATCAAACAAAGGTAATGGAGGAGCTAAAATAGGTGATCCACTGGTGTCTAGACCAATGACTCTATCTGAATAACTAGCTCTGGTACTGAAACTATAAAAACCACTTACACTTGGTTGGTAGGCACCTTTGGCAATCTTAATGTCTTTCTCTGCAATTTCTAAATTGGTTTTAGCAATTTTGAGTTCCACTCTATCTGCTTTTGCTTTTTCAACAACAGCGGCTGGATTGTCTAAAACTGTAGTGTTTTGAACCGTTAATTGATTGGAATCTTCGATATCAAAATTTTGGTAGTCGTTCAATTGTAATAATTGTGCTAAACCTAATTTTGACAAAAACAACACGTTTTCTGCTGCAATAATTCGCTGTTTGTCTGAGGCAACGGTTGCTTGTACATCGAGCAAATCTCCACGAGCAATCATCCCTGCTTCTACGAGACTTTGGGTTCTTGACAATTGTTTTTCATCTACCGAAAGTTGGTCTTTTTGTACTTTCAAACTTTCTTTATTGAACAAAATTTGAAGAAATGAGTTGGCAATATTCAACGACACATCGTCTTTCATTTTTGCCAATTGAAACTGCGAAGCCAACAAACTCAAATTGGCTTTTCTAAGCCTGTTCTGATTTTGTAACCCATTGTAAATTGCTACATTGGAATTCAATCCTGCGGATGTAAATTGTGTGGTTTGGTTTTCTAGTAATCCCGTCGTGATGTTTTGGTTCAAACCAATGTTCCATGAATGAGATGAATTGGCATTGATGTTGGGTAAAAAATTCCCGATCGCATCCGACTTTGAAACTTGGGTTAATTTAACATCCAGTTCTGATTGTTGGATGGAAATATTATTTTTTAGTGCATAATCCACGCACTCTCGAAGTGTCCATTTTTTTGCTTGTGAATAAGAAGATAGGCTCACAAATAATACAAAAAGAACCGTTAGTTTTTTAGAATTTATCATAATATAATTTCATATGGAACACAATGCCTTGCAAATTTAATCGTTTTAATTCAAAAACAACTGCAAAAAATTTTATATATCTGACGCTTAAATGATATTTTTGTTACATTCACAAATTAAAAAAATATTTTTTTTACAATTCGTTTCTATTATGACAAGCATTCGCCTGATTATTTGTGTTCTATTTATTGCCCTTTTTTCAAACTGTTCTACTTCCAATAAGATCGTAGCCTTGCGACCTGAGCCTTCAAAAAATACAACAATGGCCTATCAAATGACGACTTCTATTGTCAACATGCCGATGGAGATTACGTTGAAAGAAATTGAAAACCAGTTAAATAAAGCACTCAACGGACAAATTTATGAAGATCTAAATATAACGGATGACAAAACCGAAATGAAAATTTGGAAAACAGCTCCAATTAAAATCACGGAAAAAAACGGGAAAATTGAATCGGTAATTCCATTGAAGATTTGGGCAAAATTTAAATACGGAACCGATTTTATGGGACTGAATGATACCCGTGAAATTGATTTAAACGGAACCATTACATTGACGAGCGATGTAAAATTATCAAACTGGAAAATGAATACAAGTTCGGTGATTGAAAATTTTGATTGGAACGAAAGCCCTACCTTACTTGTCGCAGGAAAAAAAGTACCGATCACCTACATCATCAACCCAACCTTGTCTCTTTTCAAATCGAAAGTGGCAAAAAAGATCGATGATGCCATTGATGCCTCTTGTGATTTCAAACCTTATGTATTAGATGTATTAGAAAAAATGAGTACGCCTTTCCAAACCAGTCAAGTGTATGAAACTTGGTTCAAGATGAACCCGCTAGAAATGTATGTGACAGACGCACAACTAAAAAAATCAAAGATTGTGATGCAACTGGGACTCAAATGCAACATGATCACTATGGTGGGACAATCTCCAAAACCAGGAATCAAAAGAGAAAGTATTGTATTTAAATCTGTTACTAATATTGCTGAACAATCGAATGTTTCAGTGGCAGCAGTCTCTTCTTATGAAAGCGCTTCCAGAATTATCACCAAAAATTTTCAAGGAAAAGAATTTACTTCTGGAAAAAGAAAAGTGGTGATTCAGGATGTAGCTTTGTGGGCGAAAGACGGCAAAATGATTGTTGCCCTACAAATGACAGGCAGTTTGGAAGGAACCATTTATTTGTCTGGAATTCCGAATTACAATCCTGTTACAAAAGAAATCTATTTTGAGAACATGGAGTATGTACTCAACACCAAAGGATTGCTTACAAAAACTGCCAACTGGTTGCTGCAGGGTGTGATCGTAAAAAAAATAGAGGCCAATTGCAGGTATTCAATCAAAGATAATTTGGCAGAAGGCAAGAAAAACATGCTGCCCTATTTGACGAATTATTCACCTATGAAAGGGGTTTTTGTCAACGG
>JAGNYR010000003.1:0-16783 GCA_017984835.1 Flavobacterium sp. | reverse complement strand
TGTTTGTCAAATTGGCTAGATAATGCACGAACATAAGTGAACAATACCAATGGAATGATGATGATTGACAACGCAATGTGTGATATTAATATAAAGAAATATACTGCCTTGATCCATCCGGTTCCTCCAAAAGGGGTTGGATCGGATGTTAAATGGTAGGCTACATACATTACTAAAAACAACAACGAACAAGCAATAGCCGATTTCATCAAGTTTTCGTGTAGCTTTCTATTGCCGTTTTTAATGGCTACCACGGCCGTAACCAACAAAAGAGCTGTAATTGCATTTATAGCAGCGTAAATAGGTGGTAAAAACGACAAGGGCTCTACATTAAAGCCAAAGTCTTTTAACTTGATGGTAAATAAGATGGCTACCACTACCGGAATAAGTACCGATACGATGATGATTGGTAAACTGAATTTCTTTTCTAAGTTTGATTTTTCCATGATTATTCTTCTAATAATTTTTTAATATCTTCTTTGATCGCTTCAATACCTTCTGCTTGAAGTCCGTCGTAATATAAAATAGGGTTGTTGTTTTTATCTTTTCTGCAACGAATTTTTCCATTTTTGTCTATCAATGCAAAAAGCCCTGAATGTTCAAAACCACCATTTACTTGGCTGTTTTCTGCTGCAAAGATATTAAATCCGTTGTTAGAAAGATCGTGTATGTATTTTTTATCTCCGGTTAGAAAATGCCAATTTGGATTGGTGATCTTCAAATCTTGTGCGTGCTTTTTTAGAACTTCTGGCGTATCGTTTTCGGGATTGATGGTAATGGATGCAATGGCAAAATCGTTGTTTTTACCATAAATGGAATCCAGTTTTTTCATGTTTGAATTCATGATAGGGCAAATAGACGGACACGTCGAAAAGAAGAACTCAAGCACATACACTTTGTCTTGCATCTGCTTATCGGAAATCATTTTGCCGTTTTGGTTTTTTAACTCAAAAGAAGGTGCGTTTCCAATCACAACAAGAGAGGTGTCAACTTCTTTGTCATTTAGCAAACTCATTCGGTCGTTTTGAACAATGGTTCCAGATTGGATGCGTGTGATTATTTTGGGAATGAAAATGATCCCAAAAACGAGAATGATAAACGATATTCCGATGTAAGATTTATTTTTCACGGTATTCTAATTTTTTGGAGGCGTTGTGATTTATTTTTAAAGCCAAACGATATTCTGCTAAGATAACTTTTACATCATCTGTCATTTCGTTATGCAATTCAGACACCAAAGAGGTGTTGTATCCTTCTCTGTATTCGACATCTCCTTTCACTGATTTTCCTTTTCTACCTCTAAGGTTACGTTTTTTATCAATGATGTAAACCATTTTTGATCCAAGATCTTGATCTAGATTTCCGGCGAGTTTCATTTTTGAGTGAAATTCATTGATTTGTTCTTTAGAGGCAAAAACAAATTTCCATCCTACAAGTGATCCTAATTTTTTGAGATCGATCATGAGTGAATCTATTTTTTGTTCGGTTCCTGCAGGAGCAATAAAAACAACTTGAAAGTCTTTGAACTGTTCGTCTTTTTTATAAATTTTTTCGTAAAGATTGAAAAAGTAACCTTTTCGTAGGTTCATGTTTTCACCTGTAAATCCAAGGATGGTAATTTTGTTTTCTAACTGAACCGGAGTAGAAGTATAGGACTTCCAGGAAGATATTTCAGGGATGTTTTGTGTTAACGTGGGTAACTTGGCAAAGCTATTCACGCCAGATGCAAAAAAAAGATAGGCAGCTAATGGCAAAACAAATAGAACGAAAAGGACAAAATTCTTTTTCATGAGATTATTTTTTACAAAAATAAAAAAAAGGTACGCAATGCGTACCTTTAATTTGAATTAATTATAATGTTAAAAATTCCACTTGATTGTTGAATTTTTAAAAACCCCGAATACATAATTCCCTTCTGTTAAGAGGATGAATGTAAGGTATATAATTAGAAAAATAGCGGTTCCAACGACCATCCATCGTAATGCTTTTACTTCGCCTTCCATGTGCATGAATGCCCAAACGATATAATAAGCTTTGAATACAGTCAAAATAATGAAAATCCAGTTCAGTAAATTAGTACCTAAAAGATTAGTCATGTGTAATGATTCTGGTTTGATAATCCCAAGGATTACCTCTACTGTTGTAACAACAGATAATAATCCGAAAACAAACCAAATTCTTTTTAAGTTAGAAACATGTTCGTGTGACATAATATATATTTTCTATAAATTAAACTAAGTAGAAGAATGTAAATACAAATACCCAAACTAAATCGACAAAGTGCCAATATAGTCCCACTTTCTCAACCATTTCATACGTACCTCTTCTTTGGTAAGTACCCAATAAAACATTGATAAAGATGATGATGTTGATGATTACTCCAGAAAAAACGTGGAAACCGTGGAAACCTGTAATGAAGAAGAAGAAATCTGCAAACAATTTACTTCCGTATTCGTTTCTATGTAAGTTAGCACCTTCAACTACTAATGTAGCTTGAGCCAAACGGTTTTCTGATTCTTTTCTAGAAAGGATGAATTTATGTTTTTCTGAATTTAAGGCTTTGTTTTCATTCAAACCTTTTGCACTTTTAATCGTTTCAGGCGTATAAATTTCTTCTGTTCTAATCAACACATTTTTTTTCTCAGCGAAACCCGCTTGTACTTCGGCAACAGAAAAAGAAGGCAAATCGCTTTCACTTTCGAACCAAATACCGTTGCTCGCTTTGTGCTGTTCTCTTTCTTCTGGCAACTCAATAGCTACTTCGGAAAGTTTTAATCTTTTTCCTGTTTCGTCCACAAATTGAAGGATACTTCCTCCTTTTGTTTCAACAGCTCCGTATTCACCCGAAATGAAGTTTTTCCACTCCCAAGCTTGAGAACCCACGAAAATTAAACCTCCAATAATGGTTAAGAACATATAAAATGCAACTCTTTGTTGCTTCATTTGATGACCTGCATCAACAGCTAATACCATTGTTACAGATGAAAAAATCAAAATAAATGTCATTAACGCAACATAGTACATTGGAGCCGGAACTCCATGCATGAATGGAAAGTGAGTAAACACTTCATCAGCCAATGGCCATGTTTCTATAAATTTAAACCTAGAAAAACCATAAGCAGCCAAAAATCCTGAAAAGGTCAATGCATCAGAAACGATGAAAAACCACATCATTAATTTTCCATAACTTGCGTTTAATGGCTCATTACCACCACCCCAAGTTTTTCCTACAGTTTGTGCAGATGTATCTGTCGATCCCATAAAAAGTTATTGTTAAAAAGTTCCCAAATTTACGTTTTTTTCTTATTTAATGAAATATATAAACAAAAATAAATATATCCAAAGCAAATCTAAAAAGTGCCAATACATCGCACCTAGCTCTATTCCAAGAAATTGACTCGCATTGTACTTTTGTTTAAAATGATTATAAATTATAATTAACAGTGAAATAATCCCTCCTGCCAAGTGCAAAAGATGCGCAAAAACCACCACATACAAAAAGGAAATGGTAATGGCACCCGAGCCTCCAACAGGAACTAACCCTTTTGCATACAACTGATTAAAACCTTCAAATTGCAAATACACAAAAGTGCTTCCTAAAGCTAATGTAAGCAGTAAAAACAGGGTAGTTGCTTCTCTGCGGTTATTTTTTATGGTTTTTTGTGCCAAATGAAAAGTCACACTACACAAAATAATCACTACCAAACTAAATTTAAACGCCAAGGGCATTTCAAAATCTTTCAACCAATCGGTTCTGGATTTACTCACGACATAAGCACTTGTCAATCCAGCAAACATCATGGTCATGCTTATCATTGCAAACAACAACAATAATTTATACGAACGATTGGTTCTCTTTTGGTTTTCTTCAGCTGTCATGGTCATAATTATCGTAAAAATTTATCAATTATAAAAATCAGTTGTAACAAAGTGATGTAGGAAACACTGACCAACATTAAGGTTCTAGCAGCTTTGGAAGTTCTTTCTTGGTACAATTTAAAACTGTAAAGCAACATCCATAAACCTAATACAAAAACCAATACTGTGGCTGCAGTACTTGTATGAAGTTGACCCGTATAACCAAAGCTTGGTAAGATAGAAGCAATGAGCAACCAAATAGTATATAGAATTATCTGGGTGGCCGTTTTTGTGTCTTTTTTACCTGTTGGCAACATAAAAAACCCTGCTTTTTCATAATCTTCATATAAAAACCAACCAATAGCCCAAAAATGAGGGAATTGCCATAAAAACTGAATTAAAAATAAGGTACCCGCTTCAATTCCGAAGTGATCAGTAGCAGCTACCCAGCCTAACATAAAAGGAATAGCTCCTGGGAAAGCACCCACAAAAACGGCTAAGGGTGTTACCGTTTTTAAAGGAGTATATAAACTGGTGTATAAAAATATTGAAATGGCACCAAACATGGCCGTTTTTGGATTGATCAAATAGAGCAATGTCAATCCAATAAGGGTAAGGGTAAATGCAACAAATAAAGCGCTAGTAGTCGACATCCTTCCTGATGGAACCGGACGGTTTTTGGTTCTATCCATCAACAAATCGAGGTCTTTTTCAATGACTTGATTGAATGCATTGGACGCACCTACCATACAATAACCTCCAACCGACAACATCAATAACACAGTCCAACTAAACGGTTGTTCTGCATTAAATCCTAATAAATAACCAGCAATGGAAGAAAAAACAACACTGATTGCTAATCTAGCTTTGGTTATTTCTAGAAAATCTTTGTATATTTTCTTGAATGGAGATATGGTCGCTATTGTATCCAATTATTTGCGTTTTTTTGCTGTGCAAATGTACAAATTTGATTATGATAATTTGGGTCTAGTTTTTATATTTTTTTAATTTAAAAACAGAAAAAAGCAAAGTTAATAATCGGCATCCGAAATAGCGCCATGACAGATTGCTTTTGCTGCAGAAGTTCCAATTCTTTTTACACCCAAACGAATCATTTGTTGTGCTTCTTCAAAATTTCTGACCCCTCCAGCCGCTTTTACAGGCAATGGTGATGCGTTTTCAATCATTAGTTTGATGGCTGAAACAGTTGCTCCATTGGGCAGGTTGTTTTCAGTTTTGAAAAACCCGGTAGATGATTTTACAAAAACATGTTCGTAGTTTGCTTCATCAAAATGAGCAATCACACAATTTTTTATCAAAGCAGACAATTGAATGATTTGTTTTTCTGATAATGCTGCGACTTCAATGATCCACTTTACCGTTTTATGATGCTTTAACCCAAGTGCGGTACATGTCACAATTTCCTTTTTAACACGTTCTGTCTCGCCGTTTTTAAAAGCTTCATAATTACAAACAAAATCCAAATCATCGACCCCGTCTTCGATAGCTTGTGTTGCTTCTTGTATCTTTTCTTCCAGGGAATGAGTTCCTTCTGGAAAGGAAATGACAGTTCCAACCTTAACTTTTGAATGCGAAACTGTAACCAGATTTTTGGCTAACGCAACATATTCTGGTCGGATCATCACCAATTTAAACTGTTCCTCAATGGCTTCCTTAATAGTACTAACTACTATTTTTTTGTTTTCTGCTTCTGAAATTGAGGCTTGATCCCCCGTTTTTAAATAGGTAGAATCCAAATAATTTTTAATGTGCATAGGACATCGATTGTATTGCAAATAAAAAATCCCACTATAAGTGAGATTTAAATGTTTTGATTATTTTTTTGGATGAAATAAATCCGAAGATGGCTCCTAATGAATTGGCCATTATATCGAATAGTTCAAATTTTCTGTCGTTCGTAAAATACCCTTGAGAAAACTCAATTAATATTCCAAAAAGAAGGGCGATCGGTAAAAGGATCCATGAAGATTTATAAGGCGTTGATTTGTACTTCCATAAATCCCATAACAAAACAAATACAAAGTAAAAAACAAAATGTACAGCCTTGTCTTTGAAAGGAACATCGAGTGGATCTTTAAGGGACGACATGGAAACTAAACTTAGAAATACAATAAGTAAAGTCCAACCCAGAGCCAAAAAAAATATGGTTTTTTGATTAAGCACCAATTAAAGACGCGTAAGCTTCACTGTCCAACAATTCATCCCATTGCGATAGATCTGATACTTTCACTTTGATCATCCATCCTGCACCATAAGGATCTGAATTTACACTTTCTGGATTTGATTCTAAATCTTCATTGAATTCGATGATTTCACCTGATAAGGGTAAGAATAAATCTGAAACCGTTTTCACAGCTTCAACTGTTCCAAAAACCTCATCTTTATCCAATGTTTGATCCAAAGTTTCTACTTCAACATAAACAATATCACCCAATTCGCTTTGTGCAAAATGTGTAATTCCAACCGTTGCTACATCGCCATCAATAGATACCCATTCGTGGTCTTTTGTGTATTTTAAATTACTTGGTACGCTCATTTTTTATAAATATTTTAGTTTGTATTGTTTGAAAAAATCTGTGTCAAAAGTACTATTAATAATTAATTTTTCAAATGATTATCTCAATACTTTTAGTTTCCAAAATTATACCTCAAGGTAAATCCGCTTCGAATATTCGTCAAAGGGAAAGAAGTTGAAATAACAGCTTTTGAGAACGAATGATCATAAAAGAAGATTGCAGTTAAATTTTTGCTTAAGGCATAATCTGCTGTAACTTTTATAGACCAGATGTTTTGACCGCCACCCAATTGGTTGTTATCGTAATCTAAATAACGAACAATTGTTTTGTTGTTTCTGTATGAAAAATCCGCTTTCAAATTGATGTCGCCTTTGATCACTCCTGATGGATCTGAAGCATAGGCAGATGTGAAAATAACATCTTTGATTCGATAACCCATCCCCACTGAATATTCAATTCCTTTTACTTCCGTTAACAAATTGTTGTCGAAACTCATTGATAATGCTCTGTCTTTTTTCATTTCAACCAAAAACTTGAATGAGTTTTTCAATTCGAAATCGATCTTAATTAACGGACTAAATTGCTCCACTAAGTTGGCATTTCCAATAATCGTACTGCTTCTAAAATTACCCGAAACATCGGTTCCATTCGGGTCTTTATCGTATTCCAAATTGGATCTAAACGAATTCAATGTGTAGGAAGCTTTGTAATTGTGTTGCAATGAAAAACGCTTGAACTTATCTTTAAAGAATTTATAACGCATCAATCCACTGTACTTCACATTCCAGTTTGGCAACGGAATATTTTTGAATGCGCTAAGCGAAATCCCTTTAGCTGCTTCGCCATAACCTGATCCAGAAAAACCTGTGTAAGCTGCCAAGAATGAAGGCAATAACACCGCTTGTGTGTTTTTTCCAAAACCTACTGGATATCCTTCTGCATCTGTTGGGAAAGTAGTCCCACCGTAATGAATGGTTGCTAATCTGTTTGCAATAATCAACCTGTTTTCTCTAAAATCTTCAAATGCTTGCGAGATGTTCTCATCACTTTGTTTGAAAGAAGTTTTAAGCATGATGGTCGAAATAGAGAAATTTCCAAAGCTGTATGGCGATCTCGAATTGTAGACTCCATTCGAAACGTCGTATTGCTCAGAGAAATTATAAGCATACAAACGATCTCCAGTGATATCAATTTTGAAATCTGGAAATAAATCTACTGTAGCATTGTATTTTAAATTCTTGTTTACTACTTGTGTGAAATTTTGATTGAATTCTGGATAATCGGTTAACCAACCATTTTTAGCAGCTTCAAATCGGATGTCGTCTTGGCTACCAAAAACAAATCCGAGGGTTGGCTTGGAGGTTCCAAAGAATCCAAGTCCTGGAGTATACCCCGGCAACACTGTTCCTCCGCTTTGGGTATAATCTACTTGAATGTTTTTCACACTGGTTAACACACCAATCAATCCTTTTACAAAAACACCTTGCTCTTTTGTAATTTGAGGGCGAACCGCTGTAATCTTCTCCCCAGGTTTTGGTGGAGCAGGTTTTGCAACAGGTTTTTTTGCATTAGCATCAGAAGTTAATCCTAAATATTTATACAAACTTGTCATGCTTAAACTCGCATTCAACTTGTGAGAACCCGCATTTTGAATCGTGTTTCCAAGATTGTACTCGATGCCATTTTCTGCCACAAAAGTCGATAGTGCAACCGAGGTTCTTTGCCAATTATAATTTCCAGTATACGTGTAATTTGATTTGATAAAACTCAAAAATGGAATTTTGCTGAACGGCAATTCATAATTAAGCACCAATTGTTGGTTGTGCTGATTTGGCGTTCCGATGTTCCAAAAATCTGTCCAAATGGTATTGGTATTATCTGCTTGGTTGTTTTCGTTGATGTAATTTCTTACAATGTTATTTGACGAAGCCGTAAAGTTTAATTTTAATGATTTTGTCAAATTATAATTAAATCCATATTGATAATTGAACAAATAATTTCGTTGGTACAAGTTTTCAAGACCAATACCTTCGACATCTACCAATCGAAATTGTTGGCGATTGAATTGTCGGGTGATGTTGGAACTAAATGAGATGCTTGCTGGCAAGTAATTAAAATTAAAATCTTGCAGCAACTTCCAATATCCGCTTTTTTGGAATTTTTTTACCTTTTTAAAAGGCTCCAAAGGTTTCGAACTAAATGCGTAGGTATAATCAGCAGAGGTCATTACTTGTTGGTCAATAAACGACTCAATTTCATAATTATGACGATCAACTTGATTATATGAATAAGACAATGTCACGTTTTCTGGATCAAAAAAGTTTGGTTTTTGAGTTTCACTTCGCTCTTTTTTCACACCGATAAAATTGATGCTTTTACGTTTTGTAAAATCAATTGCTCTGTTTTTAATGTTGCGTCTTTCGGCCTCATCGGTTGTGTTATCCAACAATTGCTGGATTGTGATATCTTGATTGAAAGGATCGTATTTTGGCGTAACGAATTCTTCACCAATGGAATAATTCATAGGTAAATTTACGCCCCATTTTTTTGGTAATAATTTACCCAAACTCAAATTGGTTACAATGTTGTATTGTTTAACATCTTCACGGCTTCGTTCGTTCGGTCCTTCTTCCAATCCACCAAAACCAGAGGTGCTCATTCTACCTGTGGCAGATACTGTTGCTAAATCAGCAAAATTGGTATCCATACTTGCTACTGCAGCCATCCCGCCTTTGTTGTCCATGTCGGCAATACGCAATTCGTTGAACCAAACTTCCCCAGCAATATCTCTTGGATTAAAGGGGTGATCATCTGTTCTTAAACCGTCTGTTTGGTTTTTAATACCTACCATAAGGGTACGCACCAAACCAAAATTTGGGTTTCCTTTGATTCCTAATTTAAGTTTATTGATTTTTCCTGCTTTGGAAGGATCTAATACATCTTCTTGCTGAAAATACACTCCGTCAACCAACGTAGACGGGTCTATGGACATGGCTTGGATTTTTAATTTGGTTAACAAGGCCAAATCCAAATCTAGTTCATTAGCTTCTGGCCAAACTTGTTCAGCCGATAAAACCCCACCAAAACTGGTCTTTTTCAACGGAATTTCAACTTGGTAATAGTTGGATGTGAAATCATTTCCAAAACGGATAAATCCAACCATTTCATCGTCTTGCATTGAATTCGGATCACCCGGTAATGCTTCGGCATGTAGGAACATTTTCAATTTATTGAATTGACGCATGTCCACACTCACACTTTTGAAAACTCCTCTCGAATCTCCTGGTTCCAAACCTGATCCAGAAGCTCTCAACGAAAGCGATTGTTCGTTTTGATTGATCAGGGTATTGTTGTTAAATAACTGTTCGCGAACAACTCCGGGAGGGGTTACATAATTGATTGGTGTACGCTGACTATTCTCTTGAATATTTACCGATTGCACTTCAAAAGTAGTCCCATCATCATCGGCAACGGGGTCGGTAATATCCATAGAATTGGTGTATCTTCTCCATTCGCTTCGTACCAAATCTAATTCTCCAAATCGAAGGGTTACTTTATCTGAAAATCCGGTCATAAACATTCGCATGAAACGGATCGACAAGAAATCGGAAATACCTCCAATTTTATTTGTGTATTGCGAAACAGGAATTTTAAATTGCACCCATCTAGCACGAGTTGTTTGGCTATTGGGTAGCGAAATATCCTCTGGAGTCACTCGAATATCGGTGATGTAATTTTGACCTACTGTTAACAATGAAGTTGGGCTTACGTCAATTTTATATTCATAATACGCATTGATCGTATTCATCGTGTTGTCACGGTTGATGTCTTCCACATCTGGATACGTTGTAGAACCTCTGCTGGTGTTGTTTACATCAATTGGCGAATTCCCTTGTAAGTTATTATAGCTTCTGTAACGAGACAATACGTCACCTGTTGATTCTAAAAAGTATTGATAATTATCGGCAGATGGATCGGGCTGCGAAGCATAATTTGGATAGGTTGTCGCTTCATCTGCATCGCTTAATCCATCGAAACCAACATCCTGAACGGTTCTATTTGCTTCGTTGGTATCGAAAGCATAAATCAAGGATTGAGCAGCAGGTTGTTTTCCCCAAACAGAAGTCACAGTTGGCTGGGTAGAACCTTGTTCTGGCAAACCATTTTCATATTGTTTTCTACCATCTCTCAAAACATCCTCAGAAATTTCTCCTAAGTTTAAGTACAAATGACCTTGATTGGTGGCATTGGCTTGCGCAGCTGGATTTCCTGGATCATAATAAGGATCTAGCATCCAAAATTGAATAAACTCGACATTCGCTTGTTGGAAATTCGTTGAGTTGATTGCTCGTGTGATCCCAGCAAAATTTTCGCTTGGATTGGGTAATTCATTGGTTGCAGCGGCAGCCGGATTGTAATTATAAGGCCCTCTTTCTGTTGGATAATACGTTAAATCTAAGGTATTGATTACCTGAGATTGTCCTTGTGCAATATCGGTATTTGGGAACAACTCGCGGCTAAAAATCCTTCTGGTTGCATTCAATGAAATATCATCATTTGTAATTCCTACCGGACGTTGCGTATAAAAGGTAGGGTCAATATTGTACCAGTTTAATTTTGCTCTTTTGTATCCGTAGCTTAGGTCTGTTTGCACTCCACCAAAATCTTGATACAAACTATTTGCGTTTCTTTCTGGCGTAGCAGACAAACTCCAAGAAAGGGGCGATTTCATATCGATATTGGTTTGAGAACCTTCAAAATCATCTACATATATGGTTGCTTCACCATCAAACTGATCGGCTTTGGATGCGCCAGGTTTTAAATAAGCAACTTCACCTCTAAATGAAAAATTAGAAGGTGCATCGGTATCCATATTCGGCAATTTATTGACCAATCTAGTAAAGAAAGGTACCTCCGTAGAATAATTCACATTGACACCAAAAATCGAATTGTTTACAGATTCTTGACCGTAATTTGATTTTTGGGTAAAAGGGCGTTCCGACATCTTTAAAAAAGTAGCGCCAATTTGAAATTTATCATTGAATTTATGTTCTACATTGAATCCGAAAAAGCGTTTGGTTTGTTGTCCGAAAACCGAATTGTTTTCAACGGAAACATTAATAGGCGTATTGGATGCTTGAAGCGACGGGTCTAATATTTGAACCCTTCCTGCCTGATAATTGACACTGTAATCAACTCCTTCTACCAACACTCTTCCTCCGGCAGTAACTACTACAGAACCTTTCGGAACATTGTAAGCACCAATCGGAATGCCACCTCCACCTGAAGATTTGAATTTACCTTTCAGTTGGAATTTGTTTTTTTCACTATCCTGAATTGCGCCTGCTTGTGTGTTGCGATACATGCTTTTGAATACAAACTTTTTCTGATTTGCATTGTAAGCAATACTGGTAGGATCTGAATTGTAATCTTCTGTGTTGTTATTTCTAAGTTTTTCAAATAAAGTTTTACCGAAAGGCTCAACACTCGTGAAAATAATTCTACCGTTTTGTTCGTCAACTGTTAATCCTGGAATGTAATCAAAAAATCCATCTCCGTTGTTTAACGGATCGTTGGCAAAATTCAGTCGATCCATATTAAATACTTTCAAAAGCGGCGTATCCGTCACATTATCTGTAGGTGTAGGTAATGGCGGGGCAATTGTGATGTAATTTAATGGCGATGGATCTGTGTATAAAATATTTAATTTAAAATCTTCTTTTTGTAATTGATACGCTTGCGGGATTTGGTAGATGTTCTTCATCATCAAATTCCAAATAGGCTTGTTGATGTTTGTCAAGTTACTCTTCAACATTTTTAATATCAACGATTGTGTGGTTGGGATGCCTCCGCTCACTTGTGTGGCATCTACCCCATCGGTTCCAAATTCTCCCACTTGAAACAATTCATCACCAATCGTATATTGATAAGCGACTGCTAAAACCTCATCGTTGGCCAATTTTTGTTGCAACGAAATATACCCCAACTGTGGATGAAAAGTATATTCATTTGGAGCTAATTTTCGAGCGTTTTCCAATTTAGAATAATCGGTACCTTCACTCACTGCAACGGTGTTGTTGAAACCACCACTTGCTGTTACGATTTCTCTTACATTGTCATTCAATAATCCGCCCAAGTTGATTAAACCTGGATCGTATTTATTGTTTTTATTGTCTGAAGGCAAATCATAATCAGGTGAGGTAAAGAACCCCGGAATATCCGCCGGCGCAATGGCCACTATTTGATCGGTTGATAGGGGAACTAAAGTAGTTCTGTCTTTTAATTGCGACTCTCCCAAATCCTGAATAGCAATAATATTTCTCAGGTTGTTGTTGGTTGTGCTGACACGATTTTGCTTGTTTGTAATCCAAACTTCCATACGTGTAATTTGAACCCTACTGTCAATAATTGGGTAATTTCTTAGAGTCGAATCGTATTTATTTCTAAAATATTGTGATAAGAAAAAGTGACGATCGGAGTCGTAATCCAAGGCAAATAAATCAAATTCTTGTACCGTTCCGCCACCTTGTGCTGTTACGCTTTTAGTTTGCGATTTTTGTTCAGAAAACACACCCGTCACTGTTGTCTTTCCAAATTGCAATTGGGTTTTTAAACCAAATAAACTTTGTGCTCCTCGAATTAATGTACTGTTTAAAGGCATGCTGACATTTCCAATTTCAATTTTCTGGATGATGTCATCTTCATTGCCCGACATTTGAGGTGCATACTCTAGTTTGATCAAATTTTGAAAAGCAAAGGTAGATTGGGTGTCGTAATTAGCGTTGACGTTCAAACGAGTCCCTACTTTTCCAGCAAGACTCATGCTAATTCTTTGGTTAAAATCAAACGTAGTGGATGATCTGTTTCGAGGAGAAAACGAGGGATTGTCTTGTTTTGTGTAGCGTACACCCAAATCCATTTCTACTGAACCCGTAGGTTTTATGTCGATGGTATTACCGCCAAAAATGGTTTCAAAAAGTTTTGAGTTTACTTTGTATCTTGGTAATAAATCTTTCTTAGCTGCTTCACTTCCTTCTTTTTTGCCGTCAATAGCATCTAATTTTTGTTTGAAATAATCGTGAACCGATTCTTTTAATACTAATTTCTGGTATTCTTCTGGACTCAAAACGATGGGATATTTTACATTATATCCATCAAAAGTTTGGGTTAAAATATATTTATTAGAAATGGGGTCGTAGGTATAAGCATCGACAATACTCTTTGGATTTCCAATTGAAATTGACCCTTTATTAAATCCTTTTATGGTATCATTGGCATTTTCATCCTCTTGAGAAAAAGCTACATTTGAAAAAAGCAATACGATTAAACCAAAAATAAATTGGATACTATGGGGCGTATATTTTATATGTTTTGTTTTCAAAAATTATAAATTTTTTAATGCTTGTTTGATGATTATTTCTACAGTTGCTTCAGGATATTCTGCTACAACTCTATCCACAATTTTTTCCGAAGCTTTTCGTACAAAACCTAAAACCTCTAGGGCAGATAACGCTTCTTCTCTGTTTGTATTGTTTTGAGAAACAGAAACTTCATCCAAATCATATATTTTCAACACCTTATCTTTTAAATCCAAGATTGCTCTTTGAGCCGTTTTTGCACCGATCCCTTTTATGGATTGTATGGTGGCAACATTCCCGCTTGCAATGGCTTGAATGATTTGTTTGGGCTCCAATGAAGACAACATAGTTCTAGCTATTCCGGCACCAATTCCTGAAACGGTTAATAGCATTTTGAAAATTTCTCTTTCCGATTTTTCAACAAAACCATATAAAGTATGACCATCTTCTTTGATGATAAGATGGGTAAATAATTTAATGAAATCGGTGTTTGGTAGTAATGAATAAGTATGCAATGAAATATTAATATGATACCCCACACCATTGCAGTCAATAACTACATCTGTAGGTGTTTTTTCAGTTAATTTACCTTGTAAGTGTGTGATCATAAGTGTTTTCTATTTTTCAAATGTAAGAAAAAAATGATGAGTCATAATCTATGACTTTAACTTTTTACTTTTCTCTTGAGCATCTACTACTGCAACCGCAGCCATATTGACCATTTCTTCTACACTTGCTCCTAATTGGAAAATATGAACGGGTTTTTCCATGCCAAGCATAATTGGTCCAATCGAATCCACTTTATACAACTCTTTTAACAACTTATACGTAATGTTAGCCGCTTCCAAGTTAGGAAAAACAAGTGTATTCACTTTTTTTCCTGCTAATTTTGAGAAGGGGAATTTTTGCGATAACATATCTGGATTTAGCGCAAAATCTGCTTGAATTTCACCATCCACGATTAATTCGGGGTGGTTTTCATGTAGATAAGCAACGGCATCGCGCACTTTCAAAGTACTTGGATTGGGTGAAGAACCAAAATTGGAATACGAAACCATCGCAATAACGGGTTCTAATCCAAACATTCTAGCGGTTTTAGCGGTCATCAAAGCGATTTTTGCTAAATCATCAGCGGTAGGATTTGGATTGATGGCTGTATCAGACAAAAACATAGGTCCTCTGTTGGTCATCATCATATTGGTCGTTGCAATTAATGAAACTCCAGGTGCTTTACCTATCAGCTGCATCAAGGGTTTCACTACCGAAGGATAGCTTCTAGAATAACCAGAAACCATAGCGTCTGCCTCTCCATTATTAACCATCATTGCGGCAAAATAGTTGCGTTCGCGCATCCATTTTTGTGCATCTAAAAGTGAGATTCCTCTTCTTTGTCTGGATTTCCAAAAAACATCGGCATATTCCAATCGGCGCTTATTTTCTTCGTCCGTTTTCGGATCAAAAATAGGCACGTCTGCATCAAATCCTAACTCTTCTTTTAATTCTAAAATATCTTCTTTTCTTCCTAATAAAATAGGAAAACCAATGCCCTCTTCATACACAATTTGAGCTGCCTTTAACACATCTAATTGGTCTGCTTCAGCAAAAACAATACGCTTAGGATCCGTTTTAGCTCGGTTGGTTAACAATCGAACCATTTTATTATCTGAACCCAATCGCTCCAACAACTCTTCTTCATATTTGTTCCAATCGGTGATTGGATTCAATGCTACTCCCGATTCCATTGCGGCTTTTGCAACGGCAGGTGCCACAACAGAAATCAATCTTGGATCAAATGGTTTTGGAATGATGTATTCTCTACCAAAGTTTAATTTGGTTTCACCATACGCAATATTAACTTGCTCTGGCACGTGTTCTTTTGCCAAGGAGGCAAGCGCTTTTACAGCAGCCATTTTCATGGCTTCGTTTATTTTAGTCGCGCGAACATCCAAAGCTCCTCTAAAAATATAAGGAAAACCTAACACATTATTCACTTGGTTAGGATGGTCGGAACGACCTGTTGCCATGATGATGTCTTTTCGGGTCGCAATGGCTAAATTGTAATCAATTTCTGGTATTGGATTTGCCATGGCAAAAACAATTGGATTGTCGGCCATTTGTAGCAACATTTCTGGCTTTAAAACATCTCCAGAAGACAATCCTAAAAACACATCAGCATCTACAAGGGCATCACCCAAAGTAAGTCCTTCGTGCCCGTTGGCATATTTTTGTTGCAAAACAGACAAATCATTTCGTTCAGGATAAAGGGCTCCTGTACGATCAAACATGATAATGTTATCAATAGAAACACCTAATAAAACATATAAGTTAGCGCATGCTAAAGCGGCAGAACCTGCTCCAGAAACGACTACTTTAACTTGTGAGATTTCTTTGTTTGCTAATTCCAATGCATTTAATAATGCAGCAGAAGAGATGATTGCAGTTCCGTGTTGGTCATCATGCATCACTGGGATGTTGAGTTCTTCAACCAAACGTCTTTCTATTTCAAAGGACTCCGGAGCTTTGATGTCTTCTAAATTGATCCCTCCAAAAGTAGGGGCAATGTTTTTAACCGTTTCAATGAATGCATCAATATCTTTCGTGTCAATTTCAATGTCAAACACATCGATATCAGCAAAAATTTTAAACAACAAGGCTTTACCTTCCATGACCGGTTTTGAAGCTTCGGGACCAATGTCTCCAAGTCCTAAAACTGCGGTACCATTTGTGATTACAGCTACCAGATTCCCTTTCGCTGTATATTTGTATACATTGTTTACATCTTTTGCGATTTCTAAACAAGGCTCTGCTACTCCCGGTGAGTACGCCAATGATAAATCTCTTTGTGTTGCATATTTTTTGGTTGGAACCACTTGTATTTTACCAGGAACTGGCTTCGCATGGTACAAAAGTGCTTCTCTACGTTTACTGTCTTTGTGCATAGTGTTACTAATTTTAGTAATTTACAAAGTTAAAAGTATATGCGGAAAAAGACAACTTTAATTGCTTTTCTTTTATAAAAAAGCAGAAAAA
>JAGNYR010000068.1:1285-7500 GCA_017984835.1 Flavobacterium sp. | reverse complement strand
GCTTCTGACGTAGAACGCTCAGAAATGTGCTGCCAAATTTCTTCTGTTAAAAACGGCATGAATGGATGCAAAACTTTCAAATTATTTTCCAACATTTCGATCGCTTTGGCAAAAGTAACCGCGTCGATAGGCTGTTGGTAGGCCGGTTTAATCATTTCTAGGAACCATGAACAGAAATCATCCCAAACCAATTTGTAAATTGCCATCAAAGCTTCAGAAATTCTGTATTTATCAAACAAATCTTCAATTTCTAGTAGGGTCTGCTGTAATTTAGCTTCGTACCATTCGATCGCAACTTTAGATGATTCTGGTTGCGGAATCGTTTCAGAAACTTCCCATCCTTTGATAAGTTTGAAAGCGTTCCAGATTTTATTTGAGAAACCTTTTCCTTGGTTGCACAATTCTTCGTCAAACATGATGTCGTTTCCAGCAGAAGCACTTAAAAGCAGTCCTACACGCACACCGTCTGCACCAAATTTTTCAATTAACTCAAGCGGTTCTGGAGAATTCCCAAGTGATTTAGACATTTTGCGACGTTGTTTGTCACGAACCAATCCTGTTAAATATACGTTTGAAAAAGGTTTTTCTCCAGCATATTCATACCCTGCAATAATCATACGAGCGACCCAGAAAAATAAAATATCTGGTCCCGTTACTAAATCATTGGTTGGGTAATAGTATTTAAAATCTTCGTTTTCAGGATGCAGCACCCCACCAAAAACGGCCATAGGCCATAACCAAGATGAAAACCAAGTATCAAGAGCATCTGCATCTTGCGTTAGGTCACTTTGGGTAAGTTGGGAGTTATTGGTTTTTTGTTTTGCCAATTCAAGAGCTTGTTCTACCGATGCGGCTACTACAAAATCTTCTTTTCCGTCGCCGTAATAGTAAGCCGGGATTTGTTGGCCCCACCACAATTGACGTGAAATATTCCAATCGCGGATGTTGTTTAGCCAATGTGCATACGTATTATTGAAACGGGCAGGATATAATTTTACTTCTTCTGTTTCTAAAACTGCTTTGATTGCAGGCTTTACGATATCTTCCATTTTTAAAAACCACTGGTCGGATAATCTTGGTTCGATTACCGCTTTGGTTCTTTCTGAAGTTCCTACTTTATTTAAATGTGTTTCTGTTTTTGCCAATGCACCCAAAGATTCTAATTCTTGTGCAATTTCTTCACGCACTACAAAACGATCTTTTCCTTGGTAATGCAATCCGAAAGAATTTAAAGAAGCATCTTCATTGAAAATATCGATGATCTCCAAATGGTGTTTGTCACCCAACGTTTTATCATTGGTATCGTGAGCCGGAGTAACTTTCAAGCAACCTGTTCCAAATTCTACATCTACATATTCATCTTCTATGATCGGAATGACTCTGTTGCAAATAGGAACAATCGCTTTTTTACCTTTTAGATGTGAAAAACGTTCGTCGTTTGGATTGATACATATTGCTGAATCACCAAAAATTGTTTCAGGACGCGTCGTTGCTACCGTTAAGAAATCGTTGGTTCCTTCTATTTTATAGTTGATGAAATACAATTTACCTTGACGTTCTTCAAAAATAACTTCTTCGTCAGACAAGGTTGTTTTTGCTTCTGGATCCCAATTAACCATTCGGTATCCTCTGTAAATCATTCCTTTATTATACAAATCAACAAAAGAATGGATTACAGAAGCAGACATATCTGGATCCATTGTGAATTTGGTTCTGCTCCAATCACAGGAACATCCCAATTGTTTTAATTGCTCTAATATGGTTCCACCGTATTTATTTGTCCAATCCCAAGCATGTTTCAAAAACTCTTCTCTTGTCAAATCATTTTTGTTGATTCCTTCGCTCTTTAACTTGGCTACTACTTTAGCTTCCGTAGCAATAGAGGCGTGATCTGTTCCCGGAACCCAACAAGCGTTAAATCCTTTCAAACGAGCTCTTCTGATCAATACATCTTGAATGGTATTGTTCAACATATGGCCCATGTGCAATACCCCCGTAACATTTGGAGGTGGAATTACGATTGTGTAGGGTGTTCTATGATCGGGTTTGGATGTGAAATAATCGTTTTTCATCCAAAATGCATACCATTTATTTTCTACTTCTTTGGCGTTAAATTGAGCTGGGATTGCCATATTTTAATTTTAATTGAAATTGATAAGGGTTTGAATATAGAAAACAATCTTAAATTGAGAAGTATTTCCATACAACAAGTTGCAAAAGTAAGTAATAAGTGGATTTATAAAAAAATTAAGATATAATTTTTTGTGGATAAATTTTAAGTGCCTATTTTTACAATATTGAAAATTATATATTATGATGAAGAAAAGTTTACTTTTTGGAATGTTTATGCTGGGCGGAATGATGATTGCTCAACCTAAAATTGAATTCAAAGCGATCGATAACACCATTGATTATGGAACCGTAACTAAAGATGTTGATTCGGGTGTTAGGGTATTCGAATTTACAAACACTGGAAACGAACCTTTATTGATCACCAACGCGCAATCAACCTGTGGTTGTACGGTACCTAGTTTTTCTAAAGAGCCTATTGCTCCTGGAGCGAGTGGCAAAATTGAAGTAAAATACAATATGAATCCGGGACCTATCCGCAAGACAATCACCATAGAAAGTAATGCAAGTAATGTAGACAACGGAAGGGTTGCTTTAAAAATTAAAGGCGACGTAATCGTGAAGCCCGCTGTAAATGTATTAGAGCCCAAAAAGAATTTACTAATGACCAAATAATTGAAAAGTTCGCTTCGGCGGACTTTTTTTTGCAGTTAATTTCAACTAATCTTAAAAATTAAGTTGGGCAAATCACTTTATTATTTAAATAAAAAGATGCAAATTTGCATTTCAAAACAAACAAAACATGCCAACAATATCTCGTAAAGGCGCTCAAATGCCTGAATCTCCTATTAGAAAATTAGTGCCTTACGCTGACATCGCAAAGAAAAAAGGCAACAAAGTGTACCATTTAAATATTGGGCAACCTGATATTAAAACCCCTGAAGTCGCTTTAGAAGCTATTAAAAATGCGGACATCAAAGTATTGGAGTACAGCCACTCTGCTGGATTTGAAAGTTATAGAAACAAACTTTCTGACTATTACAAAAAACACGGTTTACCGATCGATTCACAAGATATTATCATCACAACGGGTGGATCAGAAGCTTTGTTATTTGCAATGGGAAGCACCATGGATGTTGATGATGAAATCATCATTCCAGAACCATTTTATGCCAATTACAATGGTTTTTCTACCGCATCAGGAGTCAAAGTGGTTCCTGTCATTTCGTCTTTGGAATCGGGATTCAGCTTACCTCCTATTGCAGATTTTGAAAAACTGATTACACCCAAAACCAAAGCAATTTTGATTTGCAATCCAGGAAATCCAACAGGTTATTTGTATTCTGAAGCAGAAATCAATCAGTTGGCAGCCTTGGTTAAAAAACATGATTTATTCTTAATTGCCGATGAAGTGTATCGAGAATTCATCTATGACGCTAGTGAAAAACACCATTCTGTAATGAACGTAAGCGGGATAGAACAACATGCAATCATGATTGATTCCGTTTCAAAAAGATACAGTATGTGTGGCGCTCGAATTGGTTGTATTGTTTCAAAAAACAAAGAATTGATGGCAACGGCTTTAAAATTTGCGCAAGCAAGATTGAGTCCACCTACGTTTGAACAAATTGCGAGTGAAGCAGCGTTGGAAACCCCTCAAAGTTATTTCACGGAAGTAATTGAAGAATACAAAGACCGAAGAGACACCCTAATTGCTGGATTAAACAAAATTGAAGGGGTAAAAGTAGGAACCCCAAAAGGTGCTTTTTACTGCATTGCAGAATTACCGATTGAAAATGCCGATCATTTTGCGCAATGGTTGTTAGAATCATACGATTACAAGGGAGCCACCGTAATGGTTGCTCCGGCAGCAGGTTTTTATTCTACTCCTAACGTTGGTTTGAACCAAGTTCGAATTGCCTATGTGTTGAAAAAAGAAGATTTGATCAGTGCGGTTGAAATTCTTAAAGAAGCATTGATTGCATATAAAAATAGATAGTTTTATAGTATCAAAATAATTGTATAATCCCAACCATATTCCAAGGTTGGGATTTTTTTTCATTAAGTGGTCTTTACTTTATTTTATCCATATCCAAAGGTGTTCGGATATTTCATTTATTTTCGATAATTTAGCCAAATGATTTCAATTACCATTATTGGCTCTGGCAATGTAGCACACCATCTTGCAAAAGCTATTTCCGATTCACCAGAATTGGAATTAGTTCAAATGGCTATGCGAAATAGTACCAATGCTCCGTCAAGTATTGAAACATCAAAAATAACAACTGACTTTTCAAATTTGAAAGATGCCGACTTGTACTTGGTCGCAGTCTCTGACGAAAGTATAGAAAACGTAATCAATCTCTTGGCACAACCCGATCGATTGATTGCACACACTTCTGGTACGAGTGATCTAAATGTTAGTGCCGCAAACTACCGCAAAGGGGTTTTTTATCCTTTGCAAACTTTTTCAAAATCAAAAGAGGTCTTATTTGAAACCGTTCCAATTTGTTTGGAAGCCACTTCCGATTTTGATTATCATTTACTTGAAAAAGTGGCAGGTGCTTTATCAAATTCTGTGTATTCCATTTCTTCAAAACAACGAAAATCATTGCATGTCGCTGCAGTATTTGTTTGTAATTTTGTGAACCATTTGTACACACAAGGCGAAGCCATTTGCACTGATAACAACATCGATTTTAGCATCTTAAAACCTTTGATTCTCGAAACGGCAAATAAAATAATGTCGGTTGCTCCTTCAGAGGCACAAACAGGTCCCGCCAAACGAAAGGACACACTTACCATCAACAATCACTTGCATTTTCTGACGGATGAAAATCAAAAAGAAATATATAAATTACTCACACAATCCATCATCAATCATGGCAAAAAGTTATAAAGAATTATTAAACGACATCACTACTTTTATTTTTGACGTCGACGGTGTTTTAACAGACAGTTCGGTTCATATTACTGAAACGGGAGAAATGCTTCGAATCATGAACATCAGAGATGGATTTGCCATGAAAGCAGCATTAGAAAGTGGTTACAACGTGTGCATCATATCTGGTGGCAACAATGAAGGAGTGCGTATTCGATTGCGAAACTTAGGTATTTACGACATTCATTTGGCGAGTCCAAATAAGGTTGAAACCTTTAATGAGTACATAGAATTGTATTCGATCGACCCTTCAAAAGTATTGTACATGGGCGATGACATTCCCGATTACCATGTGATGAAATTAGTGGGATTGCCTACTTGTCCGCAAGATGCGAGTCCTGAAATAAAAGCTATTTCGAAATATATCTCACATAAAAAAGGTGGAAAAGGAGCCGTACGAGAAGTGATCGAACAAGTCATGAAAGTACAAGGAAAATGGCATTTGTATTACAACGGAAAACACGATTAACCGGATGATGAACTATTTACAGTTAATAAAATATAAAAACTTAGCACTGCTTGCTTTCTTGCAAGTGATTCTACGATATGGTTTTTTAAAACCTCAAAACGTATGGCAATCTTTGAATACATTTCAATTTGCTTTGTTAGTGATTGCAACCATTAGTATTGCAGGTGGTTATTATGTGATCAATGCGTTATTTGAGGATTCAAACGAGTTTTCTTCATTGAATATAAGTGAAACTAATGCCTATTACGTATATGCTTTTTTATCAATAATTGGGGTCGTAATCGGGATGTATTTGAGTAATGTGATCCAAAAACCAGGATTCATTGCCTTATTCATTTTGACAGTTGCCCTCGGGTATTTTCAAGCCACAACGATAAAAGACATTTTCATCCTAGGTTGGTTGATACAACCCCTCTTGTTTTCTTTCAGCTTTCTCATCATTGCTGTTTTCGATTTATTTCCGGCAACCTACGATCAAAACAGGGAAGTCATGACCTTGTTGTTTTCAATATTAAAGGATTACGCCTTTTTTGCATTCGTAATTCAATTGGTACGCGAAATCATCAAAGAAACAGAACAATCCATTTTGCACACTTCATCCTCAAATGCTTCATTAGTTAAATACTTGGGTGTTCAAAAAACGAATTATTGTATTGCTGCATTGCTGATAGCACCTAGTATCTATTTGATATATTACACACTTGTTTATTTACTTGCTAGCAATTTATTTCTTTC
>JAGNYR010000068.1:0-1185 GCA_017984835.1 Flavobacterium sp. | reverse complement strand
GTGGGTTTACCCACCGAAAAAGTATTTCATTATTTAAAAAACTTAGTTTAACTCTTTTCAACTTATGGCTTCTAAAATATACCTGTACATACTTTTTATTGGCTTAGCTTGTCCATACGTTTTTTCTCAAAAACCAGAAAAACCTAGTTCGGTTGCCATTTATCACCAAATAGAAAAACTTAACTTTCTGGGTTCGGTATTATATATAGCGGCTCATCCAGATGATGAAAACACCAAACTCATTTCGTATTTCGCGAATGAAAAAAAGGCACGAACGGGTTATTTATCGTTAACAAGAGGCGATGGAGGTCAGAATTTAATTGGGCCTGAATTACGTGAATTACTAGGCGTGATTCGAACACAAGAGCTCATCGAAGCCCGAAAAGTGGATGGTGGCGAGCAATTTTTTTCACGTGCCAATGATTTTGGTTTTTCTAAAGTTCCGGATGAAACACTTCAAATATGGGACAAAGAACAAGTATTGAGTGATATGATTTGGATCATTCGAAATTTCCAACCCGATGTAATCATCAACAGGTTTGATCACCGAACATCTGGAACCACACACGGTCACCATACAACCTCTGCCCTTCTTAGCTTTGAGGCTTTTGATAAAGTCAATGATCCCAATGTGTTTTCTAGTCAGCTAAAATTGACAAATACGTGGCAACCCAAACGTTTGTTTTTCAATACTTCTTGGTGGTTTTTTGGTAGCAAAGAAAAATTTGATGCTGCCGATAAGTCTAATTTTAGCGAATTAAAAACAGGTGTGTATTATGAAGCTTTTGGAAAATCTAACCAAGAAATTGCAGCATTAAGCAGAAGTTGTCATCAATCGCAAGGTTTTGGAAATACAGGAACTCGAGGTGATGAAAGCGAATATATCGAACTTTTGAAGGGAGCGCCCTTGAAGGACAAATCGGATGTGTTTGAAGGGATTGACACCTCTTGGAATCGCATTAAAAACGGAAAACAAATCGGAATGTTGATCGATCAAATTTTACTCCATTTTGATTACCAAAACCCATCACAAAGCCTTCCAGAATTGATTAAAGTGTACAATCTTGTGGATAAAATACAGGATGAACATTGGAAAAACATCAAAATGGAAGAACTTAAAAAAATAATCGCTGCTTGTTCTGGCTTGTACTTAGAAGCTGTATCATTAAATCAAGAAGCGACGCC
>JAGNYR010000067.1 GCA_017984835.1 Flavobacterium sp. | reverse complement strand
GGTTGGTATTTCGAGCAAGCATTTGATCTTGACTTTGAAGTAGAAATAAAAGATTCTAAATATTTAGTTACCGTGTCTAGCATCTTGTTTGAAAGTGAATCAGAAACCAACCCAAAAACTCCCGTAGAAAATTATTTTTTAAGAATCGGGCAAAATGTTTTTCATCCAACTGATAAAAACAAAATCAACATGATGTGTTTAGATGCCTATTTGACTAAATTATTTCAAATACCAAACGCAGAAGTAACTGTTTGGTAGTTGGTTTTCAATACCATAAAAAAAAGGCTTACAAACGTAAGCCTTTTTTTTATGGTTGGAATTTTAGAGATTATCCTAAAACTTCTTTTACTTTTTTTCCAATTTCTGCTGGAGAATCAACTACATGAATTCCGTTTTCACGCATGATTCGTTTTTTAGCTTCAGCTGTATCATCAGCACCTCCTACAATTGCACCCGCGTGACCCATGGTTCTTCCTTTAGGAGCTGTTTCACCAGCAATAAAACCGACAACCGGTTTGCGGTTACCATCGGCTTTGATCCATTTAGCAGCATCAGCTTCCAGTTGACCACCAATTTCACCAATCATAACGATACAATGTGTTTCTGGGTCATTCATTAACATTTCTACTGCGGCTTTTGTAGTTGTTCCAATAATTGGATCACCACCAATACCAATTGCTGTTGTAATACCTAATCCTTGTTTTACTACTTGGTCAGCTGCTTCATAGGTTAATGTACCTGATTTTGATACAATACCTACGTTTCCTTTTTTGAAAACAAAACCTGGCATGATACCTACTTTTGCTTCTCCTGGAGTAATTACACCTGGACAATTAGGTCCAACTAAAGTACAATTTCTATTTTTGATGTATTCATTTGCACGGATCATATCGGCAACAGGAATACCTTCTGTAATTGCAATAATAACTTTGATACCTGCGTCTGCAGCTTCCATAATTGCATCAGCAGCAAAAGCTGGTGGTACAAAAATAATTGTAGTGTCAGCACCCGCTTGATCAACGGCATCTTTAACTGTGTTAAATACAGGTCTGTCTAAATGTGTTGTCCCACCTTTACCTGGAGTAACACCACCTACTACATTCGTTCCATACTCAATCATTTGAGAAGCATGAAAAGTTCCTTCGCTACCTGTAAAACCTTGAACGATAATTTTTGAATCTTTATTAACTAATACGCTCATAATATATTTTTTTGTGTAATTTTTTAATTTGCTATGCAAAAGTACTAAAAAGAGTTCAATGTTTTGAACTCATGTATAATAATTATACATTAAAATTGGCTCATTTGATAGCCTCTAAATAATTTATCCTCTTTGATTTCCCAAATAACCATGAAATTAGCTAGCAACATCTCTTCTCTAGGATTTTCGATGGTTTTTACAAAATGAGAATAGCGAACCGATACAATCTCTTTTTCTTGTACGATGTGACTGATCCTCATTTTTGAACGTAAATACGATTTTTTTAATTCATCCGATAAATTCAAAACATCGTCATAATTCATTTGGATAAATCCTTTGCTACTGTTCCAATCAATAATGATATCAGGATGAATGAACTGTTTTACCGCTTCTTTATCAAGAAGCA
This sequence comes from Flavobacterium sp., assembly GCA_017984835.1. Classification (GTDB taxonomy): domain Bacteria; phylum Bacteroidota; class Bacteroidia; order Flavobacteriales; family Flavobacteriaceae; genus Flavobacterium. The sequence continues at coordinate 5,924 of JAGNYR010000067.1, read as the reverse complement.
CATCTGGCTGATAAAACTCAAGTACTAAGTTTTTTGCTTTCATTTATTTTTTCGAATTTAATAATTCTGGAATACGCTTAATGTTTGCTAATTGCTTCAATTTTTCTCTAGATTCTTCAATTGGAGTGCCAAAATAGGATTTTCCTCCTTCTACAGATTTAGTAACCCCTGTTTGACCCAAAATTACCGCTTTGGACCCAATGGTAATTCCACTGGTTGTTCCCACTTGTCCCCAAATAGTAACCTCATCTTCAATCACCACACAACCTGCAATACCGGTTTGAGCTGCAATCAAACATTTTTTTCCAATGATTGTATCGTGACCCACGTGAACTTGGTTATCAATTTTGGTTCCGAAACCAATTGTTGTATCGCCCGAAACACCTTTGTCAATAGTACATAAAGCACCAATTCCGACATGATCTTCAACAACCACTCTTCCCGTTGATAGCAGTTGATCAAAACCTTCGGGACGTTTTTTATAATAAAAAGCATCTGCTCCTAAAACAGTACCCGATTGAATAACCACATGATCCCCAATGAGGGTGTTGTCATAAATAGTTACATTGGCATGTATCATACAATGCGCACCAATTACCACATTATTACCTATAAAACAATTTGGCTGAATGATCGTGGTTGGATCAATTCTGGCTGAATCAGAAATTGATTTTGAGGCAGCTTCGAAGGGTCTGAAATGCTTGGCTAATTTGTTAAAATCCCTAAATGGATCATCCGAAATCAACAAGGCTTTGCCAGCCGGACATTCGACTTCTTTATTTATTAAAATGATGGTAGCAGCCGATTGAAGGGCTTTGTCATAATACTTTGGATGATCAACAAATACAATATCACCCGGAGTAACCACATGAATTTCATTCATTCCATCCACAGGGAAATTATCGTCACCACGGTATTGGCAATCAATGATGGCAGCTATTTCTTTGAGAGGATGTGATTTTGAGAATTTCATTTACTTGATTACGTTATTTATTCTTTAACACGCTCCATATAAGAATAGGTAGCGGTATCAATTTTAATTTTATCTCCTTCATTGATAAACAAAGGTACATTTACCGTTGCTCCTGTTTCAACAGTTGCTGGTTTTGAAGCATTCGTAGAAGTATTTCCTTTCACACCTGGCTCAGAATAAGTTACTTCCAATACTACAGATGCAGGCATATCAACTGATAATGGTAGTTCCGTTTCTGTATTGATTTGTACCATTACATTGGTTCCTTCTTTCAATAAATCGGGAGCATCTAATATGTCTTTGTTCAAAGAAATTTGTTCGAACGATTCATTGTTCATGAAATGAAAGGTATCCCCTTCTGCATATAAATATTGAAAGGTATGCGTTTCAACGCGAATATCTTCAATTTTGTGTCCAGCAGAAAACGTATTATCTAATACTTTACCATTGGTCAACGATTTTAATTTTGTTCTAACAAAAGCAGGACCTTTTCCTGGTTTAACGTGTAAAAATTCGATGATTTTATAAATATCATGATTGAATTTTATGCATAATCCGTTTCTAATATCTGATGTAGATGCCATTTTTATATTGTTTTAGTTTTGTTTATTTTATTAATAACCTCCTGAATAACCTTTCATTACGCCTCGAGAAGAATTTCGGATGAATTGAATGATTTCATCTCTTTCTGGGGTTGCTTCCATTTCGGCCTCAATGATGCCAAGAGCTTGTGTTGTATTGTAATTTTTTTGATACAATATTCTATAAATATCTTGAATCTCTCTGATTTTTTCAGTGGTAAAACCTCTTCTTCTCAATCCAACCGAGTTGATTCCAACATAAGACAAAGGTTCTTTAGCTGCTTTTGTAAAAGGAGGAACATCCTTACGAACCAAAGATCCACCAGAAACCATGGCATGCTGACCGATATGTATGAACTGATGCACAGCTGCTAATCCACCAATGATTGCATAATCACCCACAACAACGTGTCCGGCAAGCGCAACTCCATTCACAACAATCGCATTGTCGCCAATATGACAGTCGTGTGCAATATGTGCCGTTGCCATGATTAGACAATTGTTCCCAATTTTTGTTTGTCCGGATGCAATGGTACCTCTATTTATGGTTACACATTCTCTAATCGTGGTGTTATCACCAATGATTGCAAGAGATTCTTCTCCTCCAAATTTTAAATCTTGCGGAACAGCCGAAATAACAGATCCAGGAAAAATATTGCAATTTTTACCAATTCGAGCTCCTTCCATGATGGTAACATTAGAACCTATCCAGGTTCCTTCACCAATAATTACATTATTATGGATGGTCGTAAAAGGATCAATGACTACATTCCGAGCAATTTTTGCACCAGGGTGAACGTATGCTAAAGGTTGATTCATAATATTAATTTATTTTTTTAGCGATTTGCGCCATTAATTCTGCTTCAGCAACCAACTTACCATTTGCAAATGCATACGCTTGCATATGACAAATTCCTCTTCTGATTGGAGTAATAAGGTCACACTTAAATATCAATGTATCGCCAGGCAATACTTTGTGTTTGAATTTAACATTATCCATTTTCATGAAATAAGTCAAATAATTTTCTGGGTCTGGAACGGTACTTAGCACCAATACACCCCCAGTTTGAGCCATGGCTTCAACAATCAAAACACCAGGCATTACAGGAGCGTCTGGGAAATGCCCAACAAAGAAATTTTCATTCATGGTCACATTTTTCATCCCCACTACATGATTGGATGACATTTCAATAATTCGGTCAATCAACAAAAACGGTGGTCTATGTGGTAAAATATTCATAATCTTATGAATATCCATCAAAGGCTCTAGGTTCAAATTATAAACTGGCACCTGATTTTTTTGCTCGATTTTAATTATTTTGGCCAATTTTTTAGCAAATTGAGTATTTACATAATGACCGGGTTTATTGGCAATGACTTTCCCTTTGATACGCATTCCAATTAAGGCCAAATCACCAATCACATCCAACAGTTTGTGACGAGCCGCTTCATTTGGATAATGTAAGGTTAGGTTATCTAATATTCCATTTGGTTTAACATTGATTTTGTCTTTACCGAATGCTTTTTTTAGATTCTCCATGGTAGTATCGGAGATTTCTTTATCTACATATACAATGGCGTTATTTAGATCGCCACCTTTGATTAGACCATTGTTTAAAAGAGCTTCTAATTCATGTAAAAAACTAAATGTACGAGAATTTGAAATTTCAGATTTGAATTCTGAAATATTTTTCATGGTTGCATTTTGTGTCCCCAATACTTTGGTTCCAAAATCAACCATTGCAGTAACTTGGTATTCGTCTGAAGGCATTACTAATATTTCACTACCAGTGCTCTCATCTACAAAAGAAATAACTTCTTTTACTTCATAATACTTACGTTCAGCGTCTTGTTCGATTACTCCTACTTTTTCAATTGCTTCTACAAAAAACTTAGAAGATCCATCCATAATCGGTGGTTCAGATTCATTTAATTCGATGATCACGTTATCTACATCACATCCCACAAATGCAGCAAGCACATGTTCTGAAGTTTGAATTTTTACTCCTAATTTTTCAAGATTCGTTCCTCTTTGTGTATTTACAACATAGTTAGCATCTGCTTCAATGATTGGAGAACCTTCAAGATCAACTCGAACAAAAGTAAATCCATTATTGATGGGAGCTGGTTTAAAAGTCATTTTCACTTCTTTTCCAGTGTGCAATCCTACACCCGTTAGAGATATTTCCTCTTTGATGGTCTTCTGCTTATGCATTTTGAATTCGTTTATTTATTAGTAATCTGTTTCTTAATAGTGTCAATATCTTTAACGATAGTTGGTAAATTTTTAAAATGAACATACGATTTGAAATAATCGTTGTAACCTAATGCTGGGCTACCTTGCAATTTTTCGCCATCTTTAATATTTCTTCCTACTCCTGATTGAGCTTGAATTCTAACATTATTACCTATGGTTAAATGACCCGCAATTCCAACTTGCCCTCCAATCAAACAATTGGAACCAATTTTAGTAGATCCCGCAATTCCGGTTTGAGCAGCAATAACGGTATGTTCTCCAATTTCTACATTATGTGCAACTTGAATTTGATTGTCCAATTTTACTCCTTTACGAATAATGGTTGAACCCAAGGTTGCACGATCAATGGTTGAAGCAGCTCCAATCTCTACATCATCTTCAATGATCACATTTCCAATTTGAGGGATCTTACTGTACGTTCCATCTTCTAAGGGTGCAAATCCGAATCCGTCTGAACCTATGATGGTACCTGAATGAAAAATACATCCGGATCCAATCTCGGTTTCTGAATAAACTCGCACTCCAGCATAAAACAAACAATTGTCACCAATGGTAACATTATCACCAATAAATGTGTTGGGGTAAATCTTAACGTTTGCACCAATTTTTACATTTTTCCCGATGTAAGAAAAACTACCTAAGTACAAATCAGATCCATACGTTACATTTTCAGAAATGAAGGAAGGTTGCTCTATCCCAGATTTCATTAATTTTACTTGGTTGTAATATTCCAGCAATTTTGAAAAAGAGGCATAGGCATCATCTACTTTAATCAGGGTTGAAGTCACTTCTTTTTCTGGTACAAAAGATCGATTAACGATTACAATTGTAGCATTTGTATTGTAGATATAATTCTGGTATTTTTGATTGGATAGAAAAGTCAAAGAACCCGAAACTCCCTCCTCTATTTTGGCTAGTTTATAAACCTCAGCCAAAGGATTTCCTACGACATCGCCTTCTAAAATACTTGCTATTTGTTCTGCTGTAAATTTCATTGATGCAAAAATATAAAATTTAATTTAATTCTTATAATCTATCAGTGCTTTCGGATAGCAGATATAGTATTTTGTTACCGATTTAGAAAGTGCTTTTAATTGCAATTGATCTGAAGAATCATCAATGTTCTCAACTGTTTTATCTTTTTTAAGGATTTTAATAGGTTCTTTTTCCTTGTTATAGGCCTGGTTTTTTATTTTTCCTTTAAAAACAAAATAGGAAGCTTCTACAAGTGAAATGTTGTTTTGAGTTGCAAAATCTTGCTTCAATTGAGCTACTAACTCGTTAGAAGGCTTCTCATCCAACAAGGTAATCTTGAATAAATCCCGATTGATGATGATTTTGGATAAAGAACTCAAAACAAAATCCGAATGAAATTGCCACTCTTTTATAGCGCCCAATACATCAAAATCATCCAATTGAGCAAATTTCTCAAGAATTGATTTATCAAATGTATCCAAATTAATTTTGTGATGTAAAAAATAAGATAAGGCTGAACTACACCATAAATGTTCCCCTTTTTGAGTAAGTTCTTTGGCTCGTTTCAATATTTTAGTCAGGATCATTTCGGCTACGACACTCGTTTTATGGAGGTAGGCTTGCCAATACATCAACCTACGTGCTACTAAAAATTTCTCTACCGAATAAATACCTTTTTCTTCAACTACCAATTCATCCTCTTGCACATGCATCATTTGAATCAGACGATCGCTGTTGATGTTTCCTTCGGCTACACCGCTGTAAAAACTGTCTCTTTTCAAATAATCCATACGATCCATATCCAATTGACTAGATATTAACTGCAGCATGAATTTTCGGTGGTAAGCTCCTTTAAAAATTTGGATAGCCAACGATAGCTGACCCTCAAATTGATGATTCAATTCGTTCATGAAGGCCAATGAAATTTCTTCGTGATGTACTCCTTCTACAATACTATTTTCCATTGCATGTGAAAAAGGACCATGCCCAATATCATGCAACAAAATAGCAACATACAAGGCCGTTTCTTCTTCATCAGAAATCTGTACCCCTTTAAAACGAAGGGTTTGAACTGATTTTTGCATTAAGTGCATGCAACCAATTGCATGATGAAAACGCGTATGATGTGCTCCTGGAT
>JAGNYR010000103.1 GCA_017984835.1 Flavobacterium sp. | reverse complement strand
CAAAATTACGGCGCAACTAAAAACAAATAAAAAAGTAAGTAATTTTTTCATGAGCTATTGTTATTTAATCTTCCTCTTCAATTTCAAATTCGGCATCTTTTTCCCAAATCTCCATTTCACAAGGTTTACAGTTGAATTTGAGTTTGTATTCTAATTCCCCTTGTTTTAAAACCAACGGTTCTTTGACTTTTTTGTCTCGATGCTCTGGATGGTATTTTGGACAACGTTCTAGTTCGTATTTGATACAATATTTGGTTGTCATCACGCGTGATTTTCCTGGATCCCATTGCAATTCAAAGGCTTTTTCGATTTCGGTAACACCGTGACGTTCGTAGAATTTGCGCGCCATTTTATTGGCAACATTGTAGGTAAAATCCAATTGATCCAATGGAAAAGGATGATCGGTTTTGACGATTTGGTGTTCTTCTCGTTTGTAATTGGCTAGACGAATTTCGGTCAATTGTTCGTAAACGGTACGACGCATTTCGTTGATTTTTGAAATCGGTAAAAACCAATTGTCTGAAAACTGAATCGTAATTTCGTCAGCGGTATAGGGCGTAAAACCCGTTTTAGCTAATTGGGTTTTGATATTGTCTTCTATAGATAAATTATTTTTGGTCGGCTCTTTGGCGTGTTCCAAAAGGACGTTGCTTACATACCCATCTTCGTCAGTGGCGGTAAGTTCAAAACCGTTTTCATTTTCGGTTAATACCAAAGTGGTACTGATTTTTCGAACCGCACTGTCTTCGCGCTCCACAATTTTGATAAAAGCCGCATCGTTGTTGCGATAGATGAAAGTTCCGTCTTTGATTTCTTTGAGAACATTTGGGTAAATAATACCGTTTTCAGCACGATTGACATAAATTCCGTCGGCTTCGTTGTTCTCGTTAATGAAACACAAACCGTCACCGTTGTTGAGCAATTCGCCATTTTCAATTTCGTACGAATTACCAATAGTTTTAATCAGTTTTCCAATGTATTGTCCTTTGGACTTTGGACTTTCCCAAGAACCAATGGCTTGATGTCTTTCGTTAACGAAATAATCAGTATAACCTCGGTTGAAAGTGCGGTTCAGTTCCGAATCGAAAGTGTAGGTGCATTTTCCAGAAGACGCTTTGGTATAATTGGGGTTTTGTTCCAAAAAAGCATCGATTTTTTTGCGAAGAAACGACACATTATTTTTAACATAGACCATATCTTTCAAACGCCCTTCAATTTTGAAAGAAACGATTCCGGCTTCAATCAAATTTGGAATTTGATCCGTTACATCAAAATCTTTGATGGAAAGTAAGTGGCTGTTTTTAATTAATGTTTCGCCATGACCGTCAATTAAGTTGTACGGCAAACGGCAGTTTTGCGCGCACGAACCACGATTTGCTGAGCGTTCGCCATTGGCCACACTCATATAACAATTTCCGCTAAACGCAACGCACAACGCACCGGTAACAAAGAATTCCAATTCTACATCGGTCGCTTCGCTGATTTCTTTGATTTGGTGTAAGTTCAATTCGCGTGCTAAAACCACACGCTTGATTCCTGCATCGGCAAGGAATTTTATATTTTTTGGATCACGATTATTGGCTTGCGTACTGGCGTGTAAAACAATAGGCGGCAACTCCATTTCCATAATCGCCATATCCTGAATTATCAAAGCATCGACTCCAATATGGTACAATTCCCAAATCATTTGGCGACAAGTTTCGAGTTCGTTGTCGTATAAAATGGTGTTGATTACCACAAAAACTTGGGCGTGGTACAAATGGGCATATTGTACTAAAGCCGCCACATCTTCCATAGAATTGTGTGCGTTAGAACGAGCGCCAAATTGCGGAGCCCCAATATAAACGGCATCGGCACCACTATTGATAGCAGCTATACCGTGGAGTAAGTCTTTGGCAGGCGCCAGTATTTCGATTTTCTTTTTCATTATTGGATTACTTTCTTTTAGAAAAATAAGACTACAAAGTTCTTATAAATAATTGGGATTTTTTGGAAAAAGTTTTAAAGTTTATGCTTGTCTTTTTCTTAAACATATAAGTCCTATAAGTTTCTACAAAAAGTCACTTTGCTCGATCGAAAAACATACAAGTAGTTAAGCACTTTAGACTAAAAAATACTTTCTCCAAAAGTCAATAGATTGTGATCGGGGTCGAGTATGGAAAATTCTTTTTGACCCCAAGGTTTGGTTTCTAAATGTCCTGCGGGATGAATGGCTACTTTATTTTTTAAAAGCTCATTATAAACGCCTTCAATTCCTTGGGTTCTGATGTAGACTTGACCGTAATTTTCGAGCGGGTTAAGGTTTGAAAATTCAAAAAAGTGCAATTGGATTTGGTCTTTTTGCACCATCAAATAGCCATCAAAGTCGGCTCCAAAAACCTCAAAGCCCAATTGGTTACAATAGAATTCTTTGGTTATGGCTTTGTTGCGCATCGGAAGTTTGGGGTGAGAGTGAGTCAGCATATTCTTTTTTTTAATTTAAAAACAAAATTATTAAAAAAGCCCCAAGTTTCCTTGAGGCTTTC
>JAGNYR010000066.1:2662-7670 GCA_017984835.1 Flavobacterium sp. | reverse complement strand
AATTGGTTCATTTCTGCTTTGAGTTCGTCGTCGAGCATGTCGCATTTTGATATCACCAAAAGACGGTCTTTGTCGAGCATTTCAGGGTTGTAACGACGAAGTTCATCCAAAAGAATTTCGTATTCTTTTTTGATGTCGTCGGCATCTGCTGGTACTAAAAAGAGCAAGGTTGAATTTCGCTCAATGTGACGCAAAAAGTAGTGACCCAGTCCTTTTCCTTCGGCAGCACCTTCGATGATTCCGGGAATGTCTGCAATCACAAATGATTGGAATTCGCGGTACGCCACAATACCTAAATTGGGTTTTAGGGTTGTAAAAGGGTAATCTGCAATTTTTGGTTTTGCCGATGTCAATACAGACAACAAGGTCGATTTTCCTGCATTAGGGAAACCTACCAAACCTACGTCTGCCAAAACTTTAAGTTCTAGAATCACGTCTAGTTCTTGTGTTGGCATTCCGGGTTGCGAATAACGAGGTGTTTGGTTGGTCGAACTTCTAAAGTGCCAGTTTCCAAGACCTCCCTTTCCTCCTTCTGCTAGAATACGCAACTCGTCGTGTTCTGTGATTTCGAAAAGTATTTCTCCCGTTTCGATGTCTTTTACAACTGTCCCAAGAGGTACTTCTACGTATTTATCTTCTCCGTCATGCCCGGTACTTCTGGAGCTTCCTCCGTCACCTCCGTGGCCTGCACGCATGTGTTTTACAAATTTAAGATGAAATAATGTCCATAGATTTTTATTTCCGCGTAAGTACACGTGTCCTCCTCGGCCTCCATCACCTCCGTCTGGCCCACCTTTTTCGATAAATTTCTCTCTATGTAAGTGTGTAGAACCTTTACCACCTTTTCCTGAAGTAACATATATTTTTACGTAATCTACAAAATTTCCTTCTGTCATTTTTTATTCTTTTAATGTTGTAATTACAACTTTTTCGATTTTTACCCCATCCATTTTGCGGGCTTCAAATTCTAATTTATTCCAAATCAATCTATCTCCTTGTTTCGGAATCGCACCCAACTCTGTGATGATAAAACCACTTACCGTGGTCACCTCGTAATCGGTCGTTAACTCGTCCATATCAAAATAGGTCAAGAAATCGTGCAAAGAATACTGCCCATCTACCAACCAAGAGCCATCTTCGTTTGCAATCAATTTGTACTCATCGTCATCAAAATCGGAAGCGTCACCCACCAGGGCTTCAAGGATGTCGTTCAACGTAATAATTCCTTGAAAAACACCGTATTCATCGGTTACAAAAGCATAATGTACTTTTGATTTTTTAAAGTTTTCAAGTGCTTTGTAGGCCGAAGTATGTTCAATAAAATAGATCGGATCTTTGGCAATAGATTTCAATTCGAAAGCACCTTTTTCAAAGTTTGCGAACAAATCTTTTAAATACACTACCCCAATTACTTCGTCCAAGTTTTCTTCACAAACAGGATACACCGAATGCAATTCGTCCAATACTTTTGCTTTTATTTCTTGCAAGGTATCTTCGGTAGATAGGTAGACCATCGAACTTCTGTGCGTCATCAATGAATTTACTTTTCGGTCGCCAATATGGAAAACACGTTCCACAATGTCTTGCTCAATTTCTTGTACTTCACCCACTTCGGTACCTTCTTTGATGATCGCTTTGATTTCTTCTTCGGTCACTTTACCATCGGCTGTTGGCTTGATTTGCAACATCTTTAATAAAAAATCGGTGGAAGTAGTCAATAACCAAATGAAAGGCATGGTGATGGTTGAAACGATTTTCATGGGCATAGCCACCGCTTTTGCGATTGCTTCCGGGTAATTCAATCCAATTCTTTTAGGTAATAATTCGCCTAGAATAAGCGAAAAGAATGTCAGTGTTACGACAACAATTCCAACTGCAATAGAATCTGAATACGCATGTAGCGCTTGGAATTGAGCAATGAAAGCTTTTACATCGGTTGTGATTTTATCCCCCGAATAAATACCCGTTAAAATACCGATCAATGTGATTCCGATTTGAACCGTTGAAAGAAACTCATTCGGAGAGTTAGACAAATCCAATGCTATTTTGGCATTTTTGTTGCCTTTTTTAGCAGCTGTTTCTAATCGATTCTTACGCGCTGAAATCAGTGCAATTTCCGACATTGAAAAAACGCCGTTCAAAAGAATCAAAAAAAGTATTATTAAAATTTCCATAGTCTAAATTACAAAAAAAGAGCGTTGATCCCGAGTTTCGGAAAATGCTCCTTTTCTATTTGCAAATATCGAAAAAAAAATCGAATGCTCGAAATTTATCTACACACTACAAATTATCAATAATAACGCTTACTCTTTCGGTAATTTCAGCAATTGATCCGATACCATTTACCGAATGAAATTTGTTTTGTGCCGCATAAAAATCCATCAACGGAGCTGTCTTTTCGTTGTATTCTTGGTATCTATTTCTTATTTTTTCTTCGTCTTGATCATCTGGACGTCCCGAGGTTTTTCCGCGTTCCAATAATCGTTGAACCAATATTTCATCGTCTGCTTCTAGAGCAATCGTCGCGGTGATTTTTTGATTTTTAGATACTAAAAAAGCATCCAAAGCTTCTGCTTGTGCAATGGTTCTCGGAAATCCGTCAAACAAAAACCCTGCAGAATCTGGATTGTTATCTACTTCGCTTTGCAACATTTGGATGGTTACCTCATCTGGAACCAAATCGCCTTGATCCATATAGGTTTTGGCTAATTTACCTAACGCTGTTTCATTTTTGATATTGAATCTAAAAATATCTCCGGTTGAAAGATGGGTTAGATTGTATTTTTCTTTTAAAAATTCGGCCTGAGTACCTTTTCCTGCTCCTGGTTTTCCGAAAAGAACGATGTTAATCATTTTAAATTATTTTATGTTGTTGTGTTATGCTTTACTTATTGCGCCAATTGATATACATCTGGAAGGTTTCTACCCAATCCGTCATAGTCCAAACCAAAACCAACTATAAATTTGTTAGGTATTCGTATGCCGATGTAATCAATTATGATGTCTTTTTTGTACGCTTCGGGCTTGAAAAAAAGAGTAGCAATTTTTAAATGCTTCACGTTTTTGCCTTTGAGTATTTTCTTTAATTCTTCAATCGTATTTCCGGTATCTACAATGTCTTCCACAATGACCACGGTTCTATTTTCAAGCGATTGGTTCAAACCAATCAATTGTTTCACGTCGTGGGTTGATTCCGTTCCTTCGTACGATGCCATTTTTACAAAACTTACTTCACACATGCCTCTGTATTTTTTCATCAAGTCGGAAAGCACCATAAATGATCCGTTCAAAACGCCAATAAAAACAGGGACTTCCTCAAAAAAGTCATCGTCCATTTGCTTCGCTATGTTAGAAATTGCAAAATCAATTTCTTCAGCTGAAATAAAAGGCTCAAACATTTTATCGTGTAAATGTATCATATAGAACGGTTAAGAAGTAAGCGACAAATTTAATGAACTAATCACTATTTCATTGTAACAATTTTATTTTTTTTGCAAAATTGGTATATTTACATCATGAAAGATTCACTTTATCATACCATCGAAAAGAGCACTGCACACAGGAGTTCTCGTGATGGTGTGAAAAATTTGATTCTGGAAGACCCCAAATTATTGAATGAATTACTACAAATTGCATTCAATACATCCGACAAGAACCACCCCAAAGCATGCTGGGCGTTGGAACTCATTTGTGAAGAAAAAATAGAAATTTTCATTCCTTATTTGGGTATTTTTTGTGATTCGATCCATCTCATTTCGAATGAATCGGCACTTCGATCCATTTCAAAAATTTGCCTTTTTTTATCAAAAAATAAAAAAATAGCATGCACCCCAATACAAGAAGAAAAAATAATTGAATGCTGTTTTGACTGCTTAATCAACACTGAAAAAGCAGCAAACGCAGCCTATTCTATGCGTGCACTCTATTTATTAAGTCAAAAACAAGACTGGATAAAGGACGAATTAAAAGCCATACTAACAAGGGACATAAGCGATAAAACGCCCGGATATTGTTTTGCAGTGAAAGATCTTTTGAAACGTTTAAAATAATTTACAAATGATTATCTTTGCTTCGCAAAAGCAGGGGCTTATTTATAAACAACAATCACATCGTATCAATAAGACCAAACATTGAGATAAAAAAATAACTACCACAACACAATGAATTATTTCTCATCCGATTTTAAATTAGGAATTCTTGGCGGAGGACAATTAGGCAAGATGCTATTGACCGACACTCGAAAATTCGACATACAAACTTTGGTATTGGAGCCAAGTGAAGAAGCGCCTGCACGTTACAGTTGCAATGCTTTTTTCAAAGGAAGCTTGATGGATTATGATTCGGTGTACCAATTTGGAAAAAAGGTAGATTTGTTAACCATTGAAATTGAAAATGTCAATCTCGATGCATTGGATGCCTTAGAATCTGAAGGATTGCCTATTTATCCTTCGCCTAAAACGTTGCGAATGATTCAAAACAAAGGGCGTCAAAAAGATTTTTATGTAGAAAATCAAATTCCTACAGCACCCCACCAACGTTTTGTAGATGTAAATGATGTAAGAAAAGCAATAGAAAACAAAGAGCTGGCTTTCCCTTTTGTATGGAAATGTGCGCAATTTGGATACGATGGAAATGGCGTAAAAGTTTGCCGCTCCACCATCGATTTAACGCAACTACCTCAAGTAGAATGTATCGCTGAACAAATGGTTCCTTTCAAAAATGAATTGGCTGTAATTGTGGTGCGTTCGGTTTCGGGTGAAGTAAAAACGTATCCGGTAGTAGAAATGGAATTTCATCCCGAAGCCAATCAGGTAGAATATGTCATTTGTCCGGCGCGTATTGATGAAAAAGTAGCCCAAAAAGCAACCGAAATTGCTTTGCAAGTTTCAGAAGCTTTTAACCATGTGGGATTATTGGCCGTAGAAATGTTTCAAACAGAAGACGATACCATTTTGGTGAATGAAGTAGCGCCGCGACCACACAATTCGGGTCACTACTCTATTGAAGC
>JAGNYR010000066.1:0-2562 GCA_017984835.1 Flavobacterium sp. | reverse complement strand
AAACATGAGTAAAGTAGCCATCATCATGGGAAGCATTTCGGATATGCCGGTTATGCAAGAAGCCATTGACATCTTAAACGAATTTGGAATTACAACCGAAGTAGATATTGTTTCGGCACACAGAACTCCTGAAAAATTATTTGATTTTAGCAAAACTGCGCACGAAAAAGGCATTTCAGTCATCATAGCGGGTGCAGGTGGTGCCGCACATTTACCGGGTATGGTGGCTTCTATGAGTCCGCTACCTGTGATTGGTGTTCCCGTAAAATCTAGCAATTCGATTGACGGTTGGGATTCTGTTTTATCCATTTTGCAAATGCCTGGCGGTGTTCCCGTAGCTACAGTAGCATTAAACGGTTCTAAGAACGCCGGCATCTTAGCAGCACAAATCATTGGAAGTGCTGACGCAACTGTTTTAAACAAAATCATCTCCTACAAACAAGGATTAAAAGAGGCGGTTATCAAAGCCTCTGAAGGATTAAAAAAATAAAACCAAAACCACAAAGGGATTGAGTTAATTAAGATTTTGATGCATTTATCCTACTTAGTTTCTTAATCCCTTTCTAGCAACTAATAGAGAAACGAAAAGCACAATGAACATATTAAGCTCAAAATTCGACACCAAATACAATACCGCGCCGTTCTCACAAATTCAAATGAGTGATTACCAACCTGCATTTGAAACCGCCATTGATGCAGCGCGCGCAGAAATTGATGCTATTACATACAACGAAGAAAAACCCACTTTTGAGAATACCCTTGAAGCATTGGACTTTTCCGGACAAACATTGGACCGCTTATCATCGGTTTTCTTCAATTTGAATTCGGCAGAAACTTGTGATGAAATGCAAAAAATCGCACAAGAAGTTTCTCCTTTACTGACAGCTTTTGGAAACGACGTTTCTTTAAATGTAGCATTATTCCATCGTGTAAAAGAGGTGTACAATCAAAAAGAATCGTTGCATTTAACTCCCGAGCAAGCAACATTATTAGATAAAAAATACAAAAGTTTTGCTCGAAACGGAGCACTACTTCCTGAGGACAAAAAAGTACGATTACGCGAAATTGATACCGAATTAGCCAAGCTAAAACTGACCTTTGGAGAAAATGTATTGGCAGAAACCAACAACTACCAATTACACATCACCCAAGAAGCCGATTTAAAAGGGCTACCCGAGGGTGCTATTGAAATGGCTCGATCGTTAGCCGAATCAGAAAATAAAGAAGGATGGATTTTCACTTTAGATTTTCCTAGTTACCTTCCGTTTGTGACTTATGCCGACAACCGTGCCTTGCGCAAAGAGATTTCGATTGCTGCAGGGAAAAAAGCCTTTCAAAACAACGAATTTGACAACCAAGCAATCACACTAAAAATTGCACAACTGCGACACGAACGCGCTAATTTATTAGGTTACGAAACGCATGCACATTTTGTATTGGAAGAACGTATGGCACAACATCCCGATCAAGTAAAAAAATTCTTGAACGAATTGTTAGCGAAAGCGAAACCAGCAGCCGAAAGAGAATTTGCACAATTAACTGCTTTTGCGAAAGATTTGGATGGCATTGATCAATTAGAAAAATGGGACGGACCTTATTATTCAGAAAAATTGAAGCAAAAATTATTCAATTTGGACGACGAAGTATTGAAACCCTATTTTAAACTAGAAAATGTGCTGCAAGGCGCTTTCACGATTGCAAACAAGCTTTTCGGACTCACCTTTAAAGAAATTTTCGACATCGACACCTACCACAAAGAGGTACAAACCTATGAAGTAGTAGACGAGAAAAACGAATTAGTCGCTTTGTTTTATGCTGACTTTTTTCCAAGAAAAGGGAAAAGAAACGGTGCCTGGATGACTTCTTTTAAACCACAATATTTAGAAAAAGGGGTAAATGAACGACCACACATTTCGAACGTATGTAACTTTACGCCGCCTACCCCTAGCAAACCTTCTTTGCTTACTTTTAATGAAGTGACTACTTTGTTTCATGAGTTTGGACACGGATTGCATGGCATGTTAGCCAACACAACCTATCCTAGCTTATCCGGGACCTCCGTGTTTTGGGATTTTGTGGAGTTGCCTTCTCAAGTGATGGAAAATTGGTGTTATGAGCCAGAAGCTTTGGCTTTGTTTGCCAAACATTATGAAACCGGTGAAATAATTCCGCAAGAATATGTGCAGAAAATCAAAGAAAGTGCGAGCTTTTTGGAAGGAATGGCAACGCTACGCCAATTGAGTTTTGGTTTATTGGACATGGCTTTTCACAGCAATAACCCGATGGAGATTTCAGATATCAAAGCGTTTGAAAAAACAGCCTTTGAAGGAACCAGTCTATACCCAGATGTGGCGGAAAATTGCATGAGTGTTTCCTTCTCCCACATTTTTCAAGGCGGTTATTCATCAGGATATTATAGTTATAAATGGGCAGAAGTCTTGGATGCAGATGCGTTTGCTTATTTTCAAGAAAAAGGCATTTTCAATCAAGAAGTTGCAACCAAATTCAAAGAGCACATTCTTTCAAAAGGCGGAACCGAACATCCAATGACATTGTACAAAC
>JAGNYR010000102.1 GCA_017984835.1 Flavobacterium sp. | reverse complement strand
AATGCAGGAAGTATGGGTATTTCTACTGGACAATTAGGTTTCAACCTAAGACGTTCGGTGTATGGACAAGAGATTTCGACTTATAAAGAAGGAGATGATGATTACAATATCGTGATGCGTATGCAAGACGATCAACGTAAAAACGAAAACATCCTTTTCAACCAATCGATGACGTTCAGAAACCCAAATAATGGACAAATTATGCAAGTCCCTATTTCTGCTGTTTCTAATACTGAAAAAACCAATACGTACAATCAGATAAAAAGAAAGAATTACAAACGAATCATGACCATTTATTCGAATGTACTTACAGGATATAATGGAGATGAAATAACGAAACAAATTAAAGAAGAACTTAACAGTTATAATCTTCCAAAAAGTGTGAGTTATTCATTCTCAGGAGTTCAAGAAGAACAAGGTAAAAACCAAAGTTTCTTGATGTACGCGTTATTTTTAGCCTTAGCGGGTATTACTATTATCATTGTGTTGCAATTTAATTCAGTTTCAAAAACGATGATTATTATGTTTACCGTGTTATTAAGCTTTAGTGGTGTATTCTATGGTTATGTAATTGCCAATATGGATTTTGTAATCCTAATGACCATGATGGGAATCATCTCATTAGCTGGAGTTGTAGTGAAAAATGGAATCGTTTTAATGGACTTCTTTGTGTTATTATTGGACAAAAAAGTAGCCGATAAAAAACTAGAAAGTCACGATGATTTAAGCTTGGAAGAAATTAAAGAAGTAATTATCGAATCGGGTAAATCAAGATTACGTCCGGTATTATTAACCGCTTTGACGGCGATTTTAGGATTAATTCCTTTGGCTATCGGATTGAATTTTGACTTCTTTACTTTGGTAACTGATTTCAACCCTCATTTCTTTATGGGTGGAGACAATGTAATGTTTTGGGGGCCTTTGGCCTGGACCATTATCTTCGGGTTAACGTATGCTACGGTATTGACTTTAGTAATGGTTCCTGTAATGTTCTATTTAGTTAAACGAACTAAATATTGGTTAAGAGATAAAAGAAACCAAAACGCAATTACCGAATAAACAGTTTCATTTTTTGAAAACACAACCTGCAAAGTAAAATTTGCAGGTTTTTTTATTCTTATAATTTTATCCTGCATTTATTCATAATTAGTCCTAAATTTGCACACAAATATTTTTAATCATGTACAGAAGTCATAACTGTGGCGAATTGAACGCCTCACATATCAATACAGAAGTTACACTAGCGGGTTGGGTTCAAAAATCGCGCGATAAAGGATTTATGAATTGGGTCGATTTACGCGATCGCTATGGAATTACGCAATTGATTTTTGACGAAAGTCGCACCGAAAAATCAGTTTTTGAATTGGCCAAAACTCTTGGACGCGAATTTGTAATTCAAGTAAAAGGAACTGTTATTGAGCGTGAAGCCAAAAACAAAAATATCCCAACAGGAGAAATTGAGATTTTGGTTTCAGAAATGACCATCTTAAATGCAGCTTTGACTCCTCCTTTCACGATTGAAGATGAAACGGATGGTGGTGAAGATATCCGAATGAAATACCGTTACCTGGACATTCGAAGAAATCCGGTGAAAAATAGTTTACTTTTCCGTCACAAAGTGGCAATGGAAGTGCGCAAATACCTTTCTGATTTGGATTTTTGCGAAGTAGAAACACCGTATTTAATCAAATCAACTCCCGAAGGAGCTAGAGATTTTGTGGTGCCTTCGCGAATGAATGAAGGACAATTTTATGCCTTACCACAATCGCCACAAACCTTCAAACAATTATTGATGGTGGGCGGAATGGACAAGTATTTCCAAATCGTAAAATGTTTCCGTGACGAAGATTTACGTGCCGATAGACAACCTGAGTTTACTCAAATTGACTGCGAAATGGCCTTTGTAGAACAAGAAGATATTTTGAATGTTTTCGAAGGACTTACCCGTCATTTATTAAAAGAAATTAAAGGGGTTGAAGTAGAAAAATTCCCAAGAATTACCTACGACTATGCCATGAAAACCTACGGAAATGACAAACCAGACATTCGTTTCGGAATGCAATTTGGTGAATTAAATGACGTAGCACAACATAAAGATTTTCCGGTTTTCAATACTGCTGAATTAGTGGTGGGAATTGCCGTTCCGGGTGCTGGAAATTATACTCGAAAAGAAATTGACGGATTGATTGATTGGGTAAAACGTCCACAAGTAGGTGCATCAGGAATGGTGTATGTAAAATGCAACGAAGACGGAACTTACAAATCATCAGTAGATAAATTTTACGACCATGACGATTTAACAAATTGGGCAAAAGCCACTCAAGCGCAAGCGGGTGATATGATATTTGTATTATCAGGTCCTGCCGACAAAACTAGAGCGCAACTTTCGGCATTACGTATGGAATTAGCCACTCGTTTAGGCTTAAGAAAACCAGACGAATTTGCTCCTTTGTGGGTAGTGGATTTCCCACTATTGGAATTTGACGAAGAAAGTGGTCGTTACCATGCAATGCACCACCCATTTACCTCTCCAAAACCAGAAGACATCGGTT
>JAGNYR010000065.1 GCA_017984835.1 Flavobacterium sp. | reverse complement strand
AAATATGGAATAAATAATTTGTCAACAGCGCGCTGGAAATAAAATCAGTACTTGATCTAAAATTGAATTAAATCAACTAATTGTCAGTTTTATAGCTATTTTTCTTTGAATTTTCAAGCTACTTTACTATCTTTCGCTCCTTAATAATTTAACCTTACACATTTTAAAATGTTAGAAGAAAAGAACGATAACCTGCCAACTGAAAATATCCTGGCAGATGGAAACACGGAAAATTCCGCAACAGAAAACGGAATCACTGAAAATCAAGAAGTTGATGCTCCTACAGTAGAAGAAGTAACGATCGAAGTTCAACCCGAAATCGAAGCTATCGCAGAAGAAGAACAACCAACTATTGAAGATGCGAATGAATTTGCAGTAAACGAAATTGCAAATGTAAATGCAGAAGAAAGTGAAGACGAAACCTTGAAAGCGCGTCACGAAATTCCTTTAGAAGACTATGAAGCCATGCCAATGGAACAATTGGTTGCAAGTCTTGAAGAAATTGTTGCGGTAGAAAAAGTAATGTCTGTTAGAGAACATGTAGAAGAAATTAAAAAAGCATTTCTTTCAAAATACTATCATTTAATCGACGAAAAACGTGAAGAATTTTTAGTCGAAAATCCTGATACTACCGAAGATTTCCATTATCACTTTCCTTTAAAATCAAAATTTGACAGTTTATACAATTCGTATAAAGACAAAAAAAATGCCCACTTTAAATCACTTCAAAACGATTTGCAAAAAAATCTTGAAAATAGATTAGCCATTGTTGAAGAATTAAAGACTTTGATACAATCTCCAGAAAACATTTCTGCGTCTTTAAAACAATTAAACGACATCAGAGAACGCTGGAAAGTTGCGGGCCCAATACCGAAAGATAAATACAACCACGTTTGGAATAATTATCATTTTCATATTGAAAATTTTTATGATTTCCTTCATTTAGACCGTGAAGCCAGAGATATTGAATTCAAAAATAATTTGGATTTAAAACTAAAAATCATTGCGCGTGTTGAAGAACTAACTCACGAAACGGATTTAAATAAATCCTTCCGTGAATTACAGGATTTACACCGTATTTGGAAAGAAGACATCGGGCCTGTTTCGAGAGAAATTAGAGAAGATATTTGGAAACGTTTCAGTGAACTAACCAAACAAATGCACGACAAACGCGAAGCTTATTTTGAGAGTTTCAGAGCGCTTGAAGTAGATAATTTAGCAAAGAAAAACGACCTGATTGCGCAACTTGACGTGCTGTCAAAAGAAAAGGTTGAGTCGCATCAAGCTTGGTTGAACCAAATTGTAAAAGTGGAAGCATTACGCGAATCTTTTTTTGCAACCGGTAAAGTTCCAGCCGATGTAAACGAAGCTACTTGGACTAAATTTAAAACCGCGGTAAGAAACTTTAATGTCTTAAAGAATTCATTCTACAAAGACATTAAAAAAGACCAAAATGACAACTTGAGCAGAAAACAAGCTTTGGTTGCAAGAGCAAACGAACTAAAAGTAAGCGAAGATTTTACGGCAACTACTCCTTTAATGAAACAAATTCAAGAAGAGTGGAAACAAGTAGGACATGTGCCAAGAAAATACTCGGATGATTTGTGGAATGAATTCAAAGCTGCTTGTAACGAGTATTTTGACCGATTAAAAAACAGCAAAAAAGAAGAAAATTCGGATGAAGTTGCTGCTTTTGAGAAGAAAAAAGAATACATGGAAGTAATTCGTGCCTTCGAACTAGTGGGAGATCACAAAACGGATTTGGATGCCATAAAAGCCCATATTGAAACATGGAAAAACTTTGGTAAAGTGCCTTTTAACAGAAGACATATCGAAGGGAAATTCAACAAAATCTTGGATGCGTTATTCGAAAAATTAAGCTTGAGTAAAAAAGATTCTGAAAAAATGCGTTTCGCTAATAAATTAGATAGTTTAGGAGATGATTCAAGAAAACTTGACAATGAAGCAATTTTTATCAGAAGACGTATCGACGAAGTACAACATGAGATTTTCCAATTAGAAAACAACATTCAATTTTTTCAAAATACAAAAAATGCGAAAAAAGAGAATTCAATTGTAACAGAAGTTAGAAAAACAATTGCAAGACACAAAGAAGAGTTAACAACTTGGAAAGACAAGTTGAAACAACTGAAAGAATTGCAACAATAACAGAAGGCCCGCTTTATGTGGGCTTTTTTTATGAATTATCGGTTCATGACAATTATCATTTTTTTCCTTTGGAAAGCTTCCTAGATTTGGGGTAATAAATGAACCGAATATGTCGCAATCACTGATTAACAAATACAACATTGCTGGCCCACGTTATACGAGCTACCCCACTGTTCCGTATTGGGACGAAAGCACTTTTAGTTATTCTCATTGGATTGAAAGTTTCAAAAAGTCGTTTGATCAAAGTAATGCCGCAGAGGGAATCAGTGTTTATATCCATTTGCCTTTTTGTGAAAGCATGTGCACTTTTTGTGGTTGCCATAAAAGAATCACAAAAAACCACGAGCTAGAACACCCTTATATCGAAGGCTTGTTAAAAGAGTGGCAATTGTATGCTGAACAATTTTCAGAAAAACCGATCATCCAAGAAATTCATTTAGGAGGCGGAACTCCAACCTTTTTTTCTGTTCAAAATTTAGAAAAGTTAATCAACGGAATATTTCAATTGGCCACCAAATCAGATTCCTGCGAAATGAGTTTTGAAGGACATCCAAACAATACGACAAAAGAGCATTTATCCACATTGTACGATTTGGGATTTAGAAGAGTCAGTTTTGGAGTGCAAGATTATTCAGAGCAAGTGCAAAAAGCAATCAACCGCATACAGCCATTTGCCAATGTAGCAAGAGTAACCTATTGGGCTAGAGAAATTGGCTATACGTCTGTGAGCCACGACATCATATATGGTTTGCCTTTTCAAACGATGGATCACATGATAGATACCATCGAAAAAACAAAATCACTCAACCCAGATCGGCTAGCTTTTTATAGCTATGCGCATGTGCCTTGGATCAAAGGAAATGGACAAAGAGGATTTAAGGATGTAGATGTACCCAAAGACGAAGCAAAAAGAAAATTATATGAAAAAGGGAAATCCTTATTGTCTGAAAATGGGTATTTCGAAATTGGAATGGATCATTTTGCAACAAAAGAGGATGCATTATACAAAGCATATACAAACAACCAACTGCACCGCAACTTCATGGGTTATAGCCATTCCAAAACACAAGTCATGATTGGTTTGGGCGTGTCTTCCATCAGTGATAGTTGGTATGGGTTTGCACAAAACACCAAAAGTCTAGACGAGTATTATTTCATGCTGGAAAACAACAAAATACCGGTTGTAAAAGGCCATATTCTATCTTCTGAAGATTTGCTGATTCGACAACACATCTTACACATCATGTGTCAATTTAAAACAAATTGGGACAGCAAAGCGACCTATTTTAAAGAAATAGAATCAATCATAGAAGAACTTGAAGAGATGGTAAGTGATGAATTGATCCAGATAAAAAACAACGAACTAATGGTATTAGAAAAAGGAAAACCCTTTGTTCGAAATGTATGCATGGCATTTGACCTGCGACTAAAAAGAAAAAAGCCGGAAACCCAGCTTTTTTCAATGACTATATAAAAATCTTTTTTATTATTTTGGTAAGGGAGCACCCACTGCTACACTGCACACATGACCTTCTTGTCCGTGCGGTGGATTCATACCTTCTGGTGTAGGTGCCAAAGGACCTGTAGGTGGAGCGACAGTTGCTGCTGGTGCAGAAACAACCTTAGATTGCGTTACAACAGGTTTTTGAGTAGTTGTAGGAACTGCTGCTTTTGGCGAATTTAAAGGTGCGCCAACTGCAATATCACAACGATGTCCTGGCTGACCGTGACTTGGGTTCATCCCAGGAGCAACTTTTACAGGAGCGGCAGTTTGCTGGGTCGTTGTAGTAGTTGTCTGTGGCACTTGTTGAACCGGTTGTTGCAGTGTGTTTTGTTGCACTTGTTGGTTTCCTAATTGTGTAAAAGGTACAATGGGCTTGTTCGAAACCGGAATTTCTTCTTCCTTCTTACAAGAAATACATACAAGAGCAGAAAGCACTATGATTTTAGCAATATTTTTCATGAAATAACATTTTATTTTCAAATATAGAAAAATATAATCAAAACAAAAAAAACTAATTCAGCATTATATTCCTGTATCTACAAAAACAATAAAACCAATAAAAAAGCCGCTCAATTACTCAAGCGGCTTTTTGCTGCAAAAAATGCAGGGCATTAACTATTAACTATTTCTTAAGATCTCTAATAATCCGTCTTTCAAATGAAGCAAATGTGCTTTTAATTTATGAACTTCTTCATCAATTGCTACTTCAACTTCGCTGTTGATTAAATAAATTTTGTGCTCCACTTCATGGTATTCATCAAATAACTTTTTAAAATGATGATTGCTTACTTTTAATTCGTGGATTTGTGTTTCAAATTCTGGAAACTCGTTGATTAAATTATGTTTTTGCATGTTGTATAAATTAAATTATTAAATAGTACTGATTAATGACACGTTGGGGTAGCTTTTACAAATAGGCTCATGTCGCTTGGAGACAAATACGGAATGCCCAATCCCATTCCTCTCATGATGAACATGGTTCCGATTACAATGGCTATGACAGGGATTACTTTTTGCACTTTTAGACGCCACGTAGGTTTCAAAAAATGAGAAACAATCACGACTGCCGACATCATTGGAACCGTTCCTAAACCGTACAACAGCATATAAAGCACACCCAATGAGGCACTTTGCATGGCTATGGCTCCAAAAAGAGCTGCATAAACCAATCCGCAGGGTAAAAAACCATTAAGTAAACCAATGATAAAAAAAGAATCCCATGATTTTCTTTTAAACTGCTGTCCTAACGTGGATTTAACTTTTGAAATGGTTTGGTAAACAGGTCTCGAAAAATTGTACTTCATAAATATTTTTTCTGGCACCACCACAATCAATATGATGGACAATCCCACTAAAATAGATATGTGTTGCTGAAAACCCGCTAATTGAAAACCTTTACCTAACAAACCAAACAACAAACCTAAGCTGCCGTATGCTGTCAATCGGCCCAAATGATATAAGAACGTTTGTAAAACTCTTTTTACTTCATTTTTTCTATCTACAGGAAGCATCAAAGCAATGGGACCGCACATACCGATGCAGTGCAAGCTACTGATAAGTCCAAAAATGAAAGCAGAATAAAGCATTTAGAAATAAATTGTTTCTTTAGAAATATATTCGACGTTGTTGTATTTCCAATTGATGGTAATGTCCCATAGACCGCCCAACAGTCTTTTTTTAGGTATGAGCAAAGTAGAACCAGACATTGAAATGGGTACTTCAAAATCTAGTTTTTTGTTGGACGATCTGTAAAAGGACACATTACCTGCAATTTTTTTGGAATCGAATGTAGTTGGAAATTGAATTTCGATGCCATCGTTCGTTTTTGTGAAAATGGGTTTTTCTTCTAAATCGGCACCATTTTGTAATTTGGCCAATTCTTGCTGATAATTTGCATCGTGCTTATAATATTCTTCAACAACCAATTCGTTGTCATACTTTGAGTTGGATTGCACTTTGTAAACAAAGAATAGAATAAAAAGCATAAAGGATGCAAATGCGATCACGATAGATGTTCCCCAATTTATTTTCATGATATTGTTTTTTTTATTAATCAAAACTTCTGGGTGACAGAAAGCTTGTCTTGGCCGTTTCTAATAATTCGGTTCCGTTATAGACACCAATTTTCAATTTTGTATTGTCACTATTCAAAATGAATGCATTGATTTCGATGAACAAAGTACCTTCCGACATTCCTTGTTTTTGAACAAAAAAGGTTTTGTTTCCTACCATTTTGATTTCACCTTTTTGATTGATGAGCTCAAAATGCACGTTCGGGTAATCTTTGACCGTTTTGTTTACGATTTTGAAAGTAAACACATTACTTATTTTATCGCCTTTGTGTTGATACAGTTGACCTGGTAATCGTAAGATAGTTGCTTCAACATCGTTTCTTAAAAACAACAAGCCGACAAAAAGAGTCACTAAAATTGACAACACTACGGTATACCCTTTCATTCGAGTCGTAAACTTGAACGGTTCTTTTTTCTCAATTTCATCTTCCGATGCATAGCGAATGAGGCCTTTTGGTAATCCCACCGATTTCATAATGGAATCACATTCATCAATACAAGCTGTACAGTTGGTACATTCTAATTGTGTACCGTTTCGGATGTCGATTCCTGTTGGACACACATTGACACATTGGTGGCAATCGATGCAATCTCCTTTTCCAGTTGTAGAACGGTCTTCGTTTTTATTGAACTTAGCACGTCCTTCTTCTTTTTCACCTCGCACAAAGTCGTAGGCAACATTGATTGATTTATTGTCTAATAAGACCCCTTGTAAACGTCCGTAGGGACAAGCGATGATGCAGACTTGTTCTCTGAACCAAACAAACACAAAATAGAAAACACCTGTAAAAATAAGCAAGGCTATGAAATTACTTGTGTGGTTTAACGGTCCTTCTTCTACCATTAAGTACAAACGATCACTTCCTATAATGTAAGCCAAAAAAACGTTTGCAATTCCGAATGAAATGATGAAAAACACCAACCATTTAAACAATCTTTTACCTATTTTTTCGGCATTCCATTCTTGCTTTTGAAGACGTAATTGTGCACCACGATCTCCGTCAATCCAAAATTCTATACGTCTGAAAACCATTTCAAGAAAAATAGTTTGAGGACAGATCCATCCGCAAAAAATTCGACCGTAGATTACCGTAAAAAGGATCACAAAGACCACTCCGATAATCATTGCCATTACGAAAAGGTAAAAATCTTGAGGCCAAAATGGGAATCCCAAAATATTAAACCTACGTTCCAAAACATTGAACATCATGAATTGGTTTCCGTTTACTTTAATAAAAGGGTTGGCAATCAATGTAATTAGTAAAAAATAACTTACTAATTTTCTGTAATCATAGAACTTTCCTTTGGGCTGCTTCGGATAAATAAAATTTCGCTTTCCGGATTCATTTATCGTGGCTATGGCGTCTCTAAAACTTTCGTCTTCAAATGGTTCAGACATGGTATTTATTTTTAATTATTTGCTAACCTTTGTCGTGTCTGTGGTTGCAGTTGCGGTAGCAGCAGCAGGTTTGGTATCATCTACCCAAACATCTCCGTCTGGTGCTTTTGGATCTTTAGGATTGCTACCTTGTAATGATAATACATAACTTGCAACCAATTGAATTTCTTTTGGTTTCAAAGTTTCTTTCCAAGCGACCATTCCTTTTCCGTCACGACCACCATTGGTAATTGTGTGGAATACATTTTTGATTCCGCCTCCCAATATCCAGTTAGGATCTGTCAAGTTAGGACCAATTTGACCACCACCATCTGCACGGTGACATGCTACACAGTTTTCGGTAAAAATAGCTTTCCCTTTGTCTAATGCTCCCGCATCTGTCAATAAGGTAACTGTTTTTTCATCCATCAAATCTGGAGCATTTTTTAAATATTCCTCCACCTCAATTTGAGCTTGTGCCATTTCTTTTTGAAGCTCCATTTCTTGGTTGTCACCACCCATTAATTCAAAACGAATCAAATAAACAGCCGCAAAACCAATACAGATATAGAATAAATAAACCCACCAAGGCGGTAAATTATTATCCAATTCTTTGATGCCGTCATAATCATGATCTAATAATAAATTAGCTTCATTTTCTATAGGTTCTGCTTTTGTTAAAGCTTTCATCAACTTTTTAAACCATACACTATCTTTAATACTTACAGAAGAAATTTCATCAACGAGTTTTTTCTGTTCTTCTGTCATGATTTGGTACATCACATTATTGACAGCTCCAACTGTAATTTCTATTGCTATGATTAAAAATAAGAATACAAATAGAAAAATCGATACCATTGGGTATTTTAGAAAGGCAGGTCGATCACCCGAATCAATAAAGAACTCCATTGCACCAAAAAC
>JAGNYR010000101.1 GCA_017984835.1 Flavobacterium sp. | reverse complement strand
AGTTAATAAAATATCAGCAAAAAAAAAGGAAAGCTGTTAAAGCTTTCCCTTTTTGTACCCAGAGTGGGAATCGAACCCACACACCGAAGTACACGAGTTTGAGTCGTGCGCGTCTACCAATTCCGCCATCTAGGCATAAAATTGAATTTCTTCAAATTTGTGAGTGCAAATGTAAATAAAAATATTTCATATTTAAAAAAAATAGTTAAAAATATCCTTTCAGAGTTCAATTTTATTTATAAATTTGCAGCTCGGTAAAACGACACACAACTAACTAACTACACCCGAGGCATTTATATTTGTTTTGAAATACAACTCAAAATAAGTTGAAAGCATCGGTTAAAACAACAAATTAAAATGCAGCACCAAGAACCAGAAGCAAAAATATTTGCTTGTTCGCAAAGTGTTTATTTAGCTGAAAAGATTGCTGAAAAGTATGGCATTCCGCTAGGTAAGGTTACGTTCTCAACTTATAGTGATGGCGAATTTCAGCCTTCTTACGAAGAGTCAATTAGAGGTTTACGCGTTTTTATAGTATGCTCTACCTTTCCAACCGCTGATAATTTGATGGAACTATTGCTTATGATTGACGCGGCTAAAAGAGCTTCAGCAAGACATATTACAGCAGTAATTCCTTATTTTGGATGGGCAAGACAAGATAGAAAAGACAAGCCAAGAGTGCCGATTGGAGCTAAACTTGTTGCCAATTTACTAGATGCAGCAGGGGCCACTCGAATCATGACCATGGATTTACACGCTGATCAAATTCAAGGATTTTTTGAAAAGCCAGTTGATCATTTGTTTGCGTCTACTATATTTTTACCTTATGTGAAAAGTTTAAATTTAGAAAATTTAACGATCGCATCGCCAGACATGGGAGGTTCTAAGAGAGCCTATGCCTATTCTAAATTTTTAGAATCAGACGTGGTAATTTGTTACAAACAAAGAAAAGTAGCAAATGTAATTGATACAATGGAACTAATTGGAGAGGTTAAAGGAAGAAATGTGATTCTGGTGGATGATATGATTGACACAGGAGGAACACTTGCCAAAGCAGCCGATCTAATGATAGAAAAAGGTGCGTTAAGCGTAAGAGCTATTTGCACACACCCTATTTTATCTGGTGAAGCTTATGAAAAAATTGAAAATTCTAAATTAGTTGAATTAATCGTAACCGATTCAATTCCGTTGAAAAAAGAATCAAATAAAATAAAAGTAGTGAGTTGTGCGCCACTTTTTGCAGAAGTAATGCACATGGTGCAACACAACAATTCCATTAGTGGAAAATTTTTAATGTAGTTATTGGCAATTGGCCCTAAGTCATCGGCTTGAGCAAAAACCCATAGTACATGTAGCATACGGCTCAAAGCTTCATGCTTAAAATAGAATTATTAACAATTATATATATTTACAATGAAATCAATTTCGATTAAAGGATCAGAAAGAGAAAGCGTAGGCAAAAAGGCAACGAAGGCCGTACGTGATGCTGGAATGGTTCCTTGCGTAATTTACGGAGGAAATCAACCAGTACATTTTACAGCAGAAAGCAAAGCTTTCAAAGGATTGGTGTATACTCCAAATGCGCACACAGTTGCGATTGATTTGGCTGGAACAACATACAATGCTATTTTACAAGACATTCAATTTCACCCAGTATCTGATGCTATTTTACACATCGACTTCTTTCAATTAAACGATGACAAAGAAATCGTGATGGAAGTTCCTGTTAAAATAGTTGGAACTTCTCCAGGGGTACTTTTAGGAGGTGTTTTGAACTTAAACCAACGTCGTTTAAAAGTAAAAGCATTACCAAAAAACCTTCCTGATTTTGTAGAAGCTAATATCTCTGAACTTCAAATGGGTAACAAATTGTATGTAACTAAAATTGCTACAAACAATTTCAAATTAATGCACCCAGACAACACTGTAGTTTGTCAAGTGAAGATTTCACGTGCTGCGATGAAAGCAGCTCAAGAAGCAGCAAAAGCAGAAAAAGGAGCAAAAAAGAAAAAATAATCTTTTTAGAAATTTTTCAAAAAAGCACCAGGCAACTGGTGCTTTTTTTATGCGCTTGAATTAATACTTCTACAAATTTGTTACCTTTGTTAGGATGAATTGGATCTTAAAATTATTCACAAAAGAAAAAACTGAAAATACCCCTCCAATGAAAAAATTTCTCATCGTGGGCCTAGGCAATATTGGCGCCGAATATGTAAACACCCGACATAATATTGGTTTCAAGATTTTGGACCATTTTGCCAAAAAAGAAGGAGTAACATTTCAAACTGCAAAGTTGGGCGACCTGGCCGAATACAAAGTCAAAGGAAGAACGCTTTTGTTACTTAAACCAAACACCTACATGAATTTGAGTGGAAAAGCAGTGAAATATTGGATGGAGAAAGAAAAAATAGAGAAAGAAAACGTCCTGATCATTACCGATGACTTAAACATTGCGTTCGGAACCATTCGAATCAAAACCAAAGGATCGGATGGTGGTCATAACGGCCTTAAAAACATACAATTATTACTCAATTCGACAGAATATCCGCGTTTTCGTTTTGGCATTAGTGATGAGTTTAAAAAAGGAAAGCAAGTAGACTATGTGCTTGGCGATTGGAATGAGGATGAAAAAACAAAACT
>JAGNYR010000025.1:5607-26840 GCA_017984835.1 Flavobacterium sp. | reverse complement strand
GTAGTGACATGCGCAACTGTTACAAAAGGAATTTCATTAATACGTTCTAATACAAATTTTGTTTGTGATGTATTATTTAAGAACACTCCAACATAAGCAATGAAAGAATATCCTAATTTTTCATAATCAAGTGTTAAAGAGGAACCCATAATAATTCCAGCATCTTCCATTTTCTTCACACGTACATGCACAGTTCCTGCAGAAATTAATAATTTTTTTGCAATGTCTGTAAATGGTACTCTTGTGTTGTCAATCAACATGTCAAGAATTTGATGATCTACTTCATCTAAACGAAACTTACTCATAACCTCAGAATTTAATTTTTTTATTTGTTTGTGTTGGGGTTTCAAATTAGATTTTGAATCCATCTTTAAAAAACCAATTTGAATCTACTAAAAAACTTGCTTTTTCATCTACAACTGGAAAATGACCCTTAAGATCTGAATACTTACTTCCATCTACATCATAAGTTGCATGAAAGAAAAAAGAATCCAATTCACCAATTTTAGCTATGTAGGCAACAAAATGTAAGTTACCATCCACAAGTTCTTCTTTAAATTGCAATGCAATATTCGTAATTTTTTCAATACCATCATAATTTATTTCAATATTTTTAATCAAAATGTCATAAAATATGATTTTATTTTGAGGAATTTGCAAATAAACACTCAAATCGTTAAAAACTACATCGTTTTCGTCATAATTCAATAAACCCGATACCAATGAAATAAAAATCATTTTACGGGTTATTTCGCGTTCATAATCGTCGTGAAAATGACCTGCTTCAAACAGTATTGTCGGAACACCCAATGACTGAAACCTATCTCCTATGCAATTAATGTTAAAGCCATCATCAAAACGACCTATTTGACCCGGAATATACTTTTCAAGTGTGGCATGCATTGTTTCAATCCACTTTACAGCTTTTGTACGAGTTACATTATAAGACTTCGACTCATCGAAGGACGGAGCTAAAAAAGAAACGGTAGCCGGCTTACCCGTATCGGACACACCAAAAATACTACGCTGATCATGCAAGTTGAAACCATAATTGGGTTGAAATGCATCAAACACCTTCCGCAATACCGTGCTTTCAGGCTGAGATAAATCAACCGAATCTCTGTTCAAATCCACCGCATTTGCATTGGCTCTTGTATAAAGAAATGCGCCATCCGGATTTACCATTGGCAAAATGCAAAAGGTGTATTTTTCTAATAAGCTGGTTCCTAGTTCATCACCAGACGTCAATAGCTCCAAAAAATCAAAGACAGCCTTCGTAGTAGTACTTTCATTACCATGCATTTGCGACCACATCAATATTTTTGTGGGTCCAGCACCTATTTGGATTCTATAGATGGGTTTTCCGAGGACAGAGCTCCCCACAACATCAAACGCATACTTTTTTACCAAGGGCTCAATCGATTCCAAAGTAATGTACCGACCAAATAGTGAAGACGCTTTGTGATTTTCAAATAAGAAATCGTAATCCATAGTTACATATTTACACAAAAATAAGATAGTTTTATAAACGATCTCTAATTGATTGCATTATTAAATGATTCGGTATCAAAATCAAATTCCGAATTTTTTCCTTTTACTCCTTTAAAAAAAGGCATTACTTTTTGAAGGTCTTGTTCGTAAGCTCCTGTTGGCTGAAACGGCGTGCCAAATTTCACTTCTTTTTTCGAATAATCAAACGCAACCGGAACAATCAATGCATTCGCTTTCAATGCGATATAATAAAAACCAGAACGCAATTGGGTTACTTTTTTACGCGTTCCTTCTGGAGCAATTGCTAACCTAAAAACTTCTCTAGAGTTAAATACATCGACCGTAGCATCTACATTGTTTTTATTTCCACTTCGATCCAAAGGCGCGCCTCCAATTGATTTAAAATAATAACCAAACGGAAAAACAAACAATTCTTTTTTACCTACAAAATTCATTTCAAGCCCTACCATTCCTCGGGTAAAGAGCCCTAAGAAAAAATCATACCAGCTGGTATGATGCAAAACCATAAAAACACATTTCTTTACATCTGGACTCAAGGTCCCAACCAACTTCCATCCAAGTATTCTCGTGAAAATAAAAGAATAAATTTGTTTTTTCATTCCGATTTTTTTTACAAATCTAAGATTAATCTACTATTTTTGGTAAAAAAAGTAATGTTATCAAAATTCCTGAGTTATTTTATTCCCATCACCATTCACAAAAAAAACTCTACCTTCAGTAAAAGCCTTGAAGTAACCTGGAATTATGGCGAATTGGTACTGGATTCTGCCAACACCAATTACTCGTTTGGAAGCCTACAAAGAATCTTGAAAAAAGGGCTGAAATACATTGGATTTGAACGAATCAAAAAATTTGAATCGGTCTTGGTGCTAGGAGTTGCAGGTGGAAGTGTCATCAAAACCCTCGTTCACGACATTCATTTTAAAGGAAACATTACCGGAGTAGAAATTGACAAAGAGGTCATCCAAATTGCCAAAGACTATTTCAAAATTGACGCGATAAACAACTTAAACTTGGTGCAGGACGATGCGTTTGAATTTGTTTTAAAAACGACCCAAAAGTACGATTTAATCATTATTGATGTCTTCCAAGATACCACCATGCCCAATTTTTTATTTGAAGATTTCTTTATTCAACGTATTAATAATTTACTTAATATAAATGGTTTTATCTTGTTTAATACCATGGTTTTAAATAAAAAGGATAGCGAAAGAAACCTCCTATACAAAACAAAATACGACACTCGTTTCTCGGTGCGCATGTACCCAAAAGTAGAAGAACACAACGAATTATTCACCATTAAAAAATTGGCATAAATGAGCTCTATTCTAAAAAAATTATTGGTTGGAAAAGTATCAAAAAAACAACTCGAAAAATCAAACCCAATTCAAAAAAGAATCCAAAATATAGTTTCCATTTGGAATAATGACCACCAAGAAGATAGCGGAATTGAAAAAATTGTACGCCTTTTTCTATCTTCATCACAATTGCTTTTTCCGGGTATATACATCAAGTATTTTGCTAACAAAATCGGGCAAGAATACCAAGACTTAGCGATGGATCTTTACATCATTGCAAAAGTTGCTTTCCCTTTTGCAATTCTTTACAACCAATGGCAGAACCATACATACATCATTGCGCTTATGATATATGTACTCATCGAGACCGTACTTTATATTCCAACTCTTATTTTTGCCTCCGATCTATTCACGCGTCCACGCTCCTACAAGCGCTCTATGCTTCTATTGTTTTTTAATTACATTGAAATCGTTGTTTCATTTGCAGTCCTATACGCACTTGGTTCCAACATGAACAAGCCTTTCACTCATTGGTTTGACCCAATCTACTTCAGCGTTATCAGCTCCAACTCTATCGGATTTGGAGACTACTACCCTATCACAACTTTCGGAAAAATACTCGCTAGTTTACAAGGCATGTTTTTTCTTTCTTTTGTAGTTTTATTCTTGAACTTTTTTTCAACCAAAGTAAAAAATAAAGGATATTTCGATAACGAAGAATGATTCTGTTATGGCATGCCGGCCCTTGCCGTCGGGCTTTCGTCTCTATCTTTTGCTTCGCTCCGCTGCGCAAAAGGATGCCGCCTCTATCCCTCATGCAGTTTTGAACACATAGACCTGTTCTATTTCAAAAAATATATTACATTTGATTTTAAACAAAACAAACCTCATGAACACAAATTTCTTTGAAGCAAACAATTATTTCATCGACGAAAAAGTAAACTTCTTTAAGTTTGAAAATTGTTACCAAATCTATAACGAAAAAGGCCAAACCATCGGTGCCATAAAACAAAAACTTACTGCCGGACAAAAGGTACTCCGTTTGTTTATTGGCAAACCAATGCTGCCTTTTCTACTAGAAATTAAAAATTCTGAAGACAAACTACAAGCCTCTATCTCTAGAGGATGGACTTTTTTTATGTCAAAAATCACCATCAAAAATGCAAAAGGAGATGTTGTGGGAAGTATCAAACAAAAATTTCAATTACTGAAACCCAAATTCATTATTTGTGATGCAATAGGGAATCAAATTGGTGAAATTTCGGGAGACTGGAAGGCTTGGAACTTTACTATAAAAGATGCTCGCTCCAATCAAATCGGAACCATCTCAAAGAAATGGGCTGGCGCAATGAAAGAAATTTTTACCTCTGCCGATAAATACCACGTTAGTGTAGAATCTGAATTTTCAAATTTGGAAAATAAAATGGCAATCATTGCAGGAGCCATCACAATAGACATGGTTCTAAAAGAAAGTAAATAACTCATTTATAATTGGATTGAAACAACGTCCTTTATTCGAGTCGTGTAGCAAGGCGATAGTTTTTCTTGTTTCATTTTCCACTGCCTACCCAAAGATTGAGTAGCAAATTTCACTGTGGTTTTCCCAATAGACTGGTTGAGCTTATCCATCACGCACATCAAAGGTGCGTGTTTTGGGTTGGAAGCATTAAAAAGGGACAGCTGTACCTGAGAATTTGGAGTAAGCCCCATCAATATCACACCTGCTTTTTTGTATTGATACCCCTCTCGAAAGAGGGCATTCAATCCAATTTGTGCGAAGCGATTCAAATCAATCGTTGAATCGGTTGGGTAGTCTGTTTTGATTACGATACTTCTAGAATATTGAGGTGCATCGTTGTTAAATCTATTTGTATTAACAAACACCATGATCATATTGCACTGACTTTGCTGTTTTCTTAGCTTTTGAGCGCAATGAGCTGTAAAGGTAGCTACTCGTTCTGCTATTTCTTCAAGAGTGCTGTAAGTCTGTTCAAAAGACCTGGTCGTAGCAATGGCCTTTTTAGCAGCCGCTTCCTCCAAATCCAAAGTAGGCTTGCCTTCAAGTTCCCATTTCAATCGCAAGCCCACCACCGACATTTCTTTTCGTACCCATTCATCCGATAATTGCGTAAATTGATACGCATTGGTTACCTGAATAGCCTCTAAACGCTTGGCGTGTTTTCGTCCAATACCCCAAACATCCCCAATCTTAGTCCATTGAAGCGCTTTGATTCTTTTTTCTTCTGTATCAATAACATAGACACTCTTAGTTCGGTCAGGGAATTTTTTAGCAATTTTATTTGCCACCTTAGCCAAAGCCTTCGTAGGTGCAAAACCAACACTTATCGGAATACCCGTTCCTTTGGTCACTGTGCGTTGGATTTTGATTCCGTGTGCTTGCAAATCGAAGCGCTCAAAACCATTGAACTTCAAAAAGGCTTCGTCAATACTGTACACTTCTATTTCGGGTGCAAAGGTCGAAAGAAGATTCATCACCCGACTGCTCATGTCGCCATAAAGCGCATAATTAGAAGAAAACACATTTACATTGTTGCTTTTAAACAACGTATCCAATTGAAAAGCAGGCGCTCCCATAGGAATACCTAATGCTTTCGCCTCGTTAGAACGCGCAATAACACAACCGTCATTATTGGACAGTATCACGACCGGCTTTCCAATTAAATGGGGCTCAAACACACGCTGACAAGAAGCGTAAAAATTATTACAATCGATTAATGCAAACATTAGAATTTTTTGATAGAAGCGGTAACAATACCCCAAATGATAAGTTCGTTTTCTGGTGTGACTTTAATAGGCTTAAAATCTTCATTCTCGGCAATCAACCAAACAACATTCTGCTCAATCTTGATGCGTTTAACCGTAAAAGATCCGTCTATTTGACAAATAGCAATTTTATCATTTTGTGGCTCCAAACTTTTATCGATCACAAGCAAATCACCATCGTAAATACCAGCGTTTTTCATGGAATGACCTTTGACTGTAGCAAAGAAAGTCGTGTCTTTGTGCTTGATCAAATGTTTGTTCAGGTCAATAGACAACTCAATGAAATCATCGGCAGGAGAAGGAAATCCTGCTCTTATACCCGCATCAACATACGGAAGTTCCATAGATGTTGAATAATCCGGTGTATAAAATTCGAGTGTGGGAGTTGTATGCAATCTTTTTAGTTTCATCTCCTCCAAAATTAATTCAGAAGGATGTAATTAAAAAGGGTTTTCTCAATAAAAGTTATCAACCATTCAAAACAGTTGCCTACTTCATCATTTCTCGGGCTCTTTCTAAGTCTTCTGGGGTATCAATTCCGATGCCTACATGCGCAGTTTCGACCATTTGGATGCGTTTCCCAAATTCTAAATAACGAAGTTGTTCTAGTTTTTCTGAAGCCTCCAACGACTTCATAGGCAGCGCATAAAAATCCAATAACGCTTGCTTTCTAAAAGCATAAATACCTATGTGCTGAAAATAACAAACGCCTGCATTTTCGTCACGTGGATACGGAATGACAGACCTCGAAAAATAAAGAGCTCTACCCAATTGATCCACAACAACCTTTACATTGTTCGGGTTTTCTATGTCTTTTTTATTGGTAATAGGACGCATGAGTGATGCTAAATCAATTTGAGAATCAACATCCTTCTTAAAAACTTCAATTACGGCTTCTAAGGGCTGTTTGTCGATAAAAGGTTCGTCACCCTGTACATTTACAACCACATCAACATCCATGTTTTGAATAGCCTCGGCAATACGATCACTACCACTCTCATGCTCTTTGATACTCATGATGGCTTTCCCGCCATGGGATTGAATTTCATTGAAAATAATATCTGAATCGGTTACAACAAAAACATCGTCAAAAAGGGCTGTTGCCACCGCAGCCTGATAAGTTGTCAAAATAACGGACTTTCCCGCTAGGTCCTGCATTAGTTTTGCCGGAAAACGAGTAGAAGCATAACGCGCGGGTATAACTGCAATTATTTTCATGAGATGGAATTTGATTTCAAATATAGTGAGATAAATTTGTTTTTAAAAACTTTGTAAAACTCCTCACCTCATTGCCAAAAACAAAAGCGTCCACCAAAAATGATGAACGCTTTCAAACAAACAAACTAAACTTAATATAATCTCACGATTATGCGGTTGTGGCAGCTTTTGCAATTTCTGTATCAGCTTGTACATGGGCTGCATTGGCTCTACCACTTGGATCTTGATTTTCTTGCCATTTGGGTATCCATTTTCTAACGGTTTGAGCCGCACTTAATTGTGGATAGTATTTGTGAAATATGGTTCGGTAATAATAGGCTTCTTTGGTTGCGGGTGTGTTGTATGGAAACGCTTCTGCGGCGCCTTCCAACTGTTGATCGGTAACTTGTGATGCACAATACGCAATAAGCGTGTCGATCCAGTTGTATCCTACTCCATCTGAAAACTGTTCTTTCTGACGCCATAAAACCTCATCAGGAAGATACGGATTGTCTGGAGTATCGAATGCTTTACGAAGAATGTATTTTTCTTTTCCGTTGTAGGTTTTTGGCTGTTTTTCTTCTGGCTTGATTGTCATGGCTACCTCCAAAAAGTCCTTGTCAAGAAATGGAACTCGCGCCTCCAGACCATGCGCCATGGTCGATTTATCGGCACGCAGCAAATCGGCAGTAAATAGTTTTTGTACTCGTTCAATGGTTTCTTTTTGGAAATCTTCGGTAGAAGGAGCGTTTCTAAAATACAGATACCCACCAAAAACCTCATCGGCACCTTCGCCAGAAAGAACTACTTTGATACCCAAATCGGTGATGGCTTTGGAGAGAAAATACATAGGTGTACTGGCTCTAACCGATGTCACATCATATGTTTCAAGGTGCCAGATAAGCTTATCTAATATTTCTATTCCTTGTTCAATGGTAAAATGAATTTCGTGGTGAATGGTACCCAAAAAATCGGCTACTTTTCTTGCTGCTAAGGCATCAGGAGCATGGGCATCTAAACCAATAGAGAAGGAATGCAATTCTTTTCCTTTTTCTTTTAATAAACGAGAGGCGATGGAAGATGTTAGCGAGGAATCAAGTCCGCCCGATAATAAAACACCAATAGGCACATCGCTCATGAGTCGTTTACGGGTAGCCTCTGTGAGTGCATTACGCAACTTTTCTGGATCAAATTCTTGTGTTGCTACTTTGTAATCTTCATAAGCAGGTTTGTAGTATTTTACAAAACCTGTAGAGGGTGTGTAATAATGTCCCGGAGGGAAAGTTGAAAAAGTTTTACATTGATCGGCGATGGGCTTCATTTCGGATGAAAAATACATTCTTCCGCGTTCGTCCATTCCGTAATAAAGAGGTTTCACACCTAATGGATCGCGACCTGCAATGTAATCATCTCCATCAACCACAACAAAGGCAAAATCACCGTCTAATAAATGTAAAAAGTCGTATTGAAATTCTTCATAAAGATGTACAATCACCTCAGAGTCTGATTGGGTCTTGAATGTATGTGCTTTTAATATTCCATCTCTCAAGTCTTGATGATTGTATATTTCACCATTATGAACCATATAGGCTGTAGAAGTTCCTTTGATAGGTTGTTTACCCGAATGCAAATCAATTATTGACAAACGCTCATGGCTTAGAATATGTCCGTTTTCTGTAATATGTATATCACTTTCATCGGGTCCTCTATGCGACATCCTCTTTGAAAGTTCTTTTACTAATTGTTCGTCTTTTCCTTTTCCTATTATTGCTAAAATTCCGCACATATCCTTTTCTTTACCTTTTTATTAAATCGTGAAGCAAAATTGAATCATTCGATACAATATTGAAACACAAAAAGCATTTTTGATTATAATTATAAATCAAAAATGCTTAATTAAGTTAAAAATATAACAAAACGAATCGTAATTATATCCAATTGTTAAAAACTGTAAATTACACCCTACTCGACCTGCTCAATCAGATAGTTTGTATTGTTTATTTGGAAAGAAAATCCAACGGAAGCACCCATCAGTTTACTACCCAAAGGAGATTGTGGAGATACCGCAATAATAGTTCGATCATCAATGGTGATTTTAGGTAAAGCTGCAGCCACAAATAACAACATAGCATTTGCTTGAACCAGACTTCCTAGAGCAATGGTTGCATGAACAGCATCGGGATCAATTTTATCAAGAATTGCTTTTTGATCGTAGATTTCCTTGAGCTTGTAATTTAATTTCTCTTGCTCCAAATGCATCATAGAAAGAGCCGTTTCATGCTTATCACCAGCTGATCCTTTGGCGTCGTTTTGAGCGTCTAACGTTAGATCTGCGATCATGTCACGAAACACATCTATTTTGTCTTGTATCAATAGATGGTATCGTTCTAAAATCTGTTTTTTCAACGACATCTTAAAAATCAAACTTAAAGTTGGCACCCAATAGCACTTGAATACCCTGAACCGGGAAACCTAACCATTTTTGATAGTTTTGACTTGCCAAGTTATTCCCTTTAAGAAAGAAGGTCAAACGATCACTGTGCTTATAATTTACATGGGTATTTAAATCTACATAACCCGGTAATTGCACTTCGTCATTCATGAAAATCAATCCATCGAAAGAATATTGTTCACGGTCTTTACGCTGACCAACATAAAACACATTCACACCGGTCTCCCATTTTGGAGAAATGGTATACCTTAAGTTTGAACTTAACTTTATAGCAGGCAAATTCCAGGCACTTTGTTCGTTTTTAGTTGTATATTTAGCCAACGTACCATTAATACTAAAGGCAACATTTTGTGAAAAATCGGCTTTTAACTCTCCAAAAAGACTTACTGTTTTTACATCGTCATAAACCAATCCAAACGAATTCCCGAAAGTATATCCTTCTGTATTGGCATTGAATGAATTAAACGTATTTGAAGCAAACAAAGCTTTGTTTCCTTCATTTAAATAAGAGGCTTTCACGGTATAACTCACTGAATTCGCTAATTTTCCTTTCAAACCGGCATAAATATCATATCGAGCATCTGTTGGAGCTATGTTCAAGGTAGGTGATAAAAAATTATTGGCATCGACCAATTCTCTATACGTATTTTGCTTAAGCGACCCTTCGGCACCAGCAAAAGCAATCATCAAATCACCAACCACTTTTAAAGAAGCGGTAATGGATGGATACATAAAAAACTTATTGGCTCCTGAACCATTGGACATACTATAAAAAAAAGTCGCTCCCAGATTGACTGATAGATCTTTATCATGGATAGCAAAACTTGGATTAAACCCAATATTTGTAAAACCATAATTAATGGCACTTACATCATAATAATCTTTTTGGAAATTTCCTTTCACATAATCAATAATGACATTGGTTTTTATTTTTTCATTTAGAAAATCAAAGCCAAAAGAAGGTTTTAAACTCAGCTGATTTTCGGATGAAGCAAATGCATCTGTAAAATGATTGAATTGCACCTCCATGTTATTCATAACACCCTCATTAAAGGCAAGACTTCCGCCTAAATAAAGCGTGTTGTATTTTTGCTTTTCATTGATGTCATCAATAAAAGTTCCCGAGGATGTAAGTGGCATTACAACCGATTGAAAGCCATACCAATTATAGACTTGGCTTTGGTATCCAAAATCAATTTGATAAGACAATTGCTTTTCTTTTTTACCATAGGTAAGCTCTAAAGCTGTATTGTAAAATTGATCCTCTAAGAGCAGATTTTTAATACCTCCTTGCGATGAAAAATGGCGCAATGATGTTGCGATATAACTATTTGATTCAAACAAATGCGTCAAATAAAGCGCTGCGTTTACAGTTCCATAATTTCCCGCTGCGAGTGTGGCGTAATTTGCAAACAATTTTTCCTTCACCGATTTATCAACTACAGCTGCTTTTCCTTTAGACGGAGTAAAGGTTGATGCAACAGGAAAAGAAAAAATAGCATAGGTAATGTTTTCTTTTTTGGTGGTTTCCTCATCATCTAAAGTGGGAACTTCTTTTACCTTAAAAGCATCTGAAATAGAAGCCGTATAAGGTTTCACTACATTCACAACTTCTGAACCGATGTTCTCATCTTTTTTTTGTGCCTGCAACATGTGAAGTCCAACGACAACAAATAGGAATAGGAAGGGATTTCTTTTTTTCATTTTAATGATTATTTTAGGATCGATGAGTTCGTTTTTGCTTCCTCTGATTTGATTAGGTCTAGCTCGATTTTAGCTTCTTCCACAACATCTTGAAAATCCGTAAAATTTTCAATTACACTTGTCAGTATAGATGTGGCTTGATAAC
The DNA here is from genome assembly GCA_017984835.1 of Flavobacterium sp. Lineage (GTDB taxonomy): Bacteria > Bacteroidota > Bacteroidia > Flavobacteriales > Flavobacteriaceae > Flavobacterium. Next base: position 15,748 of record JAGNYR010000025.1, on the reverse strand, counting down.
TGTCTTGCAATTGGAAATAATTTTTTGCCATGACAATCAAACTTTTTGCACCAAAATATTGATAACCCGAATATTCTTTAGCAATTTTCTGAACTACTTTATTCGATTCAAGGTATTTTGCATCCTTGTTTTTGAAATAAGCATCATAGTACAAAGCTTCAGCTGCCAACTCTCCTTTCGCAATTAACAACAGTTTTGCATAAGCTGCTTTCGCTTTGTTTTCATCGTTTGTTTTAACAGCAGAACGCGCCACAATGATTTGTGCGTCACTTTTAATTTTGTTATCCGTTTTTGGATTAGCAATCACCTTTTCGGCATAGATAACCGCATTGGCATAATCTTTTGTTTCGTAGTATGAACGCATCAAATTAGCTTGTGCAAAGGTAATGTTTTGGGGAAAATCGGCTTCTAACTCCAATCGAATCAATACCGGAATAGCTCGTGCAAAATCATCTTTTTTCAAATGAATTTCACACAAACGAACCAAGGCTTGTTCTGTAAATTCAGATTTTGGTTTGGCAATTACAAATTCATAATTCGGAACAGCATTTGCAAACAACCCATCATTAAAGTAGGTTTGAGCCAAATAGAAATTAGCCGGTAAACTATGTAATCCATTTGGAAAGTTGACCACGTAACTACTCAAATTTGCAGCAGCTTGTTTGCTGTTGTTTTGTAAATATTGTTTTTCTGCAGCTTCATACGAATCATTATCTAGTTCGACATCACTTACCGAAACAAAACTCAATGATTTTACCCAAGTTGCATATTCATCTACTTTACCGTTGTCAACATAAATCAATCGTGCCGAAGAAACCGCTTCGATCGCTTCAGGTGTTTGAGCGTAATCGGCAGCAACTTTCTTAAACTTGGTGAGAGCCAATTCATCTTTATTTGAATTATAATAAACCAATCCTTGGCGAAGCAACGACTTAGAAGCATAGGTTCCGTTTTTGTATTCCAAAAGCAATTGATCATATGTCTTTAATGCGAGTTCTGCTTTACCCTCAGTAACATAGGTGTTTGCTAATTCAAACAAAGCATCATCTCGATACTGAGACGATTTATAATTGGCCAAAAACTTAGTGAAATCTTCTATTTTTTTATCATTTTTAGAAACAAATCCGTAGCTGATTGCTTTTTGAAAAGCAGCATAATCCGCATCAATTCCTTTCATTTCAACAGCCTTGTTATAGGCATCCATAGCAGGCCAATACTTTGAAGTAGCAAATCGGCTGTCGCCCAATCGCAAATAAGCATCATTCAGACGAACATTATCTACTTTGTTTTCATCTAAATAATTTTGAAAATTGAGACCGGCTTGTTCGTAGTCTTTTAACTTAAAATAACAATACGCTACATCGTAAAAATAATTCTTCTTCTCTGAAAGGATCTTAGAATCGGGATAACCTTCAAATTGTTTGAACAGCAGCAACGCCTCTGAATAGTGATCCATAAGGTATTCAATTTCTGCTGTCCAAAAAATGGCTCTCGCCGTGAAAGCAGTATTTCTTTGCTCTTTTAGCGATTTTGCAAACAACTCTTTTGCCTCCGAATAATTTCCATCAATATACAATTCCAATCCTCTGTAAAAAGCCACTTTTTGGTAAGCTTCTTTATTCAAACTGGTTTTGTTTTTCTCCAAAACGACTAAAGCTTGTTTGTAATTTTTGGAAGTGATAAAAGAATTGATCAACAACGTTTCTATTTCGTCGTGACTGGCCGAAGATGGGTACGAATCTAAATAAGAGGTCAAGATATCAGGAACACTTTGGTAGGTGTTCCCTATTTCATAGCTTAATTTGGCATAATTCAAATGCGCATCTTCTTTAATCTTTGGATCAAAATCCATTTCTGATGCATTCTTAAATGCATTCAAAGCTTCTGGTTTTTTATCCAAATTCAAATAACTTTCTCCCAAATGGTAATACGCATTTTGGGCAACAAAATCTTTACCCTCTATGATTTTATTGAATTGAGAAACAGCATTGTCGTATTGTTTTTGCTTGTAATAAGCATACCCTAGTTGATAATAATCGGTATTGTTCCATTTGCCTTTTTTCCCTTTATATTCAACTAAATAAGGTAAAGCAGCCTCATACTGTTGTAAGTTAAAATAACTTTCGCCAATGATTTTATTCAATTCCGATTTTTCAAGGGCTGAAGAATGAGGCATCGAAGCTTTCCCTGTTTCTATCGCTTTCTGAAAATTACCCGATTTAAAATTCATATCAGCCTGAAAATAAGATAATTTTTCTTTGTACTTCTCTTCGCCCGACACTTCATCAAAGTACTTGGTAGCCTGACTGTAATCTTCTTTTTCATAGGCCATGAATCCTAAATAATATTTGGCTTGAGAACCGTATTCTTTAGATTGCAAGACTTTATTAAAATAGATCGTTGCTTCTTTCTTTTTTTGAGATGAAAAATAAGCATACCCTTTCTGAAAATTAAATGTGTCCATCTCTTCATAAGACAAACCTTTTTCATCTACTTTATCAAAATACTGCAGGGCTTTTAGAAAATTACCTTGTTCGAAATAATAGTGGGAAACTCCAATGTAGGCTTGGTTTTGTTTGGAACTAGTAGGATAATCCGCTACAAATTTTTCCATTGCAAATTCGGCGTCGTTTTGGTTGAGCTTGATGGCGCAAAAAGCACTATAATAAGCACATTCCGCAGCAATTTCGTCGGTTGGATTCTGTTTTTTTACTTTATCAAAAAGCAACTGAGCCGAAACATATTGCTTTTCATTGTACAACGAAACAGCTTTGTCAAAATCGGTTAACTGGTGTGCATATACTTCTGTTTTTTGAGCATGAACTGAAGTCGTAATTACAAAAAAAGTGAGTATGAAATTCAAGGCAATTTTTCGCATTGTATAAGTTTTAATTTCTATATCAAAAGTAGTTCTATACAAGTTATAACGAAGCTTCTGATTGTTTTATTATAAACATTTTTCTTAACAATTTATCCTGAAAATAATGAATTGAGAAGATCCCGATTATTTATATCAAAATATATTTTGTAAACATCCGTTATCTTATTACTTTTACAGAATAATCAAAATTGTCATTATGTCTCAACCAGTATTGTCTTTACAAAATGTAACCATTTATCAGGAAAACAAAGTCATATTATCTCAAATCAATCTTGAAGTAAATCATGGAGATTTTATTTACATTATTGGTAAAACAGGTACCGGAAAAAGTAGTTTTATGAAAACACTATATGCGGATTTGCCTTTAACGGATGGTGAAGGAACCATTGTTGAATACGACTTGGCTACACTGAAAGAAAATGACATTCCCTATTTGAGAAGAAAAATTGGTATTGTATTCCAAGACTTCAAGCTATTACCTGACAGAAGCATCAACGAAAACATGATTTTTGTTTTAAAAGCGACAGGATGGGTAGATATGGTTGAAATGCAAGATAAAATTGACGAAGTACTTGATAAAGTGGGCATGAAAGGATTTGCCACCAAAATGCCTCATCAACTTTCTGGAGGTGAACAACAAAGAGTAGCCATAGCTCGTGCTTTGTTAAACGATCCTGAAATAATACTAGCCGACGAACCAACTGGTAATTTGGATCCGCAAACCAGTGCAGAAGTATTGGAAGTCTTAAAAAACATCAACGAAAACGGAAAAACCATCATCATGGCTACCCACGATTATGCGTTGCTTCTTAAGTACCCGTCCAAAACTTTAAAATGTGAGAATGGAGCCATTTTTGAAGTGGTTCAAAAATCTATTTAATGCTTTCCATTTTAATTCCTACATACAACGATCATTGCTATTCATTAGTTAAGGAATTAAAAAAACAAGCTGACGAATTGAATATTGTATACGAAATCATCGTACAAGATGATGCGAGTAAGCTTTATTTAAATGAAAATTCAGATATAAATAATTTACATAATTGCCGTTTCGAAAGCAATCAACAGAACGTAGGCAGAACTAAAAATCGGATGATATTGGCTGAAAAAGCATCCTTCGATTTGATACTTTTCCTGGATGCAGATGTTTTGCCAGAAAAAGCTACTTTCCTATCTGAATATATTGATTACCATCAAAAAAACAAAGACGCCGTCATTTTTGGGGGTTATAAGTACCACAACGAACAGCCTGAAAAATCGAAAATCTTACGATATAAATATGGTAAATCTCGAGAAGAGAAACCAGCTGCAGTTAGAAACAACAGACCTTTTTCTTTTGTATTCTCAGGAAACATGCTGCTTAGTAAACCCTTGTTTTTGAAAACAAATTTTACACCAAATGTGAATTTGTATGGCATGGATTTGTTTTTTTCCTATCATTTATATCAAATCGGCGCCAAAATCAATCATATTGACAATGCTATTTTTCATTTGGGACTAGAAGTAAACAAAGTCTTTTTTGAGAAAAATTTGGAAAGTGTTTCCAATAGAAAAAAATACTTAGCCGATAAAAAAGGAATCTCAAAGATAAATCCCCTACTGAAATATTATCTCATAATAAAAACATTGAAATTAGATCCATGGGTTTATTGGATATTCCAGAAATTTGAAACAAAACTCAAAAAATCAATCTTGAGCGATGATCCAAACCTACTTTCAATGGATTTATACAGATTGGGTTATATTTGTAAAAAAGATTAGTCCATGGCTTTCCTCTCAGTTGTCATTCCGCTATATAACAAAGAAAACTTCATCAAAGATACTGTTGAAGGTGTTTTCAATCAGACGTATTCTGATTTTGAATTATTGGTAATCGATGATTGTTCGACAGATAACAGCTACAAAATAGTATCTCAATTTGTTGATCCTCGACTATCAATCATTTCACACAAAACAAACAAAGGACTATCCGCTTCTAGAAACACCGGAATAAAAAATTCTACTTCTAATTACATTGCATTTTTGGATGCCGATGATCTTTGGAAACCTCATTTTCTAGAAGAAATAGTGGATTTGATAAAAACTTATCCTAAAGCATCCCTTTTCGCTACAAATTATGAAGAAATAATTGATAAAAAGGTAATTGTTGTTACGAATAACGGAGCTGAAAAAATTGGAAATAAGCAAATATTAGTCGACAATTATTTTACGTTAAGTTTAAAACAACCCTTATACAACCAATCTAGTTTTTGCGTTAAAAAAGAGATTTTTGAAAAAATTGGGTTTTACAACGAAAAGATAACATTTGGTGAAGATGTCGATTTTAACATCAGAGCTCATATGAATTTTAAATTGGCCTATTCCAATTGTTCCTTATCGCAGTATAATACAATTTCTGAAAACCAAATTACACAAAGCAATCTTAGTTCGAAGATTCTGACTGATTTTGATTACTACGAGAAAGAATATCCATCAGACATTTCATTAAAAAAATTCTTAGACTTCCAACGTTACACGAAAGCAAAAATGTATAAAATGGAAGGGAATAGTGCGAAGTATCGTCAACTAAAAAAAGGCATTTCTCTTTTAAACCTGAATTGGAAACAAGTGATTCTACTATATCTTCCAACTTATTTTTTACATAAAATAAAAGTTTGGAAACAACAAAAACTAAAAAAAGGAAAAAGATTTACTTCGTACAATTAGCCTTAAAAACCTCAAAATCACGGATATAATCCTCCTCATCGAATAAATCGGAAGCCAACACCAAACAAACGGCTCCCGAAGAAAAATTGTCTAATTCACGCCAAACATTGGTTCCAATTAACAATCCTTTGTCGGGCTTATTCAATGTAACCTTTTGAACCGTAGTTCCGTCATTCAGAATCACATCAAAACTTCCTGAAAGCGCTATCAAAAACTCTTCTTGATTTTTGTGGGAGTGCCCTCCTCTTCGTGCAGAACTTGGCACATCGAACAAATAATACACTCTTTTAAAACCGAACGGGAGTGTATCTCCTTCTATGATAGCAAGATTTCCTCTATGATCAAGAATTTTAGGAATGGATATAAGTTCTGTTTTCATCTTATTTATTTAATATAGTAAGCCAATCTGCACCGATTTTATCCAATGTAAAAGCGGACACACTTTGCTTTGAATTTGCCTTGCAATGTAAATAGAATTTTTCATTTTCTACCATCTCATTTAAAGCGTCAGTCATTTTTTGTGGGTGCTGATTTTCTACCAACAATCCGTTTTGTCTATTTTGAATGATTTCACTTGGCCCCGAATCGCAATCATAAGAAACAACAGGTGTTCCTGTCGCAAGACTTTCAATCAAAACCATTGGAAACCCTTCGTTTTTACTAGTTAAAACCGTGAATAAGGCGTTTTTATAATAAGGAAATGGATTTTGTTTGCGTCCAAGAAACACAACCTGCTCTTGAAGATGTAAATCGTGAACGAGTTGTTTTAATTCAATCAAAAGAGCACCATCACCCATAATCAGCAATTTGATTCCCTTTGATGGTAAAATGGATTTGTGGAAGCAAGAGATCAAGATATCAAACTGTTTGATGTTGTTTTTCAAACTACCTGCTGCAAGTATGTAGTTGAAATCGAGATCTTCATCACCATCTAGTTCATTTTCAATTTCGGTAAAATCCATCGGGTTATAGATCGTACAGATATTTGTAAACCCATACTCGGAAGTAATTTTAGATTTAATTTTATCTGAAACCGCAACAAACTTACTTTTTGAATAAATGAACCTTGCGAGCAATTTATTTTTAGGAACATACAATTGCGTCATAAAACTATGCACCCAAACAATTAAAGGCGCATTATAAATCCATTTGGCAATGATCCATTCTTGTAAAAAATGATGTTTAACTCGCGCATCAATAATGTAATCAAAGGTGTTTCTTCTGAAATATTGGTGCATTTTCCAAAACCTAAAAAATCGATTAAACAGAGATTGATCGTTCTTCAACAGCCCCATATTAAAAAGGCTGCCTGAATAGGAATATTCAATTTTGTCCAATACCGTTAGATGATGCACGTCAAAATTATGATCCTCCAAATAGTGCGACAATAAAGCCGCGCAACGCTCTGCTCCTCCTGTAGCCAATTGCTCAGAAACGATACAAACAGATTGTTTAATTTTTGGAGGAGTGTTCAATTTTTTAACTATTTTAGCAACAAATATAAGCAATAAGTGAGAATATTATTAATTGGTGAATTTAGCAGATTACATAATTCCTTAAAAGAGGGATTAATCGCCAATGGACATGAGGTGTTGTTAGTATCAAATGGAGATGGTTTTAAGAATTACCCCAGTGATATTTCCACTAGAGCAACTTTCTGTGCGGGTTCTTTTGGCTCATTTATCAAAAAAATGGTGTTTCGCCTTTTTCAATTTGATTTAATGAAGTTCGAGCATGGCGTTCGGTTTTATTTCCACTTAAATCAATTAAAAAACTTTGATGTAGTTCAATTCATCAATGAAAGTGCCATTCAAACCCAGCCTGCTTTTGAACGGTATTTGATTAGCAAAATCGTTTCCAATAACAAAAAATGCTTCTTGCTTTGTTGCGGACCCGATTATCTTGTCACGCAGTATTTGGTTTCCAAAAAAGAACGGTATTCCATCATGAATCCTTATTTTGAAAAGGAAGAATCAAAAAAGGAGTACCGATATATTTTTGACTTCCTCTCTAAAGGACATATAAAATTGCACGAATTTATTTATCGCCAAACAAAAGGTGTCCTTGCATCCGATATAGATTATCACTTACCACTCAAAGGTCATAATCATTATTTAGGACTTATTCCCAACCCAATCAATACGACCAAAAACCCATACCTTACACCTGTTTTTGAAGGTACAATTCGTGTCTTTTTGGGAATCAATCGAAGTACCTATTATACCAAAGGCATTTCTTTTTTTGAAGAAGCTTTAACAATCATCCAGAAAAAATACGGCCCACTCGTTGACATCACCATAGCTGAAAATGTACCATACGAAACCTACATTAAGCAATACAATTCGTGCCATATTTTGCTCGATCAAGTGTATGGGTATGACCAAGGCTATAACGCACTTGAAGCGATGGCAAAAGGTAAAGTAGTTTTTACTGGTGCGGAAAAGGAATTTTATGAATATTACAATTTGCATGAAAAAGTAGCCATCAACGCATTGCCGTCTGTTGATGAAATTGTCGAAGAATTATCCAAATTAATCGAAAATCCTAAAGAAATTGAAGCGATGGGACTAAGAGCAAGAGCGTTTGTTGAAAAACACCACCAACATCTTATGATTGCTGAGAAATATCTTCTTGTATGGAATTCCAATTAAGGAACATTTTTCTGAACAGTACAAGCACTACAAGTAAAGTAATACAATTCGCATAAAAATAAGCTTGAACAACCGATTTAGCACCTTCTTGGTTTAATAAAAAATAACTGAGACCTAAATAGGCTGCATTAAAAACACTTTCAATTAGGAAATATCTTTTTAACATCGTTTTTACCACTACCTGAAACCCAAAGGCCAGCGTTACTATTTTGACAAAATCTCCTGCCAATTGCCAAATCAAGATATTGTTCATAGGCTCAAACTCGGCACTAAAAGCGATGAGAATAATGTATTCTTTTAAAAAATAAACGCTAGCAAGTAAAAAGAATACCAACGGAACAAGTACTTTGAAATAAGAAGCCAACTCCAATTTGAATTCATATTCACTCTTTAACGAGGCTAATTTTGGCATGTAGTACATGGTCAAACCTGAACTAAAAAACACCATGTAAAAATTAGAAAATCTATTCAATGCATCCCAAATCCCAGCTTCCTCAATCGAATAGTGCTGAATGATTAATTTCCGAATAACGATTAATGTTAATGGCGCCAGTATAGCACTGAACAAAGCCATAAAAGAAAAAGTAGTGAGACTTGCAAGTACCTTTTTATTGACCTCTTTGTGTATTTTAAAATTGAATAATAAGCGTTTTTGGTACAAAAAAAACAAAGTAATCAAAAAGAAAATCAATTCACCAATTGCCACTGAGATCAAACCTCCCATAAGTTGGCGTTTCCAAATCAAGACAGCAGTAGAACAAAAAATCAGAATATTAGAAATAATTTGTATGAATACAATGGTTTTAAATTTTTCATAGCCATTAAAAATAGCCAACCAAAACACATTCAGCACCATAAAAGGCAAGCAAAGCATGAACAATTTGATCGTAAATGAAAAAATAGGAGTATAAAATAAAAAGGTCGAAATGGAATTTGCAAACAAAAGTCCCAAAGAAGCAATGACAACAGATAAGAGCATGAACACCCAAAAGAACGTACTGTAAATTCGAGATAATTCCTCTTTATTTTGTTTGTGCTCAACCACCAATTTCACAATGGAATTGTTGATTCCAATGGTAGAAATGGATTTGGTCATTGCAGAAAAATTTCGAAAACTTCCCAACATTGCCATACCAGAAGTCCCTAAAAAAACCGAAATAATCTTTGATGAAAAAACACCGAGCAACATACTAATTCCGATCGAAATGGAATTAATGGACAAAACCTTTAGTAAAACACTCTTTTTAATTAGTTTGAACATTCTATTTCTCTAATAAACTTGGCTGGATTTCCGGCAAACACACTGTTTTTGGGAATGTTTTTGGTTACAACAGAACCATTACCAATTACTGAATTTTCACCAATAGTAACCCCTTTCAATAAGGTAACATTGGAACCAATAAATACATTTTTCTCGATTAAAACCGAAGCAGGTTTTGAATTATCATTTCGATTGTTTGGGTCAATACTGTGTCCGTCGTTATCAATGATTGAACAATTATATCCGATCAAAACATGATCTTGAATTTCAATTGTACTAAGTGCCGAAGCCGAAAAATTATTATTAATTGAAACGTTGTTACCAATTTTAATAACACTTTTGGGCGATCGGGCTTCCAAATAGCAATAATGGGAATAAAAAAATGGAGAAGATACGACACCAATTTGTACATTATTACCAAATTGAATGGTTCCCTCACCTTTCATTAACAAAGGGTGAAATAATTTTGGTTTACCTATGACCTTCCTACAATCGGATAGAAATTGATATTTTAAGAGACGTAATGTTATAAATAGAAACTTTTTCATCAAAATAATAGTTAATAGGCATTAATGATTCGGATCACTTCTTCTACTTCATCTTCATTTAAAACAGGGCTGATCGGAATACTTAAAACCTCAC
>JAGNYR010000025.1:0-5507 GCA_017984835.1 Flavobacterium sp. | reverse complement strand
AGGAACCAATCCAGCTTCTAAGATAGCCAATATCGAAGCGATATAGGTATTTGCAGGAACAAGTACCTCATCACCTAACTCTATTTTTCCGAGTTGAATGTACGATTTAAAAATGAGCGTCAATGCATCCAAGCCATTCCCTACCCCAATGCAATGCTTTGTACCGCAATACGCGGCAAAATTACTTTCAAACGAACGTACTTCATCCCCTAGAATGAACCAACCTTTATCCAGAATCTCATTCAATTTTAATTGAAAAGGAACTTGATAAGCCGCATTAATCTTTTGCAAATCTAAAAAGGGAATCATATCAGTACTTGTTCTAAAAGTGAATAATTCTTTGTCTCGATTTCGTAAAAATTCTGAACAATCGTTCGTGCACCAAAAGACTCTTTCCAATAGTGAAGGCTTTCATTCAATGACAATCCGTGGTTTTCATTTGAGGGTCCAAAATCAAAATAACGTGGTTGTACATCCCATTCTTGATTTAACAAAAAGTGATACAAATAATCCAATCCTCCATACTGATTATTAAACTCTTTATTTCCGGAAATATATTGTGGATGAATGGCATTTTCTGTAATAAAAACAGTCACTCCACCAATAATTCTATCTTCAAAATAAACATTGAACTGCTTGATCTGATCTGGGAATTTCGACTTTAATAAGGTAATTTCCTCAAGAGTATGTACGGGTTTTACGCCAAATCTTTCTTGTAAATTCGGAATAAGTAATTGGTTCCAAAAATCAGTAAAATCGGTAACTTCTTTAATGACTAAATTAAGTTGAGTTCCTTTATCAACGCCTCTTTTTCTAATTCTCGAGACAGGAATTTTATTGTTTAGATCAACCACTGCCAAAGCGTCTCTTCGGTCTAATTTAGCTTTTAAAATAAAGGCGATGTATTCCATTTCATCCGCCGGAACCGTATTGTAAATGACAGGAATGACCTTCAATTTTAAATAATGGATACCGTTTTCATTCAAAAAAATCAAAAGAGCGTGCATCAAATGAACTACCTCTGTGAGATGCGTTTGAACGAGCAATACCAAACCGCCATAGGTTAAACCTTGATGTGAGTACAAGGTGTCTTGCACTTTATTTGCGGGAAAAATTGCGGTTATGTTTTGATTTTCATCTAATAGTAATAAAGAAAAATCTTCAAATCGATCCGCATGGTACTCCATGAAATCTCTATGAAATAAAAACGTACTGTTTTTTGCTTCATTGACGAATGAATTCCATCGTGAGAAATCACTTTTTTGATAGCGTTGAACCGTAATTTTTTTCTTCATAAACCTATTACTTTATTTTACATTAATATTGGTTTGATGAAAGGTAGCACAGGCAGCCATTTTCATACATGTAAAATAAAAACATTGGAAAATTACGCTTTTATTTTTCAAATCAAAAAATAAATCATGAAATTTAATCACTAAGTATAAATTACAAGCAACCTAAAACCCAGAAAAGGCGACAACTCAAACTACTATTGCAATTTCATCCAAGAGTTTGGAATACGTAATTTGATGCGAATATTTATTTAAAATTTGTACTTTTACCACATAAAACAACATCGGTTTGAAACAAATAACATCTGTACAGAATCCGTTTATAAAATCCATCATTCAATTACAAGAAAAAGCCAAGGCTAGAAAGCAATCAGGTCTTTTCATTATTGAAGGTAGGAGAGAAATTCAATTAGCAATAAAAGGAGGATACCAGATAGAACAGCTTCTTTTTTTGCCGGAAATGATTGCAAAAGAAGAGCTTCTATTGATTTCCAAAAATGCAGTAGAACTCATCGAAATTTCAAAAGAGGTCTATCAAAAAATCGCATACAGAGACACGACGGAAGGTGTTATTGCTGTGGCTCACGCCAAGTCTTTTCTACTATCCGATTTACAACTTAGCGAGAACCCATTGATCTTAGTTGTTGAAAGTATTGAAAAACCAGGCAATCTTGGTGCAATGCTTCGAACCGCCGATGCAGCTCATATTGATGCTGTGCTGGTAGCAGATCCAAAAACCGACCTGTACAACCCCAACATGGTTCGCTCTAGTGTTGGTTGCTTATTTACCAATCAAATCGCTGTTGGAACCACCGATGAAATCATTGATTTTCTTGACGCGAACTCCATCTCATTTTATAGTGCAACATTACAAAATTCAACTTCTTATCATACCCAAGATTACACCCAACCCACAGCATTGGTTGTAGGAACAGAAGCTACAGGATTAACTCAAAAATGGAGAGATCGCGCGACTCAGAATATCATCATTCCGATGCAAGGTGAAATTGACAGCATGAATGTTTCTGTAGCGGCAGCAATATTATTATTTGAAGCAAAAAGACAAAGAGAATTCAAATAAAAAACCATAATTAATATTGTAGTTAAGCGAAAAAGTGTTATTTTTAGGCATTAGAAGTATCCTACATATGACAGATATAGAAATTGAAAAGGAAAACAAAGCGATTGCACGAGAATACAAAGAATTGCTTCGTATCAGTTACCAAACCCTGAGTCAGGAGGACAAACAATTAATCCGAAAAGCGTTTGATGTTGCAGTAGATGCACATAAAGACCAAAGAAGAAAATCGGGAGAGGCCTATATATTTCATCCCATAGGTGTTGCAAAAATTGTAGCTTCTGATATTGGATTGGGCCCTACAAGCATTGCAGCAGCATTGATGCACGATGTGGTAGAAGATACCGACATAACCGTAGAAGATATTGAACGCATGTTCAATCCAAAAATTGCCCAACTCGTAGCTGGATTAACCAAAATATCCCAGGTTCAGAAAGACTTAAACGTTTCGATGCAAGCGGAAAACTTCAGAAAAATGTTATTAACCCTGAACGATGATGTTCGGGTAATTCTCATTAAAATAGCCGATCGATTGCACAACATGCAAACGATGGACTCAATGCCCGAGTACAAGCAGATCAAAATAGCTTCTGAAACCCTATACATTTATGCGCCACTCGCCCATCGCCTTGGTTTGTATAACATCAAAACACAATTAGAAGATTTAGGACTTAAATACACCGAGCCCAAAATATTCAATGAAATTGTTAGCAAAATAAAAGAAACCAAAGAAGAGCAAGATGCATACATTGCATCGATTTCTGAAATATTAAAATCATCCCTTTTACAAGAAGGCGTTGACTTCATCATCAAAGGCAGACCCAAATCTATTTACTCCATACGTCGAAAAATGGCGGCTCAGAATGTAACATTCGAACAAGTATATGATAAATTTGCTTTGCGAATCATCTACAAATCGAACCTACATGATGAAAAGTTTCTAGCTTGGAAAATCTATTCCATCGTAACGGATCATTACAGACCGAGTCCAAGTCGACTTAGAGACTGGATTTCTTCCCCAAAATCTACCGGATACGAAGCACTACACATAACCGTTATGGGACCAAAAGGTCGTTGGGTAGAAGTTCAGGTACGAAGTGAAAGAATGGATGAAATTGCAGAAAAAGGGTACGCTGCACATTACAAATACAAACAAGGAGCCACCGAAGAAAGCGGATTGGATGTTTGGCTGAATTTACTTAAAGAAGCACTGGAAAACTCGGAAACCAATGCCGTTGATTTTGTTGAAGATTTCAAAATGAACCTGTATTCGAAAGAAATCTTTGTCTTTACTCCAAAAGGAGAAATAAAATCCCTACCCAAAGGTGCTACCACATTGGATTTTGCTTTTAGTATACATTCCGAAATTGGAATAAAAACAAGAGGGACCCGAGTAAACGGAAAATTAGTTCAATTAAACCATGAATTAAAAAGTGGTGATCAAGTAGAAATTATTACATCTGCCAATCAAAAACCTACCATAAACTGGCTTGAATACGTAACCACCTCTAGAGCGAAAACAAAAATCAAAAACGTTCTAAACGAAGATACCAAAAAAATTGCGGAAGAAGGAAAAGAACTTCTCACCCGAAAATTGAAACACCTCAAAATTACATTGAGTGAAAGTGTGGTCAATGAATTGGTTGGCTTTTTCAAATTAAAAACAAGTTTAGACCTCTTTTACCGTGTGGGTGCTGGAGCCATCGAAAACCAACAATTGAAAGATTTTGCAGCTCAAAAAAGCAACACGCTGATTAATTTTTTCAAAAATAAAATCAAACGAAGCGGAGCGACCAATCATGAAATTGACAAACCCGAAATAACCAGTAATTTTGATTTATTGGTATTTGGAAAAGAACAAGACCGATTGGATTACAAATTATCATCTTGCTGTAATCCTATTCCGGGCGACGAAGTGTTTGGATTTGTTACCATCAATGAAGGAATCAAAGTACACAAAAAAGACTGTCCGAATGCGATCAGTTTGCAATCTAATTATGCCTACCGAGTTATGCAGGCCAAATGGATCGATTCGTCGCAGCAAGAGTTCAAAGCAATTTTGAACATTACGGGAATGGACTCTTTGGGACTTACCAACGAAATTACAAAAGTGATTTCGAATCAAATGAACGTAAACATACAAAGCTTGAACTTACAAGGTGAAGCCGGTATTTTCAAAGGACAAGTAACGGTTATTGTGAAGAACAATGTCATCCTCAAAAAATTAATTGAAAACATTAAAAAAATTGATGGGGTAGATAAAATCTCAAGAGTATACAACACCTAATTGTTATTGACATTTGGTTTTAATAACTTTTAAAACTTATGTTTTAAAACCTTAAACAAAAAAATTATCTTTGCAACATTATGACATTAATAGCTACCGATAACAGTAAAAATCAAGACATTGTAAAAAACGTTTTTACCTTGTACCTTGAAACGAATGGACATAGAAAAACGCCGGAACGTTTTGCAATTCTTCAAGAAATTTATAATTCGGAAGAACATTTTGATATCGAAAATTTGTACATCAAAATGAAAAACAAAAACTACCGCGTTTCACGTGCCACTCTGTACAATACTATTGAGTTATTACTGGATTGTGGGTTGGTTCGTAAACATCAATTTGGACAAAATCAAGCACATTATGAAAAGTCTTATTTTGACAAACAACACGATCACATCATCCTAACAGATACAGGAGAAGTTATCGAGTTTTGCGACCCTAGAATCCAAACCATAAAACAAACCATAGAAGAATTGTTTGGCGTAGAAATACACAATCATTCTCTCTATTTTTATGCCACTAAAAAATAAAATTTAATAAACCATTATAAACGAATCGAAAGAGACGTTTCAACAACAAACAACAACACAATGACTGTAGATTTACTACTAGGATTACAATGGGGAGACGAAGGAAAAGGCAAAATCGTCGACGTACTTACTTCAAAATATGATATTATTGCTCGCTTTCAAGGTGGACCCAATGCAGGTCACACATTAGAATTTGACGGAATAAAACATGTATTGCGTACCATTCCATCTGGAATTTTCCATGAAAACAACATCAACATCATCGGAAACGGAGTGGTAATTGACCCAGTCGTTTTCAAATCTGAAATTGATGGACTCGC
>JAGNYR010000024.1 GCA_017984835.1 Flavobacterium sp. | reverse complement strand
GTGAGACGTTGTTTGCCCGCTTGATCAATAAGCTCGGCTCGTTCTTCTGCGCTTAAGGTGTTATACAGTTGCATGCTATAAACGTTTAAGTGAGAAATTATGTTTGAGTTCTAATTGGAAGAACTCGTAGGCAAAGATAATTTGAATATTTGAAAAAGTGCCAAATTTGATAATAAAAAAACCATTAAGGGATTAAGTTGCATTAAGTTTTACCCTAATTTTTCCTAATTCCTTAATGGTTTTAAAAATTTATGTGACTTACCGCCTTAAGGCAAATCTAACAAAATTCTGCGTAGGCGTCTTGTAAGTTTTCTGCGATTAATTCAGCTGGACGACCTTCAATATGGTGGCGTTCTAACATGTGAACTAGTTCACCGTCTTTGAACAAAGCCATGCTTGGTGAAGAAGGAGGAAAAGGAAACATGTGTTGACGTGCAGCGTCTACCGCTTCTTTGTCAACTCCTGCAAAAACCGTAACTAAATGATCTGGTTTTTTTGCTCCATCTAAACTCATTTTTGCTCCTGGACGTGCATTTCTTGCCGCACATCCACAAACAGAATTTACTACAACCAATGTTGTTCCTGTTGCTTTGATGGCGTTTTCAACAGCCTCCGCAGTATGTAAATCTTGAAAACCAGCGTCCACTAATTCCGCTTTCATTGGTTTTACCATTTCTTCTGGATACATAATAATTTGATTAAAGATTAATTATTTTTTGATACAAATCTTTTGCAAAGATAAATAGAAATCTTGTTTTTTGAAGGGTACAAATCATAAAGATTTGTTAGCATTTTTATGTGGGATCAGAATTTAAAAATACGTCCGATCAAAGCTCGCACAAAAAGCCCTTTCGGACATTTCCAAATGACTTGTAAGTCCTCCCAAAAGGAGGTTTCTTCATCTAGAAATTTAAAAATCAAGGTTGGATTTCCATTTTTGAATAACGCAGAAAACACGTTAGATCCCAAATCGTTTCTTCGGAAGAGCACATCCAAAAAGAGTACGTCATACACCCAAAATTTATCTTTTTTGTAGTATTTTCTAAGGTCGTCTTCTTTTGATAAAAAACGAACCAACGCTTTCGATTTTTTGATCGAATTTTTAAAAGTGTAACCGGTACTTGCTTTTGTCCAACCTCCTGCAGAGCCAATATGGACAATATTTTTAGTGTTTTGTTTCCAAAATTGATAACTCGTCATTGGTATATTTCCCTGTTCTTTTTCAATGATTTCGTATTCTGAGATTCCTAGATTATTAATGTATTTTTCAATTTCAACTTCATATTCTTCTAGTGGAAGTAGGTCTTTTGAAAACAAAGTGTATTCCAATAACGCCTCTGTGGATGAAGTTGGAAGCACATACATAAACCGCGTATTCCCTTTTTGTTCGATCGAAAAATCCATAAAAATCGCCGTGTTTTCATCAAAAACCGCTTGGGTAGATTTGATGAACCATCCTCTAAAATGTTGTTGTAACAGAGGATATTTGGATTGGCTTTTTACGATTGTTGGATCATAGATCGAATTAAAAACTTTGTTGCAAGTATAATTTTCACTTTCGGTTTTCACCACGCACTGATTTCCTTGATCAACAAATTCGGTTACCTTTTCATTTACAAAATCAATCTGTGCGTGTTTTGAAATTACATCAAAAATGAATTGGTAAAAATCCAATCCACGAACCATTTGATATTGATACGGATTCAAGGTTAAATTTCTTTTAAAATGTGCATCAGCAAACAATGCTACCGCCCACTTTTTTGATACAATCGAATCAAAACTTTGATCGTAATCCCAATAACACCAGGTGCGATCGTTGGTTTTTTTCGGATTTTCATCCAATAACAAGATTGAAACCTCTGAAAAATTTTCAGACAGGACCATTTCATACACCGTCATGAGTGCAGAAAGTCCGGATCCAGTGAAAATATAATCATAATGTTTCATGTTTCAAAAATAGGAGTAATCCGATAGATTTTACTATAATTATGCTAGATTTGTAAAAAAAACAACATGTTTCAATCAGTAATTACTTATTTTGAAAGCATTGACCCTGTATTAGCAGCACTTTATGCGACGCTTTTTACTTGGTTTTTGACCGCTCTTGGCGCTTCATTTGTCTTCTTTTTTAAAACGATGAATCGAGTGGTACTCGACGGAATGCTCGGATTTACGGGCGGTGTCATGGTGGCGGCAAGTTTTTGGAGTTTATTAGCGCCGGCTATTGAAATGAGTGGTGGTGAAGGCTTTACTAAAGTGATTCCTGCATCGGTTGGTTTTTTTCTCGGGGCTTTGTTTATCTTCGGATTGGATAAAGTACTTCCCCATTTACACATTAATTTTCAAGAATCAGAAGGGGTAAAATCACCTTGGCAACGCACCACACTTTTGGTGTTGGCCATAACTTTGCACAACATTCCCGAAGGATTAGCTGTGGGTGTACTTTTTGGCGGAGTCGCTGCTGGAATTCCAGAAGCTTCTATCGCGGGTGCTTTGACATTGGCAATCGGAATTGGAATTCAGAATTTCCCTGAAGGGATAGCCGTTTCTATGCCTTTGCGTAGAATGGGAATGAGTCGGAAAAAGAGTTTTATGTACGGTCAAGCTTCTGCACTAGTAGAGCCTGTGGCAGGTGTTTTGGGCGCTGTTGCCGTTACCTTTTTTACGCCTTTATTGCCTTATGCTTTGGCTTTTGCTGCTGGCGCAATGATTTTTGTGGTGGTAGAAGAAGTAATTCCGGAAACGCAACAAGACAATAATACCGACATTGCCACTCTTGGTTTTATTGGGGGATTTATTGTGATGATGATGCTTGATGTAGCTTTAGGCTAGTGGCATTTGCAATTGTCTCCACATTTTTTGCTTGGTTTTTTGCGTCCAAAAAATTTTTGAAACAAAAAAAATACAGCTACTGCTAATGCAATGTAAGTTAGAAAAGTTTGTATCATTATTTTAAAAATTGATAAGCAGCAAGTGCGGTTAAATAGGCGATTCCACTCATAAAAAACAACTGAATCAAAGGCCATTTCCACGAGTTGGTTTCTTTTTTTACAATCGCAAGCGTACTAACGCACTGCATGGCAAAGGCATAAAACAAAAGCAATGAAATTCCCGTCGCAAGATTAAACACCTTGGATCCATCTTCATGAATTTCGGCTTCCATTCTGTTTTTGATGGTAGTTTCTTCATCGCTGTGACTTCCTACGCTGTAAATGGTTGCTAGCGTTCCAACAAATACTTCTCGGGCAGCAAAGGAACTAACTACGGCAATTCCAATTTTCCAATCGTACCCCAAAGGTTGTATGACAGGTTCTATCGATTTTCCGATGATTCCAATGTATGAATTTTCCAACTTGTAGGAATTGATCTGGTCTTCAAGAAATTTAGGGCTGTATTTTTGATGTCTTGCCTCTAGATTTTCTTGAACTATTTGAGGCGCTTTCCCAAAATCTTTATCCGGACCATGCGATCCCAAAAACCACAATATTATGGACAAGGCCAAGATTATTTTTCCGGCACCAAATACAAATGCTTTGGTTTTTTCCAACACATTGATGCTGACGTTTTTGAACATCGGAATTTTGTAGCTCGGCATTTCTACAACAAAATATGATTTGGTTTTTAATTTCAATATTTTATTCAAAACATAAGCAGAGAACAAAGCCGCACCAAAGCCCAAAAGATAAAGTAGCATGAGTGTCAACCCTTGCAAACTTATGAATCCCAAGACCCTTTTTTCAGGAATGATTAAAGAGATTAATATGGCATAAACCGGCAATCTTGCCGAGCAGGTAATAAATGGCGTAACCAAAATAGTGATCAGTCGTTCTTTCCAATTTTCAATATTTCGAGCACCCATAATGGCAGGGATTGCACAGGCAGTACCCGATATTAACGGAACGATACTTTTACCCGAAAGGCCATAACGGCGCATTATTTTATCCATTAAAAATACCACTCGACTCATGTAGCCGCTTTCTTCTAGTACCGAAATAAACAAAAATAAAAAGGCTATTTGCGGAATAAAAATCAAGATGCCTCCAATACCCGGGATGATTCCTTCACTAAGTAAATTGGTGAATTCGCCTGCTGGTAAATTGTTTTTTGCATAGGATGCTAAATTGGCAAAACTACTGTCGATAAAATCCATAGGGATGCTTGACCAATCAAAAATCGACTGAAAAATACCAAACAAAATGAAGAAAAAAATCAAGTAGCCAAAAACTTTATGTGTCAGTACTCTGTCTAGTTTTGCTCGGACTGTATTGACTTTAGAGGCATCAATTTTTTGACCCATTTTTAAAGTATCATTGATAAATTGATATCTTTTAATCGTTTCTTTTTGTTGCAAACGTTTTAAATCGGCATGTGATTTAGTGAACGAATTTTGAATTTCTTTTCTGTCTAAATTTAGAAAATTGACATCTTGGGTAATGACCAACCATAATTTGTACAAAAGCTGATTGGGAAATGCGCGACGCAATTTATTAAAATAGTCTTCATCAATAATCGAAGCATTTAAGCAAGGTTCTTTCGATAAAGATTCGTAATCAGCAATCAAATTTTTAATTTTTTCGATGCCGATGTTTTTTCTAGAACTTACTAAGGCAATTTTAGTTTTTAATTCTTTTTCCAATTGAGGAACGTCGAGTTCAATTCCTTTTAGTGCCATTCTATCGCACATGTTGACTACTAAAATGGTTGGAATTTCAAGGTCTTTTATTTGTGTAAAGAGCAGCAGATTTCGTTTTAAATTTTCGACTTCGGTAACAACTACCACAACGTCCGGAAAATTTTCATCGTTTTTGTTCATCAACAATTCAATCACCACATTTTCGTCAATTGAACTTGCGTTGAGACTGTACGTTCCCGGTAAATCAAGTATGGTTGCTTTTCTGTTATCGGATAATTTACACGTACCTATTTTTTTTTCAACAGTAATACCTGGGTAATTCCCCACTTGTTGGTGCAATCCTGTGAGTTGATTAAAAACAGATGTTTTACCCGTATTTGGGTTTCCAATAAGCGCTACTTTGATTGTTGATTTGACCATGAATTAGTTTTTTTCAAAAGTAATTTCTATCTCTTTTGCTGTTTCAAGTCGAATCGCAACATGGGAATCATTGATGTTAAAATACAACGGATCACCAAAAGGAGCAATTTGAATCAATTCTACGTAATTTCCTGGTAAACAACCCATTTCAATAAGTTTTAATGGAATTTCTTCGATGTTTACATCAGAAATAATTCCACTTTGTCCTATTTTTAATTGAGAAAGGGTTGTTTTCACGTCTTTATTTAGATTGAATTAAAATACAAAAATACGCAAAGTAAATCTATATAATATGATAATTATCAAGTTTAGTATTTTTTTATTCTTTTTGTTGGCAAAGCCAAAGAATATCTTCCAGAAGTTGTTTTACATTTTTTATTCCGGGCTCGGTTGGACCATCCAAATTCGTGCCATCATAAAAACCGCGCACTCTTTTTTGCGTGTCTACCAACACAAAATTTTCGGTGTGAACCATGTCGTATAGTTCTTCAGGCTTGCCTGTTTTTACGACCAAATATGATTTTCGAGCAATATAATAGATGTCTTTTTTGTTCCCGGTAACTAAGTTCCACTTGGTGTCTATAACGCCTTTACTTTTTGCATAACTTTTTAATACCGATACACTGTCAATTTCGGGAGTAACCGAATGAGAAAGCAGCATTACTTTTGGGTTGTTTTTTATTTGTTCTTGCAACCAAGCCATGTTGTTGGTCATTTTTGGACAGATGGTTTTGCAGGTAGTAAAGAAAAAATCAGCGACATAAATTTTTCCTTCGTATTGTTTTTGAGTGATAATTTTCCCGTTTTGATTGGTAAAAGCAAAGTCATCAATGGTATGATCGATGCTGATGTGTTGTACGGTTGTGTCCACCAATTCCGGATTTACATCTGCCGGGTTGTAAATGGGAAGCATTTTATTTGGCTTCAAAACAAAATAAAAAGCAGTAATTGTAATGATTGAAAAAAGGGTAAAAAAGCCTATGAAAATGTAATATTTTTTGATGAATGAGACCATGGTTGTTGATTTGAGCACAAAGATACAAATTTATAGAAATGTGGGTGTTATATTCTATTTTTTAGCCGGGATAAAATGGATTTATTTTTGAATGTTCCCTACTGAAATTAGGTTTCAATAATGAGCGCTCCAAAAGGGAATAAGAAAAGCGACTTTGGCTTGTAAAAAATTATTATATTTGAAAAAAATAAGAGGTTTTTTGAACCTCTCCAACCTAAACTCACGATACTAATGAACACTTAAACGAAGTTAAAATTGGGCTTATTAACCCTTGGTTTACTATCACTGAACCAAATGGAGGCTCAAAAGAAAAATCCAGGAATCAATTTGGATTTAATGGACAATTCGGTTCGTCCGAATGATGATTTTTTCAAATTTGTAAATGGGACCTGGTTAAAAAACACCCCAATCCCGGCAGACAAAACACGTTGGGGAAGTTTTGATGAATTACGTCAAAACACGGACAAAGATGCGTTGGCTATCTTGAATGATGCTGCTAACAATCCGAAATACAAATCCAATACCGATCAAGGTAAAGCCATCAATATGTATAAATCGGTGATGGATACGGTGGCTAGAAATAAAAAAGGAATTGCACCTTTAAAACCATATTTAGACAAGATCAATGCGGTGAATTCTATTGCGGATCTTCAAAAATTAATGGCGGCAACCGAGTCAACTGGAGGAAGTGTTGGCTTTTTTGGTGTTGGCGTTGGTGCAGATGACAAGAACAGTACAAGAAATGTAGTCAGTTTAGGGCCGGGTTCTTTGGGATTGCCTGATAGAGATTATTATGTTTCTGAAGATAAAGATTCTAAAGAAAAACGCGAAAAATACGTGCTACACGTGGCTAGAATGTTGCAGTTTATTGGCGAAAGCCCTGAACAAGCAAAAGCAAATGCGGAACGAATTTTAGCTTTTGAAATTGCTATGTCAACACCGAGATTGGATCGTGTAGAACGAAGAGATAGTAAAAAACAATACAACCCAACTGCTATTGCCGATTTGCAAAAAATGTTACCAATCATCAATTGGGACAATTACTTGAAAGAGGTTGGTTTTAAAAAATTAGACACCATCATAGTATCTCAACCAAGATACATTGCTTCGCTTCAATCAACACTGACAACTTTTAGTGTAAATGATTGGAAAGCATACATGAGATGGATGTTATTGAGATCAGCAGCCGGACAATTATCAACAGATATTGAAACAGCGAATTGGGAATTTTACGGAAAAACCTTAACAGGCGCAATCAAACAACGTCCAAGAAATGAAAAAGCTCTTCAAACGGTAAACGGAACGGTTGGAGAGGCATTGGGTAAATTGTATGTAGAAAAATTGTTCCCAGCTGAAGCCAAAGAGAAAGCGCAAAAAATGATTAAAAATGTAATTCGCGCTTATGAAAGCAGAATAAACAATTTGGAATGGATGTCGGCCGACACCAAAAAGAAAGCCATCGAAAAATTAAATAAGATAACCATTAAGATTGGTTACCCAGACAAATGGGAAGATTATTCTGCCTTGGCGATCAAAAGTCCAGAAGAAGGAGGAACTTATTTTGACAACATCAAATCAGTTTCTGCTTGGAGTTGGAAAAAAGAATTGGACAAGTTAAACAAACCGGTAGATAAAACCGAGTGGGGAATGTCACCACAAACGGTGAATGCGTATTACAATCCATCGTACAATGAAATTGTATTCCCTGCAGCTATCCTTCAGCCACCTTTTTATGACTATAAAGCAGATGAAGCTGTAAATTATGGCGGAATTGGAGCTGTAATTGGTCATGAAATTTCGCATGGATTCGATGATCAAGGCGCTACGTACAATGCAGATGGTAACTTGATTGATTGGTGGACTGCCGAAGATTTGAAAAAATTCACTGATTTGGGAGGCGCTTTAGCCGATCAATATTCAGCTTTAGAACCCTTACCTGGAATTCACGTGGATGGTAAATTTACATTAGGTGAAAATATTGGTGACCTAGGTGGAATCAATGCAGCTTATGACGGTTTGCAATTGTATTTGAAAGAAAATGGAAACCCAGGTTTGATTGATGGATACACACCAGAACAACGTTTGTTTATTTCTTGGGCCACCATTTGGAGAAGTAAAATGCGTGACGAAGCACTTAAAAATCAAGTGAAAACAGATCCGCATTCACCAGGATTATATCGTGCCTATGTACCATTGTTAAATTTGGATACTTTTTACAAAGCATTTGATATTAAAGAAGGAGACGGAATGTATGTAGCCCCAGAAAAACGTGTAAAAATCTGGTAATAAAATAGCAACACGCATTGGTAATTTACCAATGCGTGTTGCATTAATTAAATCATCAAACAATGAAAACATTAAAAATCGTTTCGCTTTCTGCCCTCCTTGGATTGGCAATAGCTTGTGGCTCATCACAAAGTAATGTTGCGGCAACCTCGCCACCACCACCTCCGCCAGCGCCAACTGTAGCGGTTGAAAAACCAGATAATGGGGTACATGAGCCAACACAAAAAGAGTACCTTGCAATTCAAGAAAAGTACATCAATGTATCACTTGATCAATTGAAAGAAGGGTATAAAATTTACAGTCAAGGAGCTTGTATCAATTGCCATGAAGCAAAAAACATTTACAAAAGAAGTGATGAAAAATGGGGGCACATCCTTGATGACATGGCAGAAAAAGCAAGACTTTCTGATTCAGAAAAAGATGCGGTGACCAAATATGTTTTTGCAATTAAAGCGGGACAATCTAAATAATTGCCAACCCTAAATTTCTGTGGTAAACGAATAATCTAACAGTTCGGTAAGCATTTTACTTTGTACTATTTTACCTTTAGAAGTATTGGTTAACTGAAATTCGGGCAAAGGCAATCCGAGTGAGCGCGCTTTATAGATATAATATTCTTTACGAGAAGGGTGTTGGGGAGCAACTGCATTAAATGTGGTTCCCCAAAACTCTTTTTTTAGTAGAGTATGGATCACTTCTAAACAGTCATTTAAATGGATGAGGTTCACAGGAGCATCTGGGTTTTCAATGTTTTTTTGACCCGCTAATTGATAGACCGGATTTCGATTGGGCCCAATCAATCCACCAAATCGAAGAACCGTCGTTGCCCATTTTGATTGTAATAATTGTTCTACTTCAAGAAGTTGTTTGCCACTTTCCGTTTCGGGCATTGTAGGCGAGTTTTCATCCACATGTATTTGCTGATCTCCATAGACCGATGTAGAACTGATGAACAGTATTTTAGTAAGTTGGGTATGTTCCAAATGAGGGATCAATAGTTTAATTTTTGAAACAAAATTCTCTGCATTTGTTTTTCTTAATTTGGGAGGGATTGCAATGATCAATACCTCAGCGGTGTGCAAGAATGAATCGATCGACCCAACGATTTCGTTTTCGTTTAACTCGATCGTATAAGGAAGGATGCCTTTTTTCAAAAACAAATCATGTTTGTCGGACGACGTGGTACTGCCTTTTACCTTAAATCCTTTTTCTACAAGGCTAGATGCCAACGGAAGTCCAAGCCAACCACAACCTAAAATACTGATTTCTTTCATTATTTGTTTGGTCGTGTTTGGGGAATTTCTGCCGTTACCTCTTCAGCAGTAGTGACAACTGGTGTGGGCACAATTTTTTTCTTGATGACTACAGCATCGTTTAGTACAAATGGCGTTGCAATCATCCAATCAGCTCTTTCACGGATACTAAACAATGGATTTTTTAACAAATCAAACGAACTTTCCATCAGGTGCATATCCAAATTTTGTGAAACAGGGATGCTAAATTCTAGGGTTAATGGCAAGTTATCTACCACATAATAGCTCAAAATTTTGTTCGTTTTTTTACTGATAATATTGCTCTTTATGTCGATGGCAGATACGTTATTTGCTTTTAAATTAGCAATTTCAAGGGTTTCATTTGCAAATAAATCATACCGGTTTACTTTTCTGTTTGGGGTAATCTTAATTTTATAATAATGGGTTGCACCCATAACAGAGTCAGCAATAAATTCGATGCTTGGCTGAGGCACATTCATCACTGGGGCATCTTTCATAAATGTAAACGTGGACCCATATTTACTGTATAATTTATCGGTATTTAATGCCTTTGCATCAACTGGATTTTCACCTAAATACGTTTTTGTCCATTCATCCAAATTTTGATCGTAAGTTGTCCAAAAGGCCTTTTTTGTGTCGGTATTGAGTAAATAAATCAAACTGTTTGGTTTGGCTTTTCCTTTCGAATAATCGGAATGTACATGCGCGTTGATCAACGAGATAGTACTGAATAGCACAAACAACAAAGACCACCATCTCTTTTTTGCAAAAGCGCCAAAAACGGGCAACATGAGTGCAAAACCTAACACCGTGAGTAGGGCACTACCAATCATTATTTTAAGTCCAAGTCCAACTGGAAACATTTGGATAAATGGCGCAATAATCACTACCGTAGGAATGGAGAATAACAAGGCGATCCACGGATTGTTTTTTTGTGTAATTACATAATACCCTAACGAAAGTACCGAGAAAAAGACCGGCAGAATCAAAAATGCAGCGCCCTTTAATTTTACCGAAATTCCGATGTTTATGAGTATCCAAATGAAAGTAGGAAGGACCACCGTATTCATTTCGGATCCCGATTTGTAGTTTTTGCTGTAGCTGAAAAAACAAATGGCTAATGTAATAAAGACAAACGCATAAATATATCCATGGCCATTGTAGGTAAATCCATGTAAAATATCAGCATATTGAGGGTAAGCCCATTGCAATAATTTCCAACCTCCAAAAGTGATGAGTCCGCTCAAAACGATGGAAATGACAAAAGGAATTCCCCCTTTTAACAGATCAGAAATAGAAAGCAGTCGTTTCCCAATTCCGATAAAAACAAAGCTTACAAAAAGAAGTAAAACCGCTATCCACATTGGAGTAATCCAAGCAAAAGGGTAGTGGATAAATGCAAAAGGAATGGTAAAATAGACCTCATCTTCTTCCGAGTTTAAATGGGTTAAATCTGCGTTCGAAAAATAGGTTAGCAAAGGCATTAAGTAACTACCTTGGTGCGCAATGGTTTTGGGAGAAATGGTTCCAAAATCATCTTGCATGGTGTGGTAATTATAATGGCTGTCTATAAAAGCAAAATTAAAACCTTGGATGTTACCTTGCTCTCTAAAAACGGTTAAATCGGTATCATTAGGCAACATTTTATAAATGCTGTACATCAACGAATTTGAAACGGGGTACTGGGCATTTCCTTTAGAAAAGACATCCACCATTTTGGCATTTCCTTGGTTGGTTTCCATCAGCATATAACTAGGTCCAGAAGATCCTCTCGCTTCAAAGTTTAACACCAAACCAACTTCTTTTGCCCATTGATGTTGGGTAACAAAAAGGGCTGCACCGTTGAGTCCTAATTCTTCTGCATCCGTAAAGAGGATGATGATATCGTTTTGATTCTTTGATTTATTGTATAAAAACGCACGAACACTTTCTAGGATGGTAGCAACTCCACTGGCATCATCACTCGCGCCTTTAGAAAAGGAATGCGGTGCACTGTCGTAATGAGATAAAAGCAAGAGTGCCTTACCCGGTTTCGTTCCGTTAATTCGAGTTAGGATGTTTTTTGATTGCACCAAAGTCCCTTTTTCCGTCATGGTAAATCCCTCTTGATAAGCGACTTGAAGACCTAAATTTTGGAGCTCTTTTTTCAAATAGTTCGCTACCACATCATGGTTTTTTGATCCAACAAAATGAGGTTCTTGTGCGATTGTTTTTATTTTTTCAAGGGTTCTTCGTGTAGAAAACTCAGAGAGCGGTGTGGGTTCGCTAATTGAAAGTTGCGGTGTCATAAAAAAGAAAGTCCCTATTAAGACACTTAATAACAGCAACATAGAAACAATAGAAATGTATTTTTTATTCATAATTTTCTTTTTTAAGAAAAAACAGTGGTATTATTTATCTGATTTTTTAACAAGCATAAAAAATTCGTTTTCAAGCATCATGTATCCTTGGTCATATAAAAAATAATAGGTATTCCCTGATTTTGTATGCAAGATAGAAGTAAAAAATTCAAAATGAAACCCTTTACTGATTAATTTAGTTCGGGTTGTTTTGGATTTCCCCTCTACATTTAATTCGGTCAATATTCGATAATTCTTGCGCAATGTGTTATTGATATTGCGCATCAAATTGTTTCGATCCTTATTGTTTTTATTATTGAAGGTGTTTCTGCACCCGTCGCTACAAAATTTTTTGTCTTCACGACCCACAATTTTTTCGTCACATTCTAAACAAGTTTTATGCATGGCGTTTATATTTTTTATTTCACATCAGACTGGCTAAAGCCATTATAATCAATCAAATGTATAAAAAAAATTCTAATTATAAACGTTTACAAATGGTTACATTCGAAAGTAAATAGATAATTACCGACTAAAAAAACGCCTTTTCACAATTTTGCATCGTCGAAATGAACAAACGACAAAACTATTTTTTTAACATTAAATTTTAAAAGCCATGAAAAACAGAGTCCAATTAATCGGAAGAGTAGGTCAAGATCCTGAAGTAAAATCATTAGAAGACGGAAAAAAAGTAGCAACGGTATCCATCGCCACTAATGATGTGTATTATAAAGATAACGGAGACAAAGTGGAGCAAACAGAGTGGCACAGAGTGACCGCTTGGGGGAAAACAGCCGAAATCATCGAAAAATATGTGGTCAAAGGCAAAGAGATTGCAATTGAAGGGAAATTATCCCACAGAAGTTACGAGGACAAAGAAGGGAACAAAAAATTTGTAACTGATGTAGTTGCCAATGAAGTTTTACTTTTAGGCAAATAAGAGTATAAAAATGCCGCTGTTTCGTTACAGCGGCATTTTTTATTAAAGTAGTTCTTGTAATTTTTCTAAAAACAAACCTACATGGTATCCATCGACCAATCCGTGATGTACATGAACAGATAAAGCCATTGTTTTTTTTCCATTTTGATCGGTCATTTTCCCAAATGATATTTTAGGGCAACTGTCTGGCCAAGTAAAGCTTCTAGCATGAGAAATAGAAGTAAAATCAACCCAAGGTAAAGCCGAAAAGTGAATGATGTTTTCGGGATATTCTCGGGTGAAAATACCGGTCGTATGTTGTATGCGATCGATTTCTGTAGCTACAATATCAGCAAATTCATGGATGTTGTCAGCAAATTCCATGTATGAGAAGCCAAAGGTTTTATCCGCTCTCATTACAGTGGCTGAGGCGCAAATTGTTTCATACAAAACTACCTCGTCGTTATCGATTCGGTATCTAAAATTTTCTACAGCATGAACCGCCACTAATGTTTTATGTAAATAATAAACAAAAAAGGACACGCCCAATTTTTTCGCTTCTTCATACCCTCTTGTACAATCAATGGTAGTTGTGATCCCAAAAAAAGGTTCTTCCATTTGTTTGAAAAACAAAAAGTGTTCTTTACGGTTCCACGTTTCTATGTTGATTTTCGTTTTCATGAAAGGATAAAAGGCAAGATGTCGGATATTTTTTCTACGGTCCTAAAATTAGGATGTTCGATCGTATGGTCTATTTTTTCATGTTCCCATGTGGTATGAAACGGAATGTGTATCGCATGTCCGCCAATGTTGAGTACGGGTAACACATCCGATTTTAAAGAATTTCCAATCATGATAAAATCGGAAGGATCGATTTCTAATCGTTTCAATAAATCGGTATAATCCACTTCTTGCTTGTCTGACATTACTTCAATGTGATGAAAATACTTGCCTAGACCCGAACGATGCAATTTACTTCTTTGGTCTTTCAAATCACCTTTGGTAGCTACCACCAATTTGTATTTTCCGTGTAGTGTTTTCAAGGTGTCTTCTACACCGTCGAGTAACTCGATCGGTTTTTCGAGTAGTTCCTTCCCATACTGAATGATTTTTTCAATCACTTCCATAGAAAGGGTATTATTTGATATTTTCATCGCGGCCTCAATCATCGAAAGTACATATCCTTTGATGCCATAACCGTACAAGTCTAAATTCTGAATTTCAATTTTGAACAGTTCTTGCGAAAGCCCTTGGTGCGATAAATAATCGCTCATCAAGTCGCAAAACTTATGTTCGGTTTCCTGAAAATAAGGTTCGTTTACAAAAAGGGTGTCGTCTGCATCAAAGGCAATTATCTTGGGAGTCATCTTTTTAATCATTAACAAACTACTGCACCATCTTCCACACCATCGGCATCTGGATTTACAAAAACCAATTTGCCGTGCGCATCATTTGCCAAAAGCAACATTCCTTCACTTTCAACACCACGCAAGGCTCTTGGTGCCAAGTTAACTAAAACCATCACGCGTTTTCCTACCACTTCTTCAGGTGTAAAATGCTCGGCAATACCACTCACTATCGTTCGTGTATCCAATCCGGTTGCAACTTTTAGCACCAACAGTTTGTTGGCTTTCGGCATTTTTTCAGCAGCAATAATAGTTCCTACACGCAAATCTATTTTTGCAAAATCTTCAAATGTAGCCGTTTCTTTTTGTGGTTCAATTGTTTTTTCTTCCATTGCATTCGCGGTTTTTGTAGCTTCTAGTTTGTCTATTTGCTTTTGAATTTCGGCATCTTCTATCTGAGCAAATAAAATTTCACCCACTCCAATTTGATGTCCGGCAGGCAATAAATCGCTCGTTTCTTCCACTGTTTTCCAGTTCAAGGCATCGCTTGTTTGCAAAGTGCCCGCTAATTTACATGCGGTAAAGGGTAAAAATGGCTCACACAACACACGCAATGCCGCTGCAACTTGTAAGGCCACATACATTTGGGTTTTTACGCGTTCCGGATCTGATTTTACCATTTTCCATGGTTCTTCATCAGCTAAATATTTATTTCCAAGTCGGGCTACATTCATTAATTCGCCCAACGCTTCTCTAAATCGGTACCGTTCAATAGAACTTGAAATCACAGCCGGATAAGCTTTAAGTTCGTTCAATACCTGAACATCTACTTCATTAAAATCAGCAGGGGTAGGCACCACACCTTGATAATATTTATGAGTAAGCACCACCACTCGGTTGATGAAATTTCCAAAAACAGCCGCTAATTCGTTGTTGTTTCTGGCCTGAAAATCTTTCCAAGTAAAATCATTGTCTTTTGTCTCGGGTGCATTGGCAGTAAGTGCATAACGCAATACATCTTGCTTGTCTGGAAAATCTTGTAAATATTCGTGCAACCAAACCGCCCAATTTTTAGAGGTCGATAATTTATTCCCTTCCAAATTCAAAAATTCATTGGCAGGCACATTGTCTGGCAAAATATAACTTCCTTCTGCTTTTAACATGGCTGGAAAAATAATGCAATGAAACACAATGTTGTCTTTTCCTATAAAGTGCACCAATTTGGTGTCGTCTTTTTTCCAATAATCTTCCCAATTTTTTCCCACACGGGTTGCCCATTCTTTGGTCGCCGAAATGTACCCAATGGGTGCGTCAAACCACACATATAGTTTTTTCCCTTCTGCACCTGCCACCGGAACATCAATTCCCCAGTCAAGATCTCTTGTCACCGCACGAGGTTCTAGTCCACCGTCTATCCACGATTTTACTTGCCCCAGCACGTTGGCTTTCCAATCTTTGGCATGCCCTTCCAGAATCCAACTTTTAAGAAAATCGGCGTATCGATCCAACGGTAAAAACCAATGTTTGGTCGATTTTAAGATAGGTGTTTCACCTGTAATGGTCGATTTTGGGTTGATCAAGTCGGTTGCATTCAAGGTCGAACCACATTTTTCACACTGGTCACCATATGCTTCTGGATTGTCACATTTAGGACACGTACCCGTTACAAATCGATCGGCCAAAAACTGATCGGCTTTGGCATCATACAATTGCTCCGTTATTTCTTCTATAAAGTCATTGTTATCATACAATTTTTTAAAAAATGCCGATGCCGTTTCGTGATGAATGGCCGATGAAGTTCGCGAATAATTATCAAACGAAATACCAAAATCAATAAACGATTGACGAATGATTCCGTCGTATTTATCAATTACAGCTTGAGGAGAAATTCCTTCTTTTTTCGCTTTCATCGATATGGCAACCCCATGCTCGTCGCTTCCACAAACAAAAGCAACGTCCTTTCCTTGAAGACGTAAATAACGCGCATATATATCAGATGGAACATAAACACCAGCCAAATGACCAATGTGAATTGGACCATTCGTATAGGGTAAAGCAGCAGTAATTGTATATCTTTTCGGATTTTCTAACATGATAATTTTTCTAATTGTTCTGCAAAAATAAGCAATTGAATTTTTATTTGAAGCTATTTCCTGTTATCCGTTACAATCTTTTTTGAAAGGGCAATCTAAAACCGCTCAACAGCCCTCTCAAAAAAGGATTTCCACTGCTACCAGGGCTAGGGGAAGCACTTTTTAAACTTTATTTATTATATTTGAAAAAATATGCCGAAATTTAAATGAAGAAAATAGTTCAAAAGTTATTGCTAATTATTTTATTTGCATCCAATTGTCAAGCTCAAAAAAACATGATCACACCACCCTACCTTCAAAAAGGCGATACCATTGCCATCGTTGCTACAGCTAGAAAAAACATAGAAGACAACTTACAACCTGCTATTTCTTGGCTAAAAAATTGGGGATTAGAGGTAGTGATTGGCAACACGATCGGACTCGATCACAACCAACTTGCAGGAACAGATGAACAACGCGCCGCCGATTTTCAAGCCCAACTAGACAATCCCAACATCAAAGCCATTTGGTGTGTAAGAGGAGGTTATGGAACGATTCGCATGATTGATTTGCTCGATTTTTCAAAATTCAAAGAGCACCCCAAATGGATCATCGGGTTTAGCGATGTGACGGTTTTGCACAGTCATTTGAATACACTTGGTTATGCCTCAATTCACGGAATTATGCCGGTAAGCGCAAAGGCTTCTCAAGAAGCCAAAGAAACCTTGAGAAAGGCTCTTTTTGGCGAGCCGTTACAGTACAAACTCCCTTGCGAGAACATGAATCGTTTAGGAGTAGCAAAAGGGGAATTGGTAGGCGGAAATCTTTCAATTTTATACAGTTTGTTTGGATCTGAGTCGGCTATTGATTGTACCGATAAAATCTTATTTATGGAAGATTTGGATGAATATTTATATCACATGGATCGTATGATGATGAATTTGAAACGAAACGGATGTTTGGAAAGTTTGAAAGGAATCATTGTTGGCGGCATGACCAAAATGAAAGACAACGAAATTCCATGGGGTAAAAACGCCATAGAAATCATTGACGATGTAACCAAAAAATACAACATTCCTATTATATATAATTTTCCAGCGGGTCACATGGCAGACAATCGCGCGCTTATTTTTGGGCGACAAATATCCATGGAGGTCAATAGTTTGGAAAGCAACGTTGTATTTGAATAACCGACACTTTTCTAATGGCAGCTCATAACGAACTAGGAAAAAGGGGAGAGGAATTAGCCGTTGCTTTTTTGAAAAAAGCAGGGTATGAAATCCTTGAGACCAATTGGACTTTTCAAAAGGCAGAGGTCGATATCATTGCCCTCAAAGAAGAAGTCTTAGCCGTTGTGGAAGTAAAAACAAGATCGTCGCTGGCATTTGGTTTGCCACAAGATTTTGTAAAGCCCAAAAAAATCAATCTGTTGGTCAAAGCCATCAACGAATATGTACTTTCGAATGACATCGATGCATCGGTTCGCTTTGATATCATTGCCATCAGTAAAGATGAAAAAGAATTCAGTATCGAACACATTGAAGATGCTTTTTTTTATTTTCAATAAAGTATAAAAAGCACTATTTTTGTTTCCAATACAACAAGCAGTTGTGCACCAAGTTTCACTTGCAGCAAATAATTTATTTTATGAAAAAAGTTTTTACAGTCATTGCCTTCTTAAGTTCATTCATTCTGTTTTCTCAACACGAAATAGGGGAAAAGGTACGTGCATACGAAGTGGCAAAAACAAGTTTTACGCGTGTTTCACCCTTTACGGTGTTGGCAACTCCACGAACTTCATTAAATGAATACGTTGCGAATGCTACCTACGCAACTCTCAATACCAACAGCCTTCAATCGGTACTAACCAATCAGCCAGAAACCATAGAAATTGCAATTCCTTATAACGGAACTACCGTGCTTGTGGATTTATATAAAGTAAATTTATTTGCAGAAGGGTTTCAAATTGACACCGACAAACAGAAAAACATTGACTATAAAAAAGGCGTTTACTACCGAGGGATTGTAAAAGGGGATTACACTTCCGTTGCAACCTTCAACTTTTTTGACAATGAAATAAATGGGATGTTTTCAAACGATCAATATGCCAACGTCATCATCGGGACCACCGAAAAAAACAACCCCAATTCTGATTACATCATTTTTGGTGATGCCCATTTAAAAATCAGCAATGATTTTAACTGCGGATTTAAAGATGATGAAAACATGAAAGTGAATACAAACGAACCGTCATCCGAACGAAATGCCCAAAGTACACGTTGTGTAACCATGTATTTTGAAATGGATAATAATTTATACACGGCCAACGGCAGCAGCACAACCAATACAACCAATTGGATGACCTCGGTGTTTAACAATGTTCAAACATTGTATGCCAACGACGGGATCACGGTGTCATTAAAGTCACTGTTCATTTGGACGACCCAAGATCCTTATGAAGGAATTGGTACTTCTTCGTCTGCTTATTTGTTCAAATTCAACGAGGTTCGCCCCGTTTTTAATGGCGATGTCGGCCAATTAGTTGGAATTGATCCAGGAGGATTAGGCGGTGTTGCTGTAAACATCAACGGTTTGTGTTCTCAAGATAATTTCAGTTATTCGGATGTTACCACAGCCTATTCACAAGTGCTTACTTACTCTTGGACGATTGAAGTAATCACGCACGAATTTGGTCATTTATTAGGGTCACCCCATACGCACGCTTGCATTTGGAACGGAAACAATTCGGCTATTGACAATTGTGCGCCGTCTGCTATTGGATCTTCTGCTGAAGGTTATTCCTGCATGACGAATCCGCCAACCATTCCGTCTCCAACTGTAAAAGGGACTATTATGAGTTATTGTCATTTGGTAAGTGGCGTGGGAATAAAATTCAATAATGGATTTGGAACACAACCCAAGAATGCTATTTTAAATGCAGTCAACTCGGGAACTTGTTTAAGTACAGATTGTGTTAATACCTGCATCAATACCGTTTCTCAAATTGCGGTTACCTACCCATCAGCGACTTCGGCTACATTAACTTGGACCGATGCCGGTACTTTTTCAAGTTGGAAAGCCCGCGTGTATCCTTTTAACTCAACACCGGGCACCTGGAATACAGTGAGTATGGCTTCTTACACAGCAACTTCATTGTTGCCAAATACCTATTACGTTTTTGAAGTAGCACCAGAGTGTGTTGCTGGACTTTCTATAGGAGGGCGCAAGCAAATATTTGTAACTCCTGCCAATTTCTGTTCAGGAATTACATTTAGTGACTCTGGCGGACCAACAGGGGATTACACCAATATGGAAACCGTGGTGCGCACCATTATTCCCAATGTAGCAAACAACAACATTGTGCTTACTTTTAGTGCTTTTTCATTAGAAGTCGATTACGATTATTTGTATATTTATGATGGAAATTCTACGGCTGCAACCGATTTAAGTAACGGTGGTTTTACTGGAGCAACCATTCCGGGTCCTTTTACTTCTTCTGCACCTGATGGATCGCTTACAGTCAAATTCTATTCCGATCAAGGAGTTGTAGATTCCGGGTTTGTGGCAACCATTTCATGCAGTCCTAATTTAGGTGTCGCAGATCTTGGCTATGTCGATTTTTCATACTATCCAAATCCGAGCAATGGTTTGGTAACGATTGAGTCAAAAACGGCATTAAAAAACCTACAAGCGTATAACTTAACGGGGCAATTGTTGTACAGTTCTCAACTCAATGATTTGACTACTACGGTAGACCTTTCGTCTTTTGCAACGGGTACGTATTTCTTTAAAATTCAATTCGAAAACAACCAAACGGCAACGATTAAAGTAGTGAGAAACTAGTCTCAAAATTAACTAGCTTGTCTTGTCAAGGGTTTAAATCATTTCGATGCACTCCAAGGCTTTGTGGATGCTTTTTACATTTTCAAATGTGAGTAAAAGGCGCAAACCGTTGGGCGTTTGTTTTTCTTTCATGCGACACAATTGCGGGTGTTTTTGTACAAACAAAAGTACTTTTTCAAAATGGGTGGTTTGGTAGTAATCACTTTGTTGATCGGATACAAAATAGCAAAGCATTTTGCCTTGTTTCATGATTAATTTTTCAATTCCCAATTGGGTAGCATGCCACTTGATTCGAATGGAATTAAGCAATGAAATGGCTTGTTTAGGTAACGGTCCAAATCGGTCGATAAGTTTTTGCTCGAATTCGAGCAGGTTTTTCTCCTCTTTGATGGCACTCAATTCGTTGTACAAGTTGAGTCGCTCGGTAATGTTGTTGATGTATTCGTCTGGAAACAACAGTTCAAAATCAGTGTCAATTTGAAGGTCTTTTACATATTGTTTTGTTTCAATATTGTTTTCTTGTGGGTACAATTCTTTGAATTCATTTTCTTTGAGTTCGTCGATGGCCTCGTTCATGATTTTTTGATAGGTATCAAAACCAATATCATTGATAAATCCACTTTGTTCTCCACCTAGAAGATCTCCAGCACCTCTAATTTCAAGGTCTTTCATGGCAATGTTAAACCCGCTTCCAAGTTCACTAAATTGTTCCAAGGCTTGTATTCTTTTGCGTGCATCTTCAGTCATGGCGGAATAAGGTGGCGTAATGAAATAACAAAACGCTTTTTTATTGCTTCTGCCCACCCGTCCGCGCATTTGATGCAAATCCGACAATCCAAAATTGTTGGCATTGTTGATGAAAATCGTGTTGGCGTTCGGTACATCGAGTCCGCTTTCGATGATGGTTGTAGCCACAAGGACATCAAAATCCCCATTCATAAATGCCAACATCAACTCTTCTAGTTTTTTTCCGTCCATTTGTCCGTGGCCAATACCTACGCGTGCGTCGGGCACCAACCGTTGGATCATTCCTG
This sequence comes from Flavobacterium sp., assembly GCA_017984835.1. Taxonomy (GTDB): domain Bacteria; phylum Bacteroidota; class Bacteroidia; order Flavobacteriales; family Flavobacteriaceae; genus Flavobacterium. The sequence continues at coordinate 5,821 of JAGNYR010000024.1, read as the reverse complement.
CCACTTCTTTGATGTTTTCAATGCGGTTGTTGATAAAAAACACTTGTCCGTTTCGTTGAATTTCATACGAAATAGCATCTCGTATCAGCTCTTCATTAAATCCCACCACATTGGTCTCGATGGGGTATCTATTAGGGGGAGGGGTAGTAATGACCGACAAATCTCGGGCGGCCATCAACGAAAATTGCAAGGTTCGTGGAATGGGTGTAGCCGTTAAGGTGAGGGTATCCACATTGGCAGAAATGGTTTTTAGTTTGTCTTTTACGTTGACACCAAATTTTTGTTCTTCGTCAATGATGAGCAATCCTAAATCTTTGAATTGCACATTTTTATTTACCAGTTGGTGGGTACCAATGATGATGTCGAGTTTCCCTTCCGCAAGTTCTTTGAGTGTTTCTGTTTTTTCTTTGGCTGTTCTGAAACGGTTGAGATAGCCTATGGTAACAGGCATTTCTTTGAGTCGTTCGGTAAAGGTTCGGTAATGTTGATAAGCCAATATGGTTGTTGGCACTAAAACAGCTACTTGTTTTCCGTTATCTACGGCTTTAAATGCCGCTCTGATGGCAACCTCTGTTTTTCCAAAACCCACATCACCACATACGAGGCGGTCCATCGGACGATCGTTTTCCATGTCGGCTTTTACATCGCGGGTAGAAGTTATTTGGTCGGGGGTGTCTTCATAAATAAACGAACTCTCCAGTTCTTTTTGAAGGTAACTGTCTGGTTTGCAAGAAAACCCACGTTCCAATCGTCTTTTGGCATACAACTGAATTAAATTGAATGCAATGTGTTTTACACGTGCTTTTGTTTTTTGTTTTAACGCTTTCCAGGCACCCGAACCCAATTTATATATTTTGGGAGGCGCTCCATCTTTCCCATTGTATTTGGCTATTTTATGTAAGGAATGGATGCTTACATACACAATATCATTATCGGCATAAACGAGTTTAATGGCTTCTTGGGTTTTGCCTTCTACTTGAATTTTTTGTAAGCCGCCAAACTTACCAATCCCGTGATCAATATGGGTTACATAATCACCCACAGCGAGTGATGTAAGCTCTTTGAGCGTGATGGTTTGTTTTTTGGAATACCCGTTTTTGATGCTGAATTTGTGGTATCTTTCAAAAATTTGATGATCTGTATAACACGCAATTTGGTTTTCTTCATCTATAAATCCGCCAAAAAGGGGCAACACAATAGTTGTATATTTTTGAATGGCATTTTCATGATTTTCTTCGTCAATATCTTCAAAAATTTCTTTGAATCGACCGGCCTGATTGTCGTTGGAACAAAACAGGTAATTCTTGATTCCATGAAAATGATTTTCAGAAAGATTGTGCAGCAATAAGTCAAACTGCTTGTTGAACGATGGTTGGGGTTTAATTGAAAAAGAAAGTGTTTTGTTGCAATTAAAAACAGGGGTATTGTTCAATTCGACCACCGAAAAGTAGCGTGCTTTTTTCAGAAATTGTTCTTTGTTGATGAACAATTCTTCGGGCGCTGCATGTTTGATTTCTTTCGATAATTTTTCAAATATTTCTTTCGATTTTTCAAAAGATTTGTCCAATTGTTGGACTAAAAGATCGGTGTTCTGTATAAAAAGCACCGTTTTTTCATGAATGTATTCTAGAAAACTTTCTCTGTTTTCTTCAAAAAATTTATTTTCAACATTGGGAATAATCGCAATTTTTTTGAGACGTTCAACCGATAGTTGCGTTTCTACATCAAAACTACGGATGCTGTCCACTTCATTTCCAAAAAATTCAATTCGGTAAGGGTTGTCGTTTGAAAAAGAAAACACATCTACGATACCTCCTCTTACTGAAAATTCTCCGGGTTCTGTTACAAAATCAACCCGTTTGAAGTTGTATTCAAACAAGACTTCATTGATAAAGTCGATGGCTAATTTGTCTGAAACGGCAATTTTAAAGGTATTTTTTTCAAGTTCTTTTCGGGTAACTACTTTTTCAAAAATGGCTTCCGCATACGAAACAATGATCGCTGGTTTTTTCCTTGAATTTATTCTATTCAATACTTCTGCACGAAGCAACACGTTGGCATTGTCGATATCATCAATTTGATATGGACGTCTATAAGATCCGGGGTAAAAAAGTACGTCTTGGTCATTGATGAGCTGTTCCAAATCGTTGAGGTGGTATGCCGCTTCTTCTTTGTCATTGAAAAGTAAAAGCAACGGAAGTTCCGTTTTTTCAAATACGGATTGTACTACAAATGATAGGGACGAACCAATCAATCCTCTGACATTTATTTTGGTGTCACGGTTTTGCAACTCAAGAGCCAATTGCTGTACATGGGCCGACTTTGAATAGATAGAAAGAATTTTTGATTTGCTCAAAAGACAAAAATTTCGGTGTTATTGAATGCGGGCTTCGTTGGGAGTTGGAATGGCTCTGGTGGTGTCTTTCATTTTGATAAAATCGGGCTCGCCCTCTTCTTTTTGAATTTGACTTCTTTTCACGATTTCTTCAAATTGCAATGTCAATGAAATGATTTCGATGTTGCTATCCTGTATGAATTGAACTACTTTTTTGTCCGGAATTTGTTGTAGGTGAATGAATAAATCCAGCGCTTTGATTTTTGTAGTCAGAACCGTAATTCTACTTCTAATTTGTGGTTTATTAAATTCTAAAGGGATGTTGTTGTTGAGGTCTACTATTTTTTTAGACAATATAGCGGCTTTTTTTTGAAAGGCACCAATGCTACTTTTTGGTTTCTGATTGATTTCAGTTATGAAAGCTCTCCATTCCATCCAATTGTTGATTTTAGCTTGCGCTATCGGACTCAATTGAGGGTTTGAAAAGACCCAACCTTTACTAATATTAGCAAAAATAAGTTCTTTTTTTTGCGCTTCTTTTTTCTGATCTGCCAAACGTTCTTCGGTATGATCTTGACAAGAACTCAACAAAAAGAGGAAAAATAAAGTAGATAAAAATTTTAATTTCATTACAATTTTTGATTTCGTTTCAAAGATACAAAAGTACTCTATAGTTTTAGAGATTTTGTGAAAGTAGTGGTAAAAAATCCTGCATTTTACAAAAATAAATTTTATGCCAATTGAAAGTTTGACTTGTACGAAAACGTTATATTTGCATGAACAAACAAACAAGACAAATGACTAAAATATTAATTATTGGCGCCTGTGGACAGATAGGTACCGAATTAACAAATCGGCTTCGAAAAGAGTACGGAAACGATAATGTAATTGCATCAGATATTAGAAAACTGAATAACGACATCGTTAACAACGGAATTTTCGAAGTTGTGAACGCATTGGATTACAATCAAATTGAACACTTGGTTGAGCAGTATCAAATTACAGATGTTTATCTAATGGCCGCATTACTTTCGGCTACTGCAGAAAAAAACCCTGCTTTTGCATGGGATTTGAACATGAATTCGTTGTTCCATGTCTTGAATTTGGCCAAAGCCGGAAAAATAAAAAAGATATTTTGGCCTTCAAGTATTGCTGTTTTTGGCCCGACCACTCCAAGAGAAAACACTCCGCAGTATACCATCATGGAACCGACTACCGTGTATGGAATTTCAAAACAAACCGGTGAGCGATGGTGTGAATATTACCACCATCAATATGGGGTAGATGTTCGAAGCATTCGATATCCTGGATTGATAAGTTGGACAACTGAACCAGGTGGAGGAACCACAGATTATGCCGTTGATATTTATCACAAAGCATTGAAAAAAGGTCGTTTTGAATGTTTTTTATCAGAACATACAAAACTCCCAATGATGTATATGGATGATGCAATCAATGCAACGGTACAGATAATGCAAGCTCCCACCGATTCGGTAAAAATACGTTCTTCCTATAACCTTGCTGGAGTTAGTTTTACTCCAGAAGAAGTTGCCTTAGAAATAAAGAAACACCTTCCCAATTTTAAGATCACCTATCAATCTGATTTTAGACAAAAAATTGCGGATAGTTGGCCTGCTTCCATTGATGATTCTAGCGCAAGAACTGATTGGGGATGGCACCATCAATTTGATTTAGCATCCATTACCAAAGAAATGCTCGAAAATATAAAATAATTACTTTTTTAAAGTAGCAATATAAGCGTCTTCTATAGGCGCTTTTATTTTTACTACTGCATCGGTGTTGTCGTTTGGAACTGTCATCGAAAGCACGTAATGTTTTATTCTCCAACCCTTTTCAGTTTTAATTAAAACACCACTTCCTCTGCAAATTTTCATTTGTGTGGAGAGTAATTCATCAAACCAGGCCATTGAACGATCGGTTGAGAAATAAATATTTCTTTGCAGAGCGGTAAAATTCCATGCTTTCCCTTTGTCAAAATAGGGTTTGGCAAAGGCTTGAAATTGTGTTTTATTCCAGTTTTCGGTGGCATCGGTACCAATAAAAATAGAATCGTCTGTTAATGCGTCGAAATAATTATTGAAGTTAGCAACTGCAGCATCTTTGTGCCATGTGTCGAGCAATTTGTTTATTTGAATGGTTTCATTCGCCGTATTTTGAGCAAAACAAAAGCTCGAAATTAGAGTAAATAGGTAAAAAGATTTTTTCATTGGAATGACATTTTTATATAAAAAAACCGCAAATCACTTTGCGGTTTTTTAGGTTATTTTGATGGATTATAGTTGTTCGAAAGTTTGATTCGTTCCTACAGCTCCAGTTCTTACATTGATTGCTTTTCCTGTACTATCTATTACAAAGGCTACAATATCTAAATTTGAAGAATTTGAAACATTTGAAGGCACTGCAAACGTAAAGTTTTTCGTGTAAACATCGTTTTGATTGGTGTTTCCTGTAATAACATCACCAGAAATATCCGTAACAATTTTTCTTAATACATGATTGTGTACAAAATTTGGGATAACAGATCCACCACCATAGTACGTTGTGTAATTGGTTTGGTTGTAGATCAATCCGTTTTCAACTACATAAACTACTAATTTTAGGTTGGTAAAGTCAAAACCAAATTTCACTTTCACATCTGCACTGATCGAACCATTTGCCAAAGTTGAATTGATTGCCACACCTAATTTTGGATTTGTACCATTTGTAAGCGCTACAACTTGATTTACATTGCTAGGCTCTGGATATTCCCAAGTGGTAGTTCTATTTAAATTAGCTGTAGGATATCCTGTTACACTGTAACTTCCTGTGCTAATGTTGTAGGGATCAGAACCTTGGTGAATTGCAACTATTTCTGCTTTATCAGTTTGAGCAACTACTTGTTCAGCGCCATAAGAAACTCTAGGGCACCATCCGCACCATGTTCCAGTAAAGTCTTCTACAAGTACTCTTTTGGTGTAATTAATAGGAGTCAAAACTTTTACTTGAATGGTATTTGAAGTAAGTGTTACATTGTTTGCATTTACATACGTAGAGTAAACGTCAAAAGTACCTGCGGTATTCATTTGAACAATGTTTCCAATTTGTAAAGCACCGTTAATGTATAATTTTGCTTGTGAAGACACATCAGTTGTATTGTTTCCTTTAGAAACATATGTAATATAATCGCCAACAGCAACCGTAGTTTTTGTGCTTATCATTGTTAATGATGTGTAAGCAGTTGAAGATCCTCCTCCTCCTCCAGTTCCGTCGTCTGAACCAGATGAACAAGAAAAAAGTGTGATTGTTGCAACGAACAATAGTAAGATGCGTAATTGTTTCATAATAATTGGGTTAATAAATTTAGAATAACAAATAAATAAAATTTTTTAATAATATGGCTAGATTTTTTTATTTATTTGCATATAAAATTTTAATAAATGAAAAAATATATTGTTTTAGCCCTGTTTGTTGTGAATTTGGCTTTTT